>NZ_MAON01000032.1:0-3026 GCF_001922505.1 Staphylococcus sp. MB377 | reverse complement strand
TCGCAGTACGGTTGTAGGGCACACCATTCTTCCCATAACATGCGGTCCATCTGTTTCTTCTTTGCGGTGAGATACAAGTTAATAACTATCTCTGCATCCAAACTCCTTATATACTCCATATTTGGATAGCGAGAAGCTAACGTATCGATGAAATCTATTTCATCAAGTTCACCGCATTGGAAAAAAGCTTAACCAGCCCAACTTCTGAATCTTTAATTGCAATAAATAATCGAACCAACTCTTCTAGATTTAAAGTTCGAATCGTTTCCCAACCTGGTGATGTTTTTTTGCCACCTTCATCTTCATGAACTAAAAGTCCGGCTACAAACTCAAAAAATTCCTGTTCTGCTTCTTCTAACCCGAAGATAAACTTCATGATAATGTCATACCCGAAAGTCTCTTGTGCAGCTAATACATCAGCTTGAGTTGCTCCTTCTTTATTTCGTACGCCCATCATTAAATCTTTAAGTAAATTAATATCAACCTTGAATTTCGATTTCTTCAAAATACGAACTACAGAAAATAAATCTCCACCATGAATTTGTCTCACTTTATATTCTTTTTCTTGAATTGCAATAGTCATATTTATTCCTCCTTAAAATAAAAAGAGCAGGGATTATCCCTACTCTTTAACCTGCTGGTATTAATTTAGCTGCTTCTGTTGCTGTTAAAATACGTTTTTTCCATGGTACTTTTCGAATGTTTTCTGGATCACGATGTCCTGTGAATGTCACTTCTGGAACAACTTCACTTTCGTTTTCAAATCCTAGCTCTAATGAACCGTCAGATAATGCGTTATATACGATAATTTCAACGATATCTCCACCTAAAGTTTCGCCAACCCATGCTACGTTTTTAAGATAGCTATCTTTTGTTAGACGTTCTGTAGCTTCGATCACGTCGTACTTAATTGTTTTCCCGTCTTTTGTAACAGTCTCTTCTGATACTTTTAAACCAGCAATAAAGTTTTTGATTTTTTCTTTATCCAAAAATTCAAGTGTCTTAAAACTAATTTGAGTTTTTGATTTTGTAATACGTTTCATCCCCATAGTGTCACCAGGAGAACCATCATATTCAATTTCTTTAAACTCTGGTTCGTATTTAAATGAGCCACCGCCTTGTGTAGCACCTACAGGTAGTTCGTCTTTTTCTCCATAATTAAAGAAGAATGCACCCCAATCTCCGAATAGGACATTCTCTGGTTTTGGTTGTGGAGCTGCCATATAATCAACCCTTTCTATTGTTTAAAATAAGTTCTTAAAATGAACCGCACTTCTTTACGTCTGATATTCGGGTCTGGATCAGGTACTTTCTGACTCGAAAGATAAGAAATAGCAGCACCAAATTCAGCACTGCTTAACCTTTTTCTATGAAGATTGTTTTCTAGCTTCATAATCAGTTCATCTATTTTACTAAGATGAGCGGAAGTGCCGTAAATATCAATTGTAAGCATGATATTCTTTCGTCCCCATGGTTCTTTGTCATCATTTACCGTGAATACCAGATAAGGCATTTCAGCCGTTGTTTTAGCGATTTCATAATACGTTTCTTTATGAATCTGTTTTAATTCACTGTGTAATATATTTATAAAGTCATTCATGCTATCTACCTCATTAACGACGAATAGGTTCGCGTGCCAACTTGTGTAATTTGCGGTTTATTGCTCTCTGCTGCTGGTCTAAGAAAAGGCTGTGCATGTTGCCCTTGAGTTTTAACCATCTTCCCTGTTTTAGGGTCACGGTACATCCAAGGAGTTTTACGCCCATCACCGTCTACAGCATAAATTCCTGTTCCTTTCTCAACATAAATTCCATGATCAGCAGAAGTACCGATAACAACTTTTTCTTGCTCTGCTTTAGAACTAATGCTTCTTCTTAGATTGCCAGTGTCTACAGCAGCAAGTAATTTAGCTTTAGAAGATACAAATTGACCAATAGCAGTATGAGCTGCTTTCTTTGCAGCCAAATGTCTCGCCATAACAGCGGCTCTATTGGATTGGAATTTCACGCTCATATGGCAACATCTCCAATTCTATTTGAAAGAATCTACCCGCATTCATTGGATCGCCCGGATAAGTAACGCTGTATACCTTCTTATCGATAACTAATCTATCTTGAATAGTTACGTCGAAAAGCATGCAGTAAAAGAAATGTGTGCTTTTCTCTTCTACTTTCTTATTGCGAGCATCCTTTGTCCCTTGGATAGCATCCAATACACCTTTAACAGTATTGATTTCTTTCCATTCTTCTGTTGAATATGGTCCATCATCAGAACCAGCGTTGCGAAGTACTGTAGCATCTTTTCCAAACTTGCGTATCATTGACTGAATCATCGAACACGTAACCTCACTTTCAGCCCCTTCGTGACGTTTGCTGGATAATCTACCACATCATCATAAGTAACAGAATAGTTACCTAACGATTCACTTTTCTTTCCTTCTCTCTCTTGCTCCATATACTGATGAACCACCATTTTAGCGATGATACCAATATAAGCAGGAGGGAATTCAGGAATAGTTCTATTGGTGTACTCAGCAACCATTAACATTGTATCTTCAATGCTTATTAATAAATTTTCATCACTTATATTAGGTACTTGCAGTTTTACACGTTTTAAAATTTCTGCTTTCATATCTTCCATCTAATCACCTACTTACGTAAAAGAAAAAAATGGAGAAGGCTTATTAAGCCCCTCCACCTGGTTTTTCCGGAGTAATTGATGTAACTGTAGCTGTAAGTACCGCTATTGACTCTTGACGAAGGATATCTCCACCATAAACCATAAGACCACGAATACCATCTGCAAAAGAATTTTGCAGACGTTGTGCCTCTGTTTCAGTTAACTGTGTCCCGTATCCAATGGCAGACTTATGAAGACCTAAAATTTTATACTTACCACTAGTACCGTGAATTTCTTCTGATACAACGATTTGTGATCCATTAATAATCTGTCCTTCAACAATACCATTTTCTAAAACAACAGGTTGCTTAGTAAAGCGATCATCTTTAGATAATAAACCTAAAACC
>NZ_MAON01000031.1:0-3611 GCF_001922505.1 Staphylococcus sp. MB377 | reverse complement strand
TTTATAGATAGAAAATTATGTCTATTATTCAAGGGGGATTTTTATGTCTGAAGGATTTAGCGGAACCGGCAAATTTGAATTTGATGGTATAGAAAGTTTAGAAGGTGGATTTCATATTAACTTAGATGTAAACAAGCCGTGGGATAAAACTAATTTAATCAATGGTGCTTTCAATGGTATATTACCTAGGGAAATTGCAAACGAAGAATGCCTTTATCCATGGAATTTTAATGGTATAACTATTGATGGGAAAGTGATAAGTGGACATCAATTATCAGTAGTGAATATTAAAGAACGTCCTATGTCAAGAGTTTATTTGTGTAAATTTGACTTCACGCAACTTACGATAGGTGAATCGCAAGAAAGTGAATATATAGAGTTTTGGATACCTAATTTCGTCATTGGTTTTGCTGAAACATCAGAACATTCCCCAGGACGCATGTTACGTGATAAAACTTATTTGAATTTAAATTTTAAACAAGAAGCATTTTCTCTTGAATTTACTGGTGTTCAAGATATAGTGATTAACTACAATGAAGCCTTAAGACGAGAAGATAATTTCATTAGCGTAAAAGTCATTGTAAAGAAAGAGACAGGTTTATTATCCTACGAAACAGCTGTAGAATTAATGGATACCCTATTAGATTTATATTCTATAGCTTACGGATGCCGATTAAAATGGACAAATGCAATAGGCTATATCGGACAGCATGAAGTATTTCATCATATCAGAAAAGTCCCTCCTGCGACATTAAGGCCTTTTAGACAATTAATTGATGTAGTTTTCCATAATAAATTGACGCATTTTATTGAAACTTGTTTTCCGGTTTATTCTACTTTCAGCAACGATACTAGACTAGCACTAAGAAAATTAACAGATGGCATTCACTTATCGGCATCTATGCCAATTTTCCCAATGCCGTTTATCATTACAGGCTCAACTATTGAAGAGTTTGTAAAAAATGAATTAGGGGATGTAGATGTCAATTATATTACTAGAGCTGATAGAAGACGGACTTATTCTTATTTTAAAGATCTTATGGAAGAGCATATTATTCCATTATTGTCTGAAGAGGACAGTGCAGAACTTATGAACAATCAAATACTTCCTAATCAATGGAAGGTCCTTTTCCAAAGAAACCTTCGCGCAAGAATTATAAAGTTACTTCAAGAATATAATTTAGAATTCAATGGTGAACATTTAAAAAACTTTGTTAATAAAAGAAATAGCGCAGCACATGGTGGTTATGAATTCTCTCCTTCAGATTATATAGTTTGGTCTAAAATGGTCGCTTTACTAGAACAAGTATTATTAAAAAAATTACAGTATGAAGGCGAATATATAGACTATTCGACAAACCCACCAGCACCAAAAACTCTATCCGTAAATGAATCTTGAAATAAGCACTCTGTTTAATCAGAGTGCTTCTACTTTTATATAGCTTTAGCAATCTCAACAAGCAGCCTCATAAACAACGGAATCATTTGAACTACAATATAGCCAATCCCTGCTCTTGAAATTAAGCTAAATCCCCGTTCCTGACTGCCAACCATAATGAACAAACCACCGCATAACGCTACAACGGATGCAATGGGATAGGATACTGCTTTAATCAAGAATATAACTGGTTCAAACGCATTTACTATACGATTATACAGTTGGCCATCTATATAATTCTTTATCTTTCCGTCGTTTGATTGCACATCTTTAAATACTTCATTTACGTCTGGATTATTTCCATCAGCAAATACATGAGGAATATCTATAATTTGGCTGAATATAATAGCACTGCCGATTACTATACTTACTCGCACCGCCACAGGTGCGTATTTTTTTGCTTTCTTTTTGAACAAGCTCCACTTTTTCTTTACCCCGTAGTTACCATCCATAAAATCTTTGATGCTCATTGTCTCTGCTGCCATATGGACCATCCCCTTAATTTTAATGGAAATCAGTAACCGTAAATATATTGCAATCTAATCCCTCACAAAGCTTTTGTAGGTTCTTCCTGCGATATTCCGTCGTGGTGTACCAAATGAACTTAGGTGTCTTTTCAAACACTTTGCATTCGATTAATTTGCGATACTTCTGCATCTTGATACGATTTGCACTCATTTTCTGCTCATGATCCACTTCTACAATGTAATAACGGCCATTATTAGTGAAGATTGCATCTGCAATTATAGAAACGATACCTTTTACGTTCATTTTCACTTCCTGCTTCCACGTTTTCGGACATTCGTAAGCAATATAGATGTCATTCCTCATAATGTAGTGTCGGAATTGATTCGAACGTTTGAGTATTTTCTTGCTCCCAATACGTTCGCGCCCTTCTTTGTTAAGGTAATAAACTTTCTCCCCATCCCTAAAGCTAGACACATATTCTTCAATTCCCTTCATGACACGTGATGCATTCCTATCTCCACCGAGATTATGAAGAACCTGTAATTGCTTTCTAGTCAAGAATCCCAATTTCCTCAAGCTGTAGAGTATGCTTTCTGTGCGTTGTTCCTTCATGGCGAGTTTTTGCATCTTCATGCTCCTTCCTCGCTCTTATGTTGATGTGTGGCTTTATGATGTTATCAATTTGCTTATTATCGATATAAATTGTCTGTAGGACCGTTTTCTCGTTCGTTTGATATATAGCCCTTCCTTTTATGTTAGGAAGACTCTCTGCGCCGCCCTCGTCTAATACGGCACGGCTCCCTGCTTCTGTCTGCAATCTAAAGCAAACACGAGCACCAATGTTTTGACGCAGTTGTGATGGCATAGCGCTATTCGTCGGATATTGGGTTGCATATATTAAACGGAATCCAGCCGCCCTGCCACGACGACCAATATCAACAATAATGTCCTGGCACTCCTGGTATGGCGCTATATCGGCTGCTTCATCTACGATTACAAAATACCGTACTGGATCCCCCGCTTCTTTTATATCTTCGTATCCTTTTTCTAGTAAGTATTCGTTTCTAGCATTCAGTTTATCTTGCAATTCCCTTAGAGTCTTAAGGGTTTCCTCTGGATTCTTCGCAATTGATTCGACTTGGTTTAAGAATCGGTAACGGTTGAAAGAGAGACCACCCTTCAAATCTATAAGGAATAGCTTTATATTTTCTGATTGGTTGCGTACCAGCGAAGTAATAATAAGCTTTAATACATTCGATTTCCCCATATCCGTCATGCCGGCAGAGATCATATGTGATAACTGGTCAAAGTCGTGTTTTACTAATCCGTCCCTTGTATAACCAATAGGTACTTCCCATCCCTTACATTGCTTCATCATCTCTTCTTCAAATTTCACGAAATCAGGTATCCCTTTCTTGTAAACTCGTATTTTAAGTAACCCATCGTAAAACAGCTCAATTTCCTTTCTAATGAGTTTTTTCTTGCTTATAACGTTTTGTATTTGTTTTAAGATATCTTTTCGCAGTCGAAGAGATTTGAAATCTTGTAGTTTAAAATCATAAACTTTTCTCTTGTGATTTAATCCATCCTCTAAATGTTGCATTTTTTGTTCGACATCGGAGAAGCTAAGTCCGAGCGGAATCCTATACGCATACGCAACTCCCCATTACTTTCCCGTCTTACGGCGGAGCTGTATGGTCTTGGT
>NZ_MAON01000030.1:0-3732 GCF_001922505.1 Staphylococcus sp. MB377 | reverse complement strand
CGTTCATTATGCTTTTCAAATGCTCTACGGAAGTCTCGTTCTCGCTTGCTATTTCTTTTTGTGCCTTTGCGATTTGGTTTAGTATCTTGTCCGACGCTTTGTGTATCGCCGTTATCTCTTGAGTAATGCTCGATTCTAGTAACATCGGCTCGTTTCTCAACGTTCTTATCTGTGCCTCTAGGTCTTTCATTTGTTCTAGTAACCTGTTTTGGTCTATCTGATTGCGTCTGTTGTTCTGTTCGTTCACTCTCTCTGTTAAGCTCATTATTTATCGTTCCTTTCTCGTAAGCTTTGCCTAAAGTTTTACCTCTAACAAATGCTTTTTTATCGGGATGTTTGAAACTGATATTCTTTCCACGTTCTTTAACTTCAATACCGTAGTTCTCTTGCATATTATCTTTAAATTCATCAAAGCTATTTGCATTTATTTTTTCTTTATCAATCGCTTGTCTAATTTCATCTTTCCAACTGATTTGACCTTTTTCAATAACTGCTCTTTCTGCTTGCGTATATCTTATTTGTGCTTGTTTCTCATTCGCTATACTTAAATTTCTTTGCCTGCATAACTCATCATTTTTTTGACGCATTTCATACAGTTTATTTCTATCATTCACAAACTTTTTTCCTGTATTCATATTCACACTATTTATGCATATATGATTATGAATGTGGTCTTTATCTGTATGCGTATAAATCGTTACTTCATGGTCTGGCGCAACTTCTTTCGCTAATTCTTGACCTATCTCATTAACTTCTTCTGGTGTGATGTTATCTTCTGGATCGAATGATTGAATCAAATGATAACCCTGTCGACCGTCGTTTTTATTAAACATCATTCGTGTTGTTTTCATCTGCTCTTTAGCAAACTCATCATCAACATTTACCCCCGATTGTATTTCTGCTTTCTTCTCTGCATACGTTATAAGCCTATTCATAGCTTTTGTAGCGCCTATCTTAATTGTTGCCATAGTTTGTTCATCTCGTTTCTTAAATCGCCTAATTCGTCCAATAATGCGTTTCCTATGTCATAATCAATTAACTCTTTTGTATTTACTGCTCTTGTAATCTGATTAATATTCGTTCCAATTGCCCTTAACTCTTTCGCAATTTCAATTGCACCTTGTCTATCAATCAGTGGTGCTTTTATACGCTTTTTCTGCGCTGCGTCTTTTGCAAGCATTGGAACAGATGTATTTAACGTTTCTGCCATTTGTTCAAGTCGCTCATATTCTTCTTGTGTCACTCTGAACTTTATTTGCTTGCTTTCTCGTCTATTCTCCGTAGCCAACAATCGCACCCCTTTCTCATCAAGTTTAGGAGGCGACGGCAAAAATGTGCCGTCAAATTTGCCCCCTAAAGCTATCATGTTTTTAGTCTGGCGCTTAATCTTTGCGCCACCCTAAAAAACGCCCGTATGTTGAATTATTTAATTGTCGGCACCAATTAAATAAACAACTTTACGGCCTCATCATAGCATTGATGAGAGGGGTTTGGCAAGCTACGTATATGGTACCCATATACTTACTTGTTGGGATTATATCCCAAACCCTTTATGTTTTTGCTAACGCAAAAAGGGACTGAATAAATCAGTCCCAAAGTTCAAAACCCAGCAACCAAAAATATGGTTGCTATATGTTCATTTAATTTTATGATCTACTCGTTTAAACTCGTAGAATAAAATTAAATTCTCAAAGTTCAAAATCATCTTCGCTTATCTTCTGAATGTCTAAGCGAACGTACAACATTTGTAAACAATATAGTGTTATCACAAGCAACTTTAAATAAATTATAGTCATTCATTCTAAGTATATTTAATAAATCTATATATTCTGTAATCCCATTATCGTTAATTATATCCATTATCTTTCCAATAGCCTCATACTTTTCTTCTTTTGTTAATGACACATAAGAAGATATATCAAAGCCATTATATAATTTTATATCTTTTTCATCATATTGATATTTTTCAGGATTATCCATGTGAGTGAAATATCTATATGCACCACGCACGCTTTCTAATTTAACAGGTTGAGGTGCATTTACTTTTTCAGCTATTTTCATTGCTGCATTTTGAGTAACTGGTCCATCCCAAATTAATATTACATGCCAATGTGGTTTTTTTATTTCTCCATCCGGATTTGTATCTTTATCATGCAAAGGAGAAACTGCAAATTGCATAAAAGTTTCCTCTAATAATTCTTGCCAATTTTCGGGGGCTGATTCTGGGTAAACAACCATACCCCACGTTCTTGATTTAGTGTATTTAGCCATGGTATTATATTGGTGATTAACAAAACATGTCAGGTCATGACATCATCGCAAAAAGAATCTTGTTGGGGCAAGGTTCTTTTTTTATCCTAAATCACCATACTCCTTTCTTAAATATTTAGTGATTAACGTTTCAATCTGACTAGACTTATTTATTTTATATTTTTTATTCACTTTTTCTAATTCCTCAATTAGCTCTGGCGGTAATGTAATATTTAATCTTTTTCTCTCTTTTTTATTCTCCAATATCAAAAAACACCTCCAAAATTGCTTATGTGTTCAATATACATATCTATGCGCATAAAGTCAACAATATACTCATTATTTTTCACAATGCACAATGCACTCCTAGGGGGGGTCGTAGTACCCCCCTAGGAAAACACCCCAAAAATATGTGAAACAACCCCCAAAAAACACTAACCCTAAAACCTAAAAAATTACTAAAATTGGCGTGACATTTCATATCATGTTATAACATTCTAATAGCATATTGTAGAATCGGCTGAGTTATTCATAGCAGATATAAAAATTAATCACGAATAACACTAGAAACGTTTACGGAAGGTTGGCGTTTCAACTAACTGGTATAAACCTGTCTGTCGTTTGGCGTTAGTGCGCAAACGTAAAAAAACAAATGCACTATTAACCTCTGTTAGTGAGGCAATATGCTATAAAAGAGCACTGACCCCAAAAAGGATCAGCGCTCTTTTTGTATATTATTAAATATCTTTTGTGCTCTCGCCTCTATTTCTACAATACGCCCAATTATCGTTTCATCATCATATCTATCCAAAAAAGCTTTTAACTCTTCAACCGAACCATTAATATATTCTAATTCCTTAACCACCAATTCTTTTGTATCATCATTCATTCCAAGCACTCCCTTTATATGTTTATTCCAATTCCTCTATTTGCCGACGATTCTGCGCTCCTTAATAATCCTAAAGCTGTCCATCGGTCGATTTGATAGCTGACGCTATCCGACCGCTGGCGCTTTTAGTCTAATTAAGGGCTCTCATCGACAAATAGATTTTCTCGGCATAAAACGTGCTTTGAATCTTATACGGCTCATATAACCCCTATAAAATGCAAAATAAGCACTAATATCGTTGTTAAGATACTTGAACCCCCAATATTGATTAAATGGTTTCTAAGGTTATTCATATTGCTTGTATGACGAATATGCGAAACCATGCTATTGAAGTTCTGGTCCATCGAGTTCAATTTCGAGTTGTGGCTCTGCTCTATCTTCTCCAATGTCGGCTTGATTGTCTCTAACATTTTCTTGTTCTCTGTCTGGAAGTTCTTCATCTGCTCGTCCATTAAGTTCTGCAGTGCGTTCATTATGCTTTTCAAATGCTCTACGGAAGTCTCGTTCTCGCTTGCTATTTCTTTTTGTGCCTTTGCGATTTGGTTTAGTATCTTGTCCGACGCTTTGTGTATCGCCGTTATCTCTTGAGTAAT
>NZ_MAON01000029.1:0-3798 GCF_001922505.1 Staphylococcus sp. MB377 | reverse complement strand
GCTCGACTGTCACATGATTTACAATAAAATCTTTGTTTTTGAAGTTCTAAATAAGCGGGCATTTCCATAATTTTAAGTAAAGTAATCGTTGAGGTTTTCTTACCATTTTTTACTATAGAGAAATTTTTATTTTTAGAGGTAATTGCGCCTTTTTTGTATTCAAACGTAAAAATTGGACTGATGTTTTTTAGTCATCAGTCCAATTTATTATAGAGTCATAACTTCTTAGTAAAAAACAATTTCTGATAAGAATAAATCAGAAATTGTCTTGTCATATATTTAAAGCTAAAAACTACTAAAAATCGATTGTAGATTTTAAATACTCTAAATCATTATAGGAAGTGAATATTATTGTTTCTTCTTTACCTCTTATAAAGCCACTTTTGTATTTAAGACCTAATACAAAAGAATTACTGAATTTAAATAAATCATATTTATAATGTTTATATATTTCAAACAAATCTTTCACAGTATAACTTTGTCTGTCTTTACTTCTAAAACGACCAGTTAGGTTTGTAGCTATTGAAGTGGATAATTTCAACTCTTTTATTAAATTATTTATATATTGTTTTCTATCTACATGATTTTTAAATAACTCATTAGCTAACTCATAGATTTGAGATGGATAAGGCGATTCAGTCATATTTTCAAGCAATGTATAAGTTCTAATTTCTAAACCTTCAAAATATCCTTTTTTGGCATTATTAGTCGGCCAACTTTTTAAATTAATAATTCTATTTTCTAATTTTTCATCGATAGATTTTAAATAATAAATTAATGGTCCCATTCCTTCTATCGTTTGAGAAAGCCCACTATTATATTCTTCAACTATTTCACCAGTTTTATTATTTATTTTAATATAGCTTTTTCCTACTTCACTTAATTTTTCAAATAGATCATCAAAATCAAACTCTATGTTATTATCCCTTAAAATATTAGGTAAGTTTTTAGCTATTTTTCTGGAAAATCCGTTCCAGTTACAGAAGATTTTAGCAAAGTAAGAGAATCTTCATTACATAAATATTTTAAATCATTTATTAACAATTCCTTGTTGGGATACCAAGTTATATTCTTGTTTCGCACCTTATTTACGACTTGTCTCAATTCATTATCCTTACATAAAATATAATCAGCATTACTATTTTCTAATTCTTCAACTAGTCTTAAATGAGTTTCATTAGACTTACGACCTAAATCACTAATTTTTCCTATTGCTATTATTTTATGACCTGAATAAAACTTAGTTTGACTATTAAATGCTCTAATAGCATTAATCATCGCCGGTAATGAAGCATTATGTGTATCATCAAGTAATGTTAATTTATGAGTTTTCGCATGTATCTCTTTTAAGGCTAATATTTTAGAAAACGGTTTGAAATCATTTAGTAATTCTTGTTTTATTGGTAAATTTAAACTTTTAAGCGTTAAGATACTTGCTAATGTGTTAGAAACCATTCCTTCACTAATAGTATTGAGTCGATAAATTTCACTTTTATTATCTTGGTTAGTAATTGATAATTCAATACTTCCTTTGTTGTACTTAATGTTATCAACAGTTAAATCCGCCTTTGCATCTTTATTAATACTATAAGTTAACACATTACTTGCATTTTCATGTGCTTTATAAATTAAATAATCTGCATATAACGTGTCTTTATTAATAATTGCCACTCCAGTGGTTGAAGAAAGACCGTCAAAAATTCTAGTTTTGATCTTAGCTATATCTTTAACTGACTTAAATGTAGAAAAATGCGCTTCACCAATACCTGTAATAATTGCTATGTCTGGTTTTAAAAAAGTTGAGGTATTTTCAAGATAATTAATCGCATTCATGGATGTTTCAATAACAGCAAAGTCAGGATTTTTTATTAATTTCAGCATATTATTGTAAATAGCTGCTCTAACATTATTATTCCCTCTATTTTCAAGTACATTATAATCACCCAACAAGCTTGTAATTAACATTCTAGTAGAACTTTTACCCATTAATCCAGTTATAGCAATAACTGGGTTTTTTTATTGATTTCTTATATATATATAGCTAATTGTTTAAATGCCTGAACAGAATCTTCTACAATTATTTGAGGGATTTCAAATTTTAAATCAGAAATGTAATTTTCAGTTATAATTAGTCCAATTTCTCCATTTTCTTTATTAACCAAATCATTACCGTCTAAAGCATTTTTATTTCTTCCTAATTCTCTTGACCATGTTTCTTTGTTAGGAGAAAAATAAGCAGTTTTTTTACTATTTACAAATTTATAAATTGTTTCAAAATCATTTATCTCATTTGCTTCTTTATTGTGTGCGTCCTTTAATTCTCCACCTATAATATTAAATATCTTTTTAATTGTTAGCATAATAATTACCTAACCTTTAAATGCCTTTTGATATTGTACATATCCAGATAAATAATGTTCGATATCATCAATTCGAACACGATAACCGTGGTGTTTAATAAAGAAACTTCCTAGTATTCTTGATGGGTTTTTAAAATACATAGCAATTTCAGGATAAAAGAATCCAACTCTTTGGTAATCTGCTCTAATATTAATTACATCTATCAAATATTGTTCGTCTATCAAATTGTTTACCAATTCATCGCGACCCGTATCTTTCGCTTTTTGAAATAATCGATATGTGGCCATTAACATTTCTAAGAATGTTGGAAATGTTGTTTCACGATTTTTAATATAATCTAAGTAACTATTCACATTTTTGATTCCAAATTCAAAATATTTGTCTTGTGGATTAATTTGAACTAATTCATTCGTACAATATCCTAACCAATGATCATGATATTGCCAATATTTCTTCTCAATGAAACGGTCCATCAAATTTTCTACAGTTTTTAGCCATAGTTCATTTTCATCCTCTTGATACAATCTCAATAAAGCAAGCGCTGCTTCACCATCGTAATAAATAATTCTGAACTTCTCTTTTACGATTAAATCAGGATAATTCAATAAATGAGTTGTCTCATATGTATCTTCATCTATCATTGAAAGAATACCTTTAGCTACTTTCTGAGCTGACTCAAGAAATTTAGGATTATCTTCATGCTTTAAATATTCACAAACTGCGAATATAAATGAAGCATTTTGTCCTAATTTGATTTCATTTGCTCCCTCTGTATCATCAAAGATATAAGCTTTATCATCAACCTCTAACAGTTGATTTGAAATGACATAATCAATTGCTTTTTCAACAGGTTGTAAGCTTTTACCTAAATAAGACAGACCCTCAATTAAGGCATAAGTAGAAGAAGAGTGTCTTAAAATATTGTAGAATCCTATTTCATTATCAAAATGAGGAAAATATCCATAAATATATTTACCATTATCTAACAACATATTTTGTAAGAAATTAGTACTACTTTCAATTAATTGATCAATTTCATTATTTAAATCATTTACTTTTCTTAAACCTTTTTTATAGCCTTCGCTATATAGTTCATGTACTTCTTCATCACCTATAAAGAAACCTTGTGTATAGAATTTAATAACTTCTTTTTCATTATAGAAATCACTAGAAAATGCCTTTTTATTTGTAGTATATTTACGTAAATAATTATTGATGTTTTTTTCCGAAAGAAATAACTCTTTAGTAGTATTATCTGGTCGAACAAAAGCATTCGCGTTAATTTCTTCAGGTAATACTGCAAAATTCCATTGACTATCAAATGCTATACCAAAATCTACATAATTTCTTCTTGTATTGATCAGTGTTTTTTTTAATTCTTTAAATAATATTTTTTCAGTCGACGTTACAATATCTAATTTAATCCACTCAGGAAAT
>NZ_MAON01000028.1:0-4537 GCF_001922505.1 Staphylococcus sp. MB377 | reverse complement strand
ATCACGATTTAGACAATTTTTCTAAAACCGGCTACTCTAATAGCCGGTTGGACGCACATACTGTGTGCATATCTGATCCAAAATTAAGTTTTGATGCAATGACGATCGTTGGAAATCTCAACCGAGACAACGCTCAAGCCCTTTCTAAATTTATGAGTGTAGAGCCCCAAATAAGACTTTGGGATATTCTTCAAACAAAGTTTAAAGCTAAAGCACTTCAAGAAAAAGTTTATATTGAATATGACAAAGTGAAAGCAGATAGTTGGGATAGACGTAATATGCGTATTGAATTTAATCCAAACAAACTTACACGAGATGAAATGATTTGGTTAAAACAAAATATAATAAGCTACATGGAAGATGACGGTTTTACAAGATTAGATTTAGCCTTTGATTTTGAAGATGATTTGAGTGACTACTATGCAATGTCTGATAAAGCAGTTAAGAAAACTATTTTTTATGGTCGTAATGGTAAGCCAGAAACAAAATATTTTGGCGTGAGAGATAGTAATAGATTTATTAGAATTTATAATAAAAAGCAAGAACGTAAAGATAATGCAGATGCTGAAGTTATGTCTGAACATTTATGGCGTGTAGAAATCGAACTTAAAAGAGATATGGTGGATTACTGGAATGATTGCTTTAGTGATTTACATATCTTGCAACCAGATTGGAAAACTATCCAACGCACTGCGGATAGAGCAATAGTTTTTATGTTATTGAGTGATGAAGAAGAATGGGGAAAGCTTCACAGAAATTCTAGAACAAAATATAAGAATTTGATAAAAGAAATTTCGCCAGTCGATTTAACGGACTTAATGAAATCGACTTTAAAAGCGAACGAAAAACAATTGCAAAAACAAATCGATTTTTGGCAACATGAATTTAAATTTTGGAAATAGTGTACATATTAATATTACTGAACAAAAATGATATATTTAAACTATTCTAATTTAGGAGGATTTTTTTATGAAGTGTCTATTTAAAAATTTGGGGAATTTATATGAGGTGAAAGAATAATTTACCCCTATAAACTTTAGTCACCTCAAGTAAAGAGGTAAAATTGTTTAGTTTATATAAAAAATTTAAAGGTTTGTTTTATAGCGTTTTATTTTGGCTTTGTATTCTTTCATTTTTTAGTGTATTAAATGAAATGGTTTTAAATGTTTCTTTACCTGATATTGCAAATCATTTTAATACTACTCCTGGAATTACAAACTGGGTAAACACTGCATATATGTTAACTTTTTCGATAGGAACAGCAGTATATGGAAAATTATCTGATTATATAAATATAAAAAAATTGTTAATTATTGGTATTAGTTTGAGCTGTCTTGGTTCATTGATTGCTTTTATTGGTCACAATCACTTTTTTATTTTGATTTTTGGTAGGTTAGTACAAGGAGTAGGATCTGCTGCATTCCCTTCACTGATTATGGTGGTTGTAGCTAGAAATATTACAAGAAAAAAACAAGGCAAAGCCTTTGGTTTTATAGGATCAATTGTAGCTTTAGGTGAAGGGTTAGGTCCTTCAATAGGGGGAATAATAGCACATTATATTCATTGGTCTTACCTACTTATACTTCCTATGATTACAATAGTAACTATACCTTTTCTTATTAAAGTAATGGTACCTGGTAAATCAACAAAAAATACATTAGATATCGTAGGTATTGTTTTAATGTCTATAAGTATTATATGTTTTATGTTATTTACGACAAATTATAATTGGACTTTTTTAATACTCTTCACAATCTTTTTTGTGATTTTTATTAAACATATTTCAAGAGTTTCTAACCCTTTTATTAATCCTAAACTAGGGAAAAACATTCCGTTTATGCTTGGTTTGTTTTCTGGTGGGCTAATATTTTCTATAGTAGCTGGTTTTATATCAATGGTGCCTTATATGATGAAAACTATTTATCATGTAAATGTAGCGACAATAGGTAATAGTGTTATTTTTCCTGGAACCATGAGTGTTATTGTTTTTGGTTATTTTGGTGGTTTTTTAGTGGATAGAAAAGGATCATTATTTGTTTTTATTTTAGGATCATTGTCTATCTCTATAAGTTTTTTAACTATTGCATTTTTTGTTGAGTTTAGTATGTGGTTGACTACTTTTATGTTTATATTTGTTATGGGCGGATTATCTTTTACTAAAACAGTTATATCAAAAATAGTATCAAGTAGTCTTTCTGAAGAAGAAGTTGCTTCTGGAATGAGTTTGCTAAATTTCACAAGTTTTTTATCAGAGGGAACAGGTATAGCAATTGTAGGAGGTTTATTGTCACTACAATTGATTAATCGTAAACTAGTTCTGGAATTTATAAATTATTCTTCTGGAGTGTATAGTAATATTCTTGTAGCCATGGCTATCCTTATTATTTTATGTTGTCTTTTGACGATTATTGTATTTAAACGTTCTGAAAAGCAGTTTGAATAGTTATATTATATTTTGGTTTAGAACTATGAGTGGCTAGCATTTTGCCACTCATTTTTTGCGTTAGCAAAAACAGGTTTAAGCCTCGCAGAGCACACGTATTAACGACTTATTGTAAAATAAGTCTAGTGTGTTATTAGACTTAAAGTATTAAATACCTATAAAACCTTAGTGCTGAGGAGTGATTTTTATATGTCGTATTCTATTATTAGAGTTTCAAAAGTTAAAACTGGAACAAATACAACGGGCATACAAAAACATGTTCAAAGAGAAAATAATAATTATGAAAATGAAGATATAGACCATAGTAAAACTTACTTAAATTATGATTTGGTAAATGCTAATAAACAGAATTTTAATAACTTGATTGATGAAAAAATCGAACAGAATTATACAGGCAAAAGAAAAATTAGAACAGACGCGATTAAACACATTGATGGTTTAATTACATCAGACAATGATTTCTTTGATAATCAAACGCCAGAAGATACAAAGCAGTTTTTTGAATATGCTAAAGAGTTTTTAGAACAAGAATACGGTAAAGATAATTTATTATATGCAACAGTTCACATGGACGAAAAAACACCACATATGCATTATGGCGTTGTTCCAATAACTGATGATGGTCGTTTAAGTGCTAAAGAAGTTGTAGGTAATAAAAAAGCTTTAACAGCGTTTCAAGATAGATTTAATGAGCATGTTAAACAACGAGGATATGATTTAGAACGTGGGCAATCAAGACAAGTAACAAATGCTAAACATGAGCAAATAAGTCAGTATAAACAAAAAACAGAATATCATAAGCAAGAATATGAACGTGAGAGCCAAAAAACAGACCATATAAAGCAAAAGAACGATAAATTAATGCAAGAGTACCAAAAATCGTTAAATACGCTTAAAAAGCCTATAAATGTTCCGTATGAGCAAGAAACTGAAAAAGTAGGTGGTTTATTTAGCAAAGAAATACAAGAAACTGGAAATGTTGTAATAAGCCAAAAAGATTTCAATGAATTTCAGAAACAGATAAAAGCTGCTCAAGATATTTCGGAAGATTACGAGTATATAAAGTCTGGTAGAGCCTTAGATGATAAAGATAAGGAAATACGAGAGAAAGATGATTTATTAAATAAAGCAGTTGAGCGTATTGAAAACGCAGACGATAATTTTAACCAACTTTACGAAAATGCAAAGCCACTTAAAGAGAATATAGAAATAGCGTTAAAGCTTTTAAAAATCTTACTAAAAGAGTTAGAACGAGTTTTAGGAAGAAATACCTTTGCGGAAAGAGTTAATAAGTTAACAGAAGATGAACCAAAACTAAATGGTTTAGCAGGAAACTTAGATAAAAAAATGAATCCAGAATTATATTCAGAACAGGAACAGCAACAAGAACAACAAAAGAATCAAAAACGAGATAGAGGTATGCACTTATAGAACATGCATTTATGCCGAGAAAACTTATTGGTTGGAATGGGCTATGTGTTAGCTAACTTGTTAGCGAGTTGGTTGGACTTGAATTGGGATTAATCCCAAGAAAGTACCAACTCAACAACACATAAAGCCCTGTAGGTTCCGACCAATAAGGAAATTGGAATAAAGCAATAAAAGGAGTTGAAGAAATGAAATTCAGAGAAGCCTTTGAGAATTTTATAACAAGTAAGTATGTACTTGGTGTTTTAGTAGTTTTAACTGTTTACCAGATAATACAAATGCTTAAATAAAAAAAGACTTGATCTGATTAGACCAAGTCTTTTGATAGTGTTATATTAATAACAAAATAAAAAGGAGTCGCTCACGCCCTGACCAAAGTTTGTGAACGACATCATTCAAAGAAAAAAACACTGAGTTGTTTTTATAATCTTGTATATTTAGATATTAAACGATATTTAAATATACATCAAGATATATATTTGGGTGAGCGATTCCTTAAACGAAATTGAGATTAAGGAGTCGATTTTTTATGTATAAAAAGGTTCTGTTGCAAAGTAAAAAATATAGCTAATCACTAATATATCATGTCAGTGTTCGTTTAACTTGCTAGCATGATGCTAATTTCGTGGCATGGGGAAAATCCGTAGATCTGAAGAGACCTACGGT
>NZ_MAON01000027.1:0-4702 GCF_001922505.1 Staphylococcus sp. MB377 | reverse complement strand
GAGCCGAAACAAATTAGTTTTCGTGTGAGCGAATCCGAATATTTAAAGTTAAAGCAGTCAGCTGAAACTTTAAATATGAGTGTGCCTACTTTCGTTAAGAAAAAGGCACAAGGCAGTCGATTGGTCGCACCTAAATTTGATAAAGAAACGCGACAATCGATTGCTAAAGATTTGAGTAAATTAGGTGCTAATGCTAATCAAATCGCAAAGTATTGCAATCAACATCAACATGAGGCACCAAATTATGAGGCTTTAGAACGTAATGTGAGAGAACTTCGTGAAAGGCTTGATGATATATGGCAACAACTAAACTAGGTAACACAAAATCGGCAAGTCGTGCTATTAATTATGCAGAAAAGCGAGCAGAAGAAAAAAGTGGCTTAAATTGTGATGTAGATTATGCTAAATCGGCATTTAAACAAACTAGGGCTTTGTACGGTAAAGAAAATGGTGTTCAAGCACATACGGTAATACAATCTTTTAAACCCGGTGAAGTTACGCCAGAACAATGTAATCAATTAGGTTTGGAACTTGCAGAAAAGATTGCACCTAATCATCAAGTAGCAATCTATACACATACAGATAAAGAACATGTACACAATCATATTGTGATTAATTCAGTTGACTTAGAAACAGGAAAAAAATACCAAAGTAACAAGCAACAACGAGAACTGGTAAAACGAGAAAACGACAATATATGTCGCTCTCATGGTTTGAGTGTCCCAGAACGAGATACGGCACATTTGAGATATACGCAGGCAGAAAGTGCATTGATAGATAAAGGCAAAACATCATGGAAAGATGAATTGCGAGAACAGATTGAAAATGCAAAAGCTCATACAAGCGATTTTAAGAGCTTTTCAGAGCATTTAGAGAAAGAAGGTATAGAATTTAAGGTAAGGGGCAAAAACGTTTCCTATAAGCCTGAGAACGTCAATAAATGGGTACGTGGTAAAACACTTGGACAAGATTATGATAAGGGGGCGTTAGAACATGAGTTTGAAAGACGAGAAAGAGAAGAAGAACGACAATCAGAACAAGACCCAGTCACAGCGTACACAGAACAATTCGACGTCGACTGGGATGCAGTCGAGCATAACGCAGAGCAACTTAGAAAGACAAGAATTAGACGAACTGAAAAAACAAAACAAGCTCATCATCAAATATCTGGCAGAGATACAAGAGAACCAGAACGCACGAGAGAACGAACAAAAACAACTCAGATCGAATTTGACAGAGGCGACGAAGGATTTTCGAGATAGTGCATTCAAGACACATAATGACTTTATAGATATACTCAAAAAGAAATTAGATAAAGTGGAAACAGATGAATTAGCTAATATCATAGGCAGAGATATTTATAAAGTACGTGATGAAAATAAACGTATGTTGCAAGAAGTTAGAGAATCTCATGAACATTATAAAAAAAGGCAAAATGAGTTATTTAAGGGCATAGGTGCTATGTTGCTAGTCTTTATGTTATTTGCTTTGATTATGACAATTGGTAGTGACTTTATGGCATTTTTACATTTGGACGTATTGCAGAAAGCCATAGCAAGCCAAATAAAAGCGTCTAAGGGCTTTGTAGCATTTCTTTGGTATATTGCTTATGGAATCCCTTATTTAGTTGGTATAGTTGGTTTTATTATCTTGTATGAATGGATAAGAGCAAAGTTCCATGAATAAATAAAAACACTGTTGCAGCGTATGAAACGTTACAACAGTGTTATGGTACTACTATATTTTAATAAAGCTTATACAATCTTAAAAATACGCCACTATTTTTATACTTACCACGCAATTATGCCGAGAAAACTTATTGGTTGGAATGGGCTATGTGTTAGCTAACTTGATTAGCGTGTTGGGTGGGGTTGATTTGGGATTAATCCCAATGAAACACCAACACAACAACACATAAAGCCCTGTTGGTTCCGACCAATAAGGAAATTGGAATAATGCAACAAAAAGAAAAGACTCAGTCTAAATAGACCAAGCCTTTTGATAGTGTTATATTAATAACAAAATAAAAAAGAAGTCGCCCACTCCCCGACCAAAGTTTGTGAATGCGACTTATCCAAAAGAAAAAACATATTCGGTGTGTTTTATAACTATTGTATATCTAGATATTAAACGATATTTAAACATACATCAAGAGTTATATTTGGGTGGGCGACTTCTTAAAAATAATTAAGGAGTCGATTTTTATGAGTACAGAAAATTATTCAAATTACTTACAAAATAAGGATTTAGACAATTTTTCTAAAACCGGCTACTCTAATAGCCGGTTAAGTGGTCAAACTTTGGGAAAATCTCAACCCGAATTAAGTTTTGATGCAATGACAATCGTTGGGAATTTGAACAAAACTAATGCTCACAAGCTATCTAATTTTATGAGTTTAGAACCGCAAATAAGACTTTGGGATATACTACAAACCAAGTTCAAAGCTAAGGCTCTTCAAGAAAAAGTTTATATCGAGTATGACAAAGTAAAAGCAGATACATGGGATAGACGTAATATGCGAGTTGAATTTAATCCGAATAAACTCACACATGAAGAAATGCTTTGGTTAAAACAAAATATTATTGACTACATGGAAGATGACGGTTTTACAAGATTAGACTTAGCTTTTGATTTTGAAGATGATTTGAGCGATTACTATGCAATGACTGATAAAGCAGTTAAGAAAACTGTTTTTTATGGTCGTAATGGTAAACCAGAAACAAAATACTTTGGTGTTCGTGATAGTGATAGATTTATTAGAATTTATAACAAGAAACAAGAACGTAAAGATAATGCAGATGTTGAGGTTCTGTCTGAACATTTATGGCGTGTAGAGATTGAACTAAAACGAGATATGGTGGATTATTGGAACGATTGTTTTAATGATTTGCACATCTTGAAACCTGCGTGGGCTAATTTAGAAAAGATTAACGAGCAAGCTATGGTTTATGCTTTGTTGCATGAAGAAAGTATGTGGGGAAAACTAAGTAAGAATACTAAGACTAAATTTAAAAAATTGATTAAAGAAATATCTCCAGTTGATTTAACGGAATTAATGAAATTGACTTTGAAAGAGAACGAAAAACAATTGCAAAAACAGATTGATTTTTGGCAACGTGAATTTAAATTTTGGAAATGATTTAAATATTATAAGAGCTCTCCTTAAATCCGGAGAGCTCTTATTTCATTTCTTATTTTGATTTTCGTTATTACAACGTTCATTTTTTAATTCAGTAACATCCTTTTCTAATTGCTTAACTTTAGAAAAATGATTTGAAATTAATTTGATAATGTAAACAACTAAAATAACTAAAAGAATATTAAGAATAGTGATTATTGTTGTTCCGATTGAAAAAGTTTCTGCTGCTAACCCAAACATATTTGACCTCCGAATAATTTTTAAAATAAATATTATGAATATTATACATTTTAATATAAAAAACGTATAATATTGACTTGAAAAAAACTACAGGAGGGGCAATATGAAAAAAATATTATATTCTATAATTATTTTATCTTTACTTTTGACTGTTACTTTGTCGTATGGTTCAGAAGTTAAAGCAGAAATGAATGGAGATATCCAACAAGATTACAAGAAAACTATGGCTTTAGTGAAAGCAGAAATTGAAAAAGGAAATGCAAGTAGTCCAGAAGATGTACAAGCTTATAAAGATTTTATGCAAAAATATCCGGAAAAAGATATTAATGCATTAATGGAAAAAAATTTAAAAGCTAATTTAAATGAGGCAAGTCAAGTTACTTCTAAACAAGAATTAGGTAAAAATGATAAAAGTGTTAATCAATTAAGTGATGGATCACTTGTAGTAGCAGAAAGTACTGATAGTGAAGATACAAGCGAAAACACTGGAGGAATAACAACTTATGCTGCTAAAAAGACTAAAAGCGGTAAATCGCATGTAAGTCGTTTTACATATACAGTTTATGGACCACATCCTGTGGCGAAATTAAAAAACACAACTCGTTATAAAGTTTATAAAACAAAGGTCAAAATAACTAGTGTTTCAGCACAGGGTTCTAGTTCATTTTATCCTGCTAAATTAACAAAATTGAAATCTAAAAAGTTAGGTAATAATACGAGAACTGCGTCTGGCATAACTAACTTTAAATATACTGCTGGTTTACCTGGTAAGGAATTTTTAAGAAAGTATCCTTCTGTAACAACAAAAATTAAAATTAAATCTCATAAAGGAAAGACAGTTCGATATTCAGTTACACATAAAACAAGAGGAATTTAAGGATAAATTTTAATTATAATTTTGTATGGTTTTGAACTATGAGTGGCTAGCATTTAGCCACTCATTTTTTGCGTTAGCAAAAACAAAAAGGGTATGGGATATAATCCCATCAAGCCGGTATTTTCAGAACGTAGTGGCTAGAAAATACGACGCTTGCCAAACCACATAATTACTTGATAAAATCTGGCTTACCCTGTAAGCTAGATTTATATTAAGTAATTTCTTTCGAAGAAAGCGTGGTGGGATTTAATGAGCGAACAAAACAAATTTGTGGCTAGCGATGAAACTGTTGGGAAAAACCATAAACCCAACCGTAAAGAGCCGAAACAAATTAGTTTTCGTGTGAGCGAATCCGAATATTTAAAGTTAAAGCAGTCAGCTGAAACTTTAAATATGAGTGTGCCTACTTTCGTTAAGAAAAAGGCACAAGGCAGTCGATTGGTCG
>NZ_MAON01000026.1:0-5251 GCF_001922505.1 Staphylococcus sp. MB377 | reverse complement strand
CACATTCTAAATCACTTCATCTGAAAAATTTAGATTTTTATCTTTAATTCTTAATGTATTTAATATAGACTTACACATAGGCGCATTACCTTTCTTTTTTATTTTGTTTGGTAGCTAATAATTATAGAGGTAATTGCGCCATTTTTGTATTCAAACATAAAAATTGGACTGATGATTTTTAGTCATCAGTCCAATTTATTATAGAGCCTAAATTATTAAATACTTTGCATGTTTTTTGGCGATTATAAAAACTGAAATGTTTAGAAAATGAGTGTATCATTAATATGTGATTATTGAGCAAAAGTAGATATTTTTCTACATATCATTTTCTAAAAGAACGAAGGGTGACGTGACAAGAATGACTAAAACAAAAATTATGGGAATATTGAATGTGACACCAGATTCATTCTCTGACGGTGGTAAGTATAATTCAGTGGATAAAGCGGTCAAACGTGCTAAAGAGATGATAGAAGAAGGTGTGGATATCATTGATATCGGCGGTATTTCTACACGACCAGGATTCACAGAAATTTCAACGGAAGAAGAGATTGAGCGTGTAGTTCCTGTAGTGAAAGAACTTGCAAAATTTAATATTCAACTTTCAATAGATACATATCGTAGTGAAGTAGCGGAAGCGTGCTTAAAATTAGGTGCAACGATGATCAATGATCAATGGGCAGGGTTATATGATCCTAAAATACTTGATGTTGTGGCTGCTTACGATGCTGAAGTTGTATTAATGCATAATGGTAACGGACATCGCGAACAACCAGTTGTTGAAGAAATGCTATTATCACTTATTACTCAAGCGAACAAAGCAGAAATGGCAGGAATTCCAAAACATAAAATATGGCTAGATCCTGGGATTGGCTTTGCCAAAACACGTGATGAAGAAAATGAAGTAATGGCACGTTTAGATGAACTTGTAGCAACTGAGTATCCTGTTTTATTAGCAACGAGTCGAAAACGTTTTATTAAAGAAATAATTGGTACAGAAACTAAAGCGTTAGAACGTGATGAGGCGACAGCTGCTACAACAGCTTATGGTATAATGAAAGGCGTCAAAGCTGTGCGTGTACATAATGTGCAATTAAACGCTAGATTAGGTCAAAGTATGGATTTCTTAAAGGAGAATGAAGATGAACGACACAATCTTTCTTAATGGTATGAGATTTTACGCATACCATGGTGCCTTACCTGCTGAAAATGAGATAGGTCAAATCTTTGTAGTAGATGTTACGTTGAAAGTGAATTTAGAAGAAGCGGGACAATCTGATAATGTGATAGATACTGTGCATTACGGAGAAGTGTTTGAAGATGTTAAAGAAATCGTTGAAGGTCCACCATGTAATTTAATCGAACATCTAGCTGAACGTATTGCAAAACGTATAAATTCACACTATAATCGTGTAATGGAAACGAAAGTCAGAATCACTAAAGAAAATCCACCTATTCCTGGTCACTATGATGGCGTAGGTATAGAGATAGTGAGGGAGAATCGTTAAATGGTACAATCGTATTTAGGTTTAGGAAGCAATATTGGTGATAGGGAACAGCAATTACAAGATGCTATAAAAATAATTGATAGTATTGAAGGTATTTCCGTGACTAAGATCTCTCCAATATATGAAACTGCACCAGTGGGGTATACTGAGCAGCCCAATTTTTTAAATTTGTGTTTAGAAATTGAAACAGAATTGGAGCCCAAAGAACTTCTTAAATATTGCTTAGAAACTGAACAACGATTACATCGAGTTAGAGACATTCGTTGGGGTCCAAGGACATTAGATGTCGATATTTTGTTATATGGAAATAAGGTTATAGAAGAAGATGACCTTGAAGTTCCCCACCCTCGAATGGGTGAACGTGCTTTTGTATTAATACCATTAAATGATATTGCATCAACACAAATAGAACCTCGTTCAAATACTCGTATCTCTGATTTAGTCATACCAGATGACACGGTGAAGAAATATAAAGGTTAAGAAGTATTAATTATGCATTTAATTAATATTATAGAAATGCGAAAATAGTGATGATCATACTTTGAAAGTGATACAGGTAATGTCAATTTTGTAAAACAATACAATTAAGTAACACCATATTAGTAATATGATATCCTATAAGCAATTTAGAAATAATCCATGGAATGATTTTCATTAAAATGAAATTTAAAGGAGAGAAAGTTATGTCAGAAGAAATGAATGACCAAATGCAGGTCCGTCGTCAAAAACTACAAGAATTAATTGATTTAGGAATCGACCCATTTGGAAAACGTTTTGAGCGCTCAGCTACTGCTAGTGAACTAAAATCACAATGGGATGAATTCTCAAAAGAAGAATTACATGATAAAGAAGATGAAAGTCATGTGTCGATTGCCGGCCGTTTGATGACTAAACGTGGTAAAGGTAAAGCTGGTTTCGCACATGTCCAAGATTTGACTGGTCAAATTCAAATTTACGTGCGTAAGGACCAAATTGGCGAAGAAGATTTCGACAATTTATGGAAAGGTGCAGACCTAGGCGATATTGTTGGTATTGAAGGTGTAATGTTCAAAACAAATACTGGCGAGCTATCAGTAAAAGCTAAGACATTCACTTTATTATCTAAAGCGCTTAGACCTTTACCTGATAAGTTCCATGGTTTACAAGATATTGAACAACGTTATCGTCAACGTTATTTAGACTTGATTACAAATCAAGATAGTACTCAAACATTCATTAACCGTAGTAAAATTATTCAAGAAATGCGTAATTACTTAAATAAACAAGGTTTCTTAGAAGTTGAAACACCAATGATGCATCAAATTGCAGGTGGTGCAGCAGCACGACCATTTGTTACGCACCATAATGCACTAGACGCTACACTTTATATGCGTATAGCAATTGAATTACATTTAAAACGTTTAATTGTTGGTGGCCTTGAAAAAGTCTATGAAATTGGACGAGTATTCCGTAACGAAGGCGTATCAACACGACATAATCCAGAATTTACTATGATTGAATTATATGAAGCATACGCTGATTACCACGATATCATGGATTTAACTGAATCTATGGTAAGACATATCGCTCAAGAAGTATTTGGTTCTGCAAAAGTTCAATACAATGAAGAGGAAATTGACCTAGAGTCTGCATGGACACGCCTTCATATTGTAGATGCAGTGAAAGAAGCTACAGGTGTAGACTTCTATCAAATTAAATCTGATGAAGAAGCAATCGCAGCAGCTAAAGAACATAATATTGAAATTACTGATAACATGAAATATGGTCATATCTTAAATGAATTCTTTGAACAAAAAGTTGAAGAAACGTTAATTCAACCAACATTTATTTATGGACATCCAATTGAAATCTCGCCTTTAGCGAAGAAAAATCCGGAAGATCCAAGATTTACAGACCGTTTCGAGTTGTTTATCGTAGGTAGAGAACATGCGAATGCATTCACTGAATTAAATGATCCAATTGATCAACGTGAACGTTTCGAAGCACAACTTGTTGAAAAAGCACAAGGTAATGATGAAGCGCATGAAATGGATGAAGATTATATTGAAGCTTTAGAATATGGCATGCCTCCAACAGGTGGTTTAGGTATCGGTATCGATCGCTTAGTTATGTTGTTAACTGACTCTCCATCTATTAGAGACGTATTATTATTCCCTTATATGAGACAAAAATAGATTGAATTAAATATTAGAGATTGAGATAAAGTTTAGGTTTATTCAAATGTTAACCTAATATATCTCAATCTCTTTTTTATTTTGAGACAGTTATTGTTAATAA
Source organism: Staphylococcus sp. MB377 (assembly GCF_001922505.1). NCBI lineage: Bacteria > Bacillati > Bacillota > Bacilli > Caryophanales > Staphylococcaceae > Staphylococcus > Staphylococcus sp. MB377. The sequence goes on along the minus strand of NZ_MAON01000026.1, from coordinate 1,469 downwards.
AAGAGACAAAAGGAACAATTAGTTTTCAATTTATATAAAACTAAAGGATTAAATATAATGGTGTAATAAAGGGTTATTATCAAGGGAAAGTTACAAAAGTAAAAAAGAGTAGAGAAGTTATTGTAAAACAATATAAAAAAAGTGTAGTCAATATGGTTGAGATGTGCTAACATAGTAAAAGTGTTCAAAAGAAGCGAAACGACAAATAATAAACTTGTTAAATAAAAAGTTTCAAAAATTAGTTGACTTTGCTTTTTGAATGTTGTATGATATAAAAGTCGTCAAAAACGAAACTTAATTTTGTAAAGTACTTGTAAAGATAATTTTAACAAAGTGTAAAATTAACTATTGAAAATTAAAACAATCGACATTATAATTAATTGAGTAAGTTATTGTCTGGTGACAATGGCAAGGAGGTCACACCTGTTCCCATGCCGAACACAGAAGTTAAGCTCCTTAGCGCCGATGGTAGTTGGATTTACATTCCGCTAGAGTAGGACGTCGCCAGGCTTGCACGTTGGAGAATTAGCTCAGCTGGGAGAGCATCTGCCTTACAAGCAGAGGGTCGGCGGTTCGAACCCGTCATTCTCCACCATTCTTAATTAATTAGCCGGCCTAGCTCAATTGGTAGAGCAACTGACTTGTAATCAGTAGGTTGGGGGTTCAAGTCCTCTGGCCGGCACCATCTTTGAGCCATTAGCTCAGTTGGTAGAGCATCTGACTTTTAATCAGAGGGTCAGAGGTTCGAATCCTCTATGGCTCATACGATTATTTTAATAGCCATATGCGGAAGTAGTTCAGTGGTAGAACACCACCTTGCCAAGGTGGGGGTCGCGGGTTCGAATCCCGTCTTCCGCTCCATTACATTGCCGGGGTGGCGGAACTGGCAGACGCACAGGACTTAAAATCCTGCGGTGAGAGATCACCGTACCGGTTCGATTCCGGTCCTCGGCACCATCTTAAATAAAGCGCCCGTAGCTCAACTGGATAGAGCGTTTGACTACGGATCAAGAGGTTATGGGTTCGACTCCTATCGGGCGCGCCATTTAAATTTTATTTATTATTTAATTACATACGGGAAGTAGCTCAGCTTGGTAGAGCACTTGGTTTGGGACCAAGGGGTCGCAGGTTCGAATCCTGTCTTCCCGACTTCTTAAAAAATTTGGGGGCTTAGCTCAGCTGGGAGAGCGCCTGCTTTGCACGCAGGAGGTCAGCGGTTCGATCCCGCTAGTCTCCACCATTTTATAATGATTAAATGAACATTGAAAACTGAATGACAATATGTCAACGTTAATTCCAAAAACAGTAACTTAAATGTTACAAACACTATTTAGTATTATGAGCTAATCAAACATCATAAATTTTTATGGAGAGTTTGATCCTGGCTCAGGATGAACGCTGGCGGCGTGCCTAATACATGCAAGTCGAGCGAACAGATAAGGAGCTTGCTCCTTTGACGTTAGCGGCGG
>NZ_MAON01000025.1:0-3051 GCF_001922505.1 Staphylococcus sp. MB377 | reverse complement strand
GCAATANATATGAGAACGATTGACTAAAAGTTTGGTGGAAACATAGATTAAGTTATTAAGGGCGCACGGTGGATGCCTTGGCACTAGAAGCCGACGAAGGACGTTACTAACGACGATATGCTTTGGGTAGCTGTAAGTAAGCGTTGATCCAGAGATTTCCGAATGGGGGAACCCAGCACGAGTTATGTCGTGTTATCGACAAGTGAATTCATAGCTTGTCAGAAGGCAGACCCGGAGAACTGAAACATCTTAGTACCCGGAGGAAGAGAAAGAAAAATCGATTCCCTGAGTAGCGGCGAGCGAAACGGGAAGAGCCCAAACCAATAAGCTTGCTTATTGGGGTTGTAGGACACTCTATACGGAGTTACAAAGGAATATGTTAGACGAATCATCTGGAAAGTTGAATCAAAGAAGGTAATAATCCTGTAGTTGAAAATATATTCTCTCTTGAGTGGATCCTGAGTACGACGGAGCACGTGAAATTCCGTCGGAATCTGGGAGGACCATCTCCTAAGGCTAAATACTCTCTAGTGACCGATAGTGAACCAGTACCGTGAGGGAAAGGTGAAAAGTACCCCGGAAGGGGAGTGAAAGAGAACTTGAAACCGTGTGCTTACAAGTAGTCAGAGCCCGTTAATGGGTGATGGCGTGCCTTTTGTAGAATGAACCGGCGAGTTACGATCTGATGCAAGGTTAAGCAGGAAATGTGGAGCCGTAGCGAAAGCGAGTCTGAATAGGGCGTTGAGTATTTGGTCGTAGACCCGAAACCAGGTGATCTACCCATGGTCAGGTTGAAGTTCAGGTAACACTGAATGGAGGACCGAACCGACTTACGTTGAAAAGTGAGCGGATGAACTGTGGGTAGCGGAGAAATTCCAATCGAACTTGGAGATAGCTGGTTCTCTCCGAAATAGCTTTAGGGCTAGCCTCAAGTGATGATTATTGGAGGTAGAGCACTGTTTGGACGAGGGGCCCCTCTCGGGTTACCGAATTCAGACAAACTCCGAATGCCAATTAATTTAACTTGGGAGTCAGAACATGGGTGATAAGGTCCGTGTTCGAAAGGGAAACAGCCCAGACCACCAGCTAAGGTCCCAAAATATATGTTAAGTGGAAAAGGATGTGGCGTTGCCCAGACAACTAGGATGTTGGCTTAGAAGCAGCCATCATTTAAAGAGTGCGTAATAGCTCACTAGTCGAGTGACACTGCGCCGAAAATGTACCGGGGCTAAACATATTACCGAAGCTGTGGATTGTCCGTAGGACAATGGTAGGAGAGCGTTCTAAGGGCGTTGAAGCATGATCGCAAGGACATGTGGAGCGCTTAGAAGTGAGAATGCCGGTGTGAGTAGCGAAAGACGGGTGAGAATCCCGTCCACCGATTGACTAAGGTTTCCAGAGGAAGGCTCGTCCGCTCTGGGTTAGTCGGGTCCTAAGCTGAGGCCGACAGGCGTAGGCGATGGATAACAGGTTGATATTCCTGTACCACCTAGCATCGTTTTAATCGATGGGGGGACGCAGTAGGATAGGCGAAGCGTACGATTGGATTGTACGTCTAAGCAGTGAGATTGAGTGTTAGGCAAATCCGGCACTCTTAAGATTGAGCTGTGATGGGGAGAGGAAATTGTTTCCTCGAGTCGTTGATTTCACACTGCCGAGAAAAGCCTCTAGATAGATAATAGGTGCCCGTACCGCAAACCGACACAGGTAGTCAAGATGAGAATTCTAAGGTGAGCGAGCGAACTCTCGTTAAGGAACTCGGCAAAATGACCCCGTAACTTCGGGAGAAGGGGTGCTCTTTAGGGTGCAAGCCCAGAAGAGCCGCAGTGAATAGGCCCAAGCGACTGTTTATCAAAAACACAGGTCTCTGCTAAACCGTAAGGTGATGTATAGGGGCTGACGCCTGCCCGGTGCTGGAAGGTTAAGAGGAGTGGTTAGCTTCTGCGAAGCTACGAATCGAAGCCCCAGTAAACGGCGGCCGTAACTATAACGGTCCTAAGGTAGCGAAATTCCTTGTCGGGTAAGTTCCGACCCGCACGAAAGGCGTAACGATTTGGGCACTGTCTCAACGAGAGACTCGGTGAAATCATAGTACCTGTGAAGATGCAGGTTACCCGCGACAGGACGGAAAGACCCCGTGGAGCTTTACTGTAGCCTGATATTGAAATTCGGCACAGCTTGTACAGGATAGGTAGGAGCCTTTGAAACGTGAGCGCTAGCTTACGTGGAGGCGCTGGTGGGATACTACCCTAGCTGTGTTGGCTTTCTAACCCGCACCACTTATCGTGGTGGGAGACAGTGTCAGGCGGGCAGTTTGACTGGGGCGGTCGCCTCCTAAAAGGTAACGGAGGCGCTCAAAGGTTCCCTCAGAATGGTTGGAAATCATTCATAGAGTGTAAAGGCATAAGGGAGCTTGACTGCGAGACCTACAAGTCGAGCAGGGTCGAAAGACGGACTTAGTGATCCGGTGGTTCCGCATGGAAGGGCCATCGCTCAACGGATAAAAGCTACCCCGGGGATAACAGGCTTATCTCCCCCAAGAGTTCACATCGACGGGGAGGTTTGGCACCTCGATGTCGGCTCATCGCATCCTGGGGCTGTAGTCGGTCCCAAGGGTTGGGCTGTTCGCCCATTAAAGCGGTACGCGAGCTGGGTTCAGAACGTCGTGAGACAGTTCGGTCCCTATCCGTCGTGGGCGTAGGAAATTTGAGAGGAGCTGTCCTTAGTACGAGAGGACCGGGATGGACATACCTCTGGTGTACCAGTTGTCGTGCCAACGGCATAGCTGGGTAGCTATGTATGGACGGGATAAGTGCTGAAAGCATCTAAGCATGAAGCCCCCCTCAAGATGAGATTTCCCAACTTCGGTTATAAGATCCCTCAAAGATGATGAGGTTAATAGGTTCGAGGTGGAAGCGTGGTGACACGTGGAGCTGACGAATACTAATCGATCGAAGACTTAATCAATTTATTTCAATGTTTTGCGAAGCAAAATCATTTACTTACTATCTAGTTTTGAATGTATAATCATTCTCTTGTCTGGTGACAATG
>NZ_MAON01000024.1:0-5870 GCF_001922505.1 Staphylococcus sp. MB377 | reverse complement strand
AAAGGGGGTCAAACCTATTTCTTAAACCTTTTGAAACGCTAGAAGCATTTAATTATCATAAAGTCCATTTATTTAAAGAGTGGAAAACCGAAAAAGGCATTATAAATTACTTATTAGGTGTAGATGTAGAATTATTTAATACATATCACTACGTTCATGAGCTAAGAAGATTATTAAAAGAAAATCAAATAGAGAAATTTAATCATAAACTCTTTTCTATTCATCTTTCAGATGTGTGTCCTAAATTACGCCCAGTCATTAGAACTTTAATACGCTTACTAGCTTTCATTGAAAATACTATGACATATTCTAACCTGACCAACGGTCCGTTAGAAGGAATTAATAATAAAATCAAACTCATTAAAAGGGTATCTTTTGGTTATAGAAATTATGATAATTTGCATAATCGAATTATTATAACTTCGCGACTATTTGCCTCAACAACAAAAAAAGAGATTAAACAACCTAAGGTTGCTTAATCTCAATATTTGGACTCATCAGTCCGATTTGACGTAGAGCCATAATATATTAAAGAAGGGCTAGCGATACATTGTCGCTAGCCCTTCTTTGTTAGATATGAAGTAAGACATAATAGAATTTAAATCATCTTTTGAATTCAAGTTGAAACAGTGGGATGATTTATTAAATTGCATTATTTTAGTGCACAAAAAAGAGTAATCCAATTAAACTTAATTAGCTGCTCTTATACTCTATATTTAATTTCTTAGTGAATGAAGTTGTAGTTTGAAACTACAGATGCAGGAATTGTTCTAGTATTAGTGTTATATGGTCCGTTAGCATAATTCATTTCTGAAATTAAGATACTACCATCAGCATTAACACGTTCAACATAAGCTACGTGTCCATAGTAGCCAGTAGTTGTTTGCATGATTGAACCTACAGTTGCGTTATGATCTACTGTATAACCATCTGCTGCTGCATTACCTGCCCAATATTTTGCATCTGACCAATAAGTACTAATTGGTTTACCAGCTTGAGCACGTCGGTCGAATACGTACCATGTACATTGACCAGCAGTATATAGGTTTTGGTGACTAAATGTTGGACTAGAATAACCGCCACTTCCGCCTACATTATTGTTTGTACTAGGATTTGTTTTACTAGGTGTTGTAGTTGAACCATTAGGTATTTTTAATTTTTGATTTGGTGTAATTAAGTAACCTGATAAATTATTGGCTTTCATTAATGCATTGACAGTTACACCATTTTTACTAGCAATTGCATATAAAGAATCGCCAGCTTTTACAGTATATGTTGATGAAGAAGTTGTTGCATTTGAACTGGCATTGTTAGAGTTATTACTGCTGCCCCCAATAGTAATAACTTGACCAGGGAAAATCATATTGTTTGAAAGATTGTTGCTCTTCTTAATACTATCCACAGATGTATTATATTTACTAGCGATGCTCCAAAGCGACTCGCCGGATTTTACAGTATGTTGAGTTGATGCTTCAGCATTGTGATTAGATAGTACTGCAACTGCTCCGGTTGCGACAGAAGCTGCGACTGCTAACTTTTTCAACTAAATGTCCTCCTTGAGAAAATTGATTTTATTTATAATTAATAAATTCCTAAACTATTAATTTATCTTATATATTCATTTACATATATCACGTATTCATACTATCAAAAAAAAAACACAATTTGGGCATTGTTATTATCTTGTAATATTGTTAATATTTGTCTCTTATTATGTAAAAGCGTCTAATCTGTTGATATGATAGCGTTCATTAAATATTTGACCGCACATTTTAGTAAAAAAATTAAGTGATTTGTAATATTTCTATTAGAAATAAAAATGAGTTGAGTGGAAAATTTAAGCTCCAAATGGATTAACAATAGGTTTTAAGGTTGTGTTAAATTTAATTGTAGTTCATATTTTGAGGTCTAGTATTAATAACTAATGTAAATGTAATTGTAGAAAACATATCATTCGTTAATGATTTATTTTTTGAAAAGTAGTTAGAATGCGATACAATCATGTTGAAAAAGTGATATCTGAAAAGGAGAGATTCATTGTATGTCTCAGTCGTATAACAACACACATCATATGAAGACAAAACATCGAGATAAAGATAGAACGCGTGATTACGCCAAGGTATGGCTATTTTTTATGTATTATTGGATTATATTTGGAATTGGATGTTACTTCGGACAATACTTACCTATGGAATGGAGACGTCCTTTATCTATAGCATTATTAGTACTTATTTTGGCAACATTATTTATTCAACGTGCGCGTAAGTATGGTTTGGTTATTTCGCATATTTACGCCATTATTGTAGGTCTTTTATCATACGCTACTTTTACAACTTATATGCAAAATTTAGGACCAGAGGTCTTCTATAAAAATGTCTTATTAGCAATTGGCGCATTTATAGTTTTCGGTATTTTAGGTTTTTTCATTATTAATGATGCTTCTAGTATTGGTAAATATTTATTTGTAACATTAATTGCATTAATTATTGCCGGATTGATTGGAATGTTCATTCATAATCCTATATATCACACTGCCATTACGGTTGTAGGTTTAATACTTTTTCTATTATATACATTGTATGATTTCAATCGTATGAAGCGAGGGAATTTTTCACCACGTGAAATGGGTTTTAATCTATTTATTAATTTGTTGAATATCATAAAAGATGTATTAAGACTTGCAAATCGCTTTAAAAATTAAATAAGAAAGAACATAATGAGAACCTATACATTTGAGATGTCTACGTGTTGCATTCAATGATTTTATTTTGTTTAGTAATTGTATGATTGATCGTATTACTATATACATGATTGAATTTGAAGCAATAACGGGACATTTTTTAACAAATTGATAACTTAAGTTAATAATAACAATAAATTAATTTATAAAAAATTGTATTTTTGATTTGTTTATCATGTTGTGGTAAATTTACATTTAATCACTATGATAGTGCTAAGAAGCAAAAAGGAAATTAGTACAACATTTAGAAAGACTATCATGAATTAGAAAGAGGTTAATCAATGTCTAATACCAATATTCATATATTGACTAAGAATGAATACAAAATGACACGTTGCCAAGACGGTATTATTCTGTTGTTTCCGATAGAAGGTCAACTTAAACTTCAGCACTTTACTAAAACCGTTAACGTCGAAAATGACATTTACGTTATTAATAATACAGATATTTTTTCAATTCTAAAAAATAAAAAAACCATCATGCTTTATATCGCTAGTGATTGGTTTAGAGATCGCCATTTTGATTTCTTCAATTATAAATACTCAACTAATCTAGTTAAGTCCATTAACTCCATTAAACGCGCATTATTGCAACTTGCCCTAAACCATTTAAACGCAGACTCAGTTTCTGAAGGTACTACATATATTACTTCTGTTGTTGATATTATTGGGAAAGAAGGCGCCATTGAGAAATCAATCGCAAATCATCAATATAACTTCTCTTTTTACGGTGAATTAAGCGAAATATTAGAATATATTAATCAAAATATTAATAAGAAATTAACGCTAACGGGTATAGCATCAAAATTATTTACTTCTAAATCTAATCTTTCGGCACAGTTTAATCAATTGCTAAATATGGGTTTCAAGACATATGTAGATACTTTAAAAATTGCAAATTCATTTGAATGGCTATTAACAACGGAATACACGATAAGTTTAATAAGCGAAAAAGTAGGATTTAGCAATGCTTCAAGTTATTCTAAAACGTTTAAAAATTATGTTGGCATGACTCCCAACGAGTACCGATACTGTGATAGATATGAAAAATCTATTGATATGGATTATGGAAATATAATCGAAGGAAATATTGACTACATTAATCAATTAATCAAGATTAAACAACAATATTATAACCAACACGATGAACATATAATCTACGCAGATTCAACAATTGGTTCTACTGTGAATCCGTATTATTTAGTGATGCAAGTTAATACTATAGAAGAAATAAGATTATTATTTTTTCAAGATTTTGCACGACCTTTGTATTACGAACACTCAACATTGAAGTTTTATCTAAATGTAGATATGCGTGATATTAAAGATCAAATGACAAAGTATGAGAGACAACGATTGTTTGAATACATCATTATTAATGAATTAAATGTAGTATTTAGACTGGAAGATTTAACGTTAACGGATTTTTTAGAGTCTAATTTTGAGGATGTAGCAAACTACTTCAGAGAACATCAACTTCCTACGAGTGGTAATCATAAATTAGGTCTTGTTTTTGATTTAGATGAAGTAAATTTGAAATCCATTTATCGAATTATTTTAAAAATACAGCATAAAACGCAACAATTTTCATTTGGGTTAGAAATAAGTAAGCTGCTAAACGACCCTGTATTGTTTAAAACATTAGAATCACAAATCAAACGCATTAATTTTGAATTTTTATATATTGATAATGCACAACTAAAAATGCCTTACTTAATTGAACAGAATGAACATTTACTGGTGAAAAATATATTACGATACCAAAATATTAGACAAATATTAAAGCAATTTGATCTAGAAGATCAGAAAATAATATTTTTAAATTTTGAAAACCACAAATTTTTAAATAGTAAATATAATGATTTGAATAATAGTGCACCTTTATTAATTGAGACATTTGTGAGAACAGCGTCATATTTTAACGGAATTGGCTTTAACTTCAAGCATAGTGGTAATCTGTTTAATGCACTTCACATATTCGATGAAAACGGGTTTAAGTCGATATTAGGAACGATTTTAGAGCAACTCATTAAAATAAGTATGAAACCCAAATTATTTAATGAAAATTACATATTAATTGACGATGAAGACCAATATACTGTTCTAATTTACGATTGGCGTGTTTTAGAAAGTGAATCATTGCAAGTCAATTATGATCAGACATATATATTTATTGATTTTACAGATGATGTATTAAAAGATACCTATTTAGTTCAAATTCAACTCGTCGATGACTATAACGGTAATATTAATCATCTTATTTCTCAGCGTATTAGAAAAAAACATAAATGGTCAAAACGATTTTTAAGAAAACTAGATTATTTAATCCATCCAACATTTCAAATGATAGAACATAACTTTAATAATGCACCTCTTCAAATTAAACTTAATTACAATGCGTTGTACATCGTTAAAATTTTTAAAAAATAAAATCTATCCAATTGTATTTTGCACAACTATATTTAACATTGTTAGTAAATTCGACAAAAATTTCTAAACAAAGTTATAGGACATACCTAAAAATATAAAGGATAATAGTAATTAAGTTGTCTGCTTATATTTGGAGGTGCAAAAATCATTGAATAATGACAAATTAAATAAATTACTAGAATTCTATAAACAACATAAAGCATTGTCAGAGTACATAGATAAACAATATAAGTTGACATTAAATGATTTGGCTTTGCTCAAACTTGCTCATGAACATATTGCTAAAGATCAAATGTTAATGCAAAAATTTCTAAAAATAGCAATTAGTGAGTTAGAGTTAAGTAGAACTAAATTATTAGTCTCAATTCGACGACTTATAGAAAAAGAAAGACTAAGTAAGGTTCGATCAACTGAAGATGAGAGAAAAATTTTTATCTATATGGATGAGAAGAATATTAAAAAATTCGATTCTTTATTCAATGATGTTGAAGAATTCTTAGATATTTAATTTAATATGTTGAACGAGAATACTGACAAAGACATTCTGTCAGTATTTTTTTATGCTTATTTTTACGGCTCTACGTCAAATCGGACTGATGAGTCCAAATATTGAGATTAAGCAACCTTAGGTTGTTTAATCTCTTTTTTTGTTGTTGAGGCAAATAGTCGCGAAGTTATAATAATTCGATTACGCAAATTAT
>NZ_MAON01000023.1:0-6802 GCF_001922505.1 Staphylococcus sp. MB377 | reverse complement strand
CATAATTCTAAACGGTACGGTTGACGAAGTAGTGTGGGGGTAACTTGAGGGTTGTGTGGCTGCCGTGGAATGGCTGGTTGAATGGGGTCAGTTGTCGGGACTTCCGCTATAGCTATTGGTGGTATGGCAGGTATGGCATTAGGGGCAGGAGCCGCAATTGTTGGTATTGTTTCCGCAGGTGCTAACTTTGAACAAATCATGTGAAAAGTAGCAGCTGTTTCCGGTGCTTCCGGAAGTGAAATGAAGCAATTGGAAGCTCAAGCTAAAGAATTAGGGGCAACAACTCAATTCTCCGCTACACAAGCTGGAGAAATGATGATGTACCTTGCGCAAGCTGGTTTTAAAACTGGCGATATTATGAAAGCAATGCCTGGCATGTTAGATTTAGCCGCGGCAGGTGCACTTGATTTAGGTACAGCAGCAGATATAGCGTCTAATATCATGAGTGGTTTTGGATTGTCAGCTGATAAAGCGACCCATACAGCAGATGTATTAGCGTTGGCTGCTTCTAACTCAAATACAAATGTAACACAAATGGGCGAAGCGATGAAATATGCTGCTGGAACTGCCCATACTGTCGGTTTCAGTATGGAAGAAACATCAGCGGCAATTATGGCGATGGCAAATAGTGGTTTGCAAGGATCAGTTGCAGGGCAAGCTTTCGCTACATCTTTAGGGCGTTTAGCTAAACCGACAAAAGAAATGCGAAAAGTTATGGATGAGTTGAATTTATCTTTCTTTGATCAGCAAGGTAAAATTAAACCTTTACCAACGATTATAAAAGAATTAGAAGATAAAACAGGTAGTATGACAAACCAACAAAAATCAGCTACATTAACAACGTTATTTGGTGCAGAAGCATATAAAAACTGGGCAGCTTTAATGCAAGAAGGTAGCGAGAAATTAGAGAAAAATACAAGAGCATTAGAAAAAGCTGATGGTGCAGCTGCGAAAATGGCTAAAACTATGAATGACAATCTAAAAGGAAAGTGGATTGAATTCACATCTGCGCTAGAAGGTTTAGCTATAACGATTTTTACACTTATCGCTCCTGCATTAGCTGCTATTGTCCTTGGATTAACTCAGGTGGTCCGGTGGGTTGACGGTACAATTAAAAGATTTGTAGATTTAAACAATTATATAGGTAATATCCAGTTAATAACCAAAGCAATTCAAGATTTTTGGCTCGCGGCTTCTGGTGATAGAAATGCCATGGTTGAGGGATATGACATACTTACTAAACTTGGTTTCTCTGCTAATTCAATTCAGTTTATACAAGAAACTACAGCGGCAGTGCAGTATGGTGTAGAAACTATGAAAGCCCTCGTATCTGGCGATTGGGGAGCTGCTAGTAATTTCTTAGATAAGTTAGGTTTTTCGCCTGAGAAAAAGGCTGACATTATTATGTTCGTTCAGGATGTACATGCCCAATTAAGTAGTTTTATAGAAAATGTACAATCTCTAATCTCAGCTGCTGCTCCTGTAATTATGGGAATAATCGGGGCTACTTGGGATTTTATTAAAGGTGTATTCAATACAATAGCTCCTTACTTAATGCCTTTATTAACAGAAGTGATGTCATTTGTGAACGGGATTATAGAAAAGATTGCAGCATTTTGGAAAGAAAACGGGGATCAGATTGTCCAAGCTGTAAAAAATGCATTTGATCTTATAAAGGGCATTATTGAATTTGTAATGCCTGTTGTTCTATTCATCATTGAAGATGTATGGGGAAACATAAAAGGCGTTATAAATGGGGCCTTAGATATCATCTTAGGGACAATTAAACTATTTTCTTCCTTGCTGACTGGTGATTGGACCGGCGTATGGGATGCCATTAAACAGATTTTATCAGGAGCATGGGAATTCATTTGGAATTTCATTCAAATATGGGGAGTTGGAAAGGTACTTGGCATCATTGGCAAAATAGGCAGCAAAATGAAGGGACTGTTTGGAGAAGCTTGGGAAGGTGTAAAGAAAGTATTTTCTGATATGTTCGAGGGTATTTTTAAAAGCTCAGGAGACACCCTTATAGTGATAAAAGAAGTATTCGGAAAAGTGAAAGATGCAATCGCAACCCCATTTAAAAATGCGTGGGAAGGTGTTATGGAATGGATTGATAAAATTAAAAAAGGTGTTTCAAATATGTTCAGTGGCGTTCACATTCCTGTTCCGAAGATTAGTGTAAATGGATCATTAAACCCAGTAAATTGGGCGAGTGAAGGTCTACCATCTTTCGATATTAAATGGGCTGCGAACGGAGCTTTAATTAAGCCCGGTAATCCTACATTAATTGGTGTGGGTGACGCAAGAGGATACGATGAAACGGTTTTACCTTTACGTAAGCAAACGTTTGACGCGATTGCGAATGGAATTATGGGTTCATTACCATTAAATCAACAGCAAGGGGCCAAATATGTATCACAAGGTCCAACTGTTTTACAAATTAATTTAAACGGAAGAGAAATAGCGAAGGAAATTTACTCAGATGTCAATGAATTTCAAGAACGCGAGAAAGAAAGACTCAAAGTATTTTAGGTAGGTGATGATATGGCGGGAATTAGCTTCTTTAGTTTTAACGGGAAAAGGAATCCAAATGTAATTCCATTGCAGGGTAAAAAGCGCCCTGCATGGGCTCCTTTGGATCATATGTTTCTTGAAGTCTCGCATTATCCAGGAGGTAGGTTACTACGCACACAAACTAAAATGAGAAAGATTTTAGTTCCTATTGCACTATTATATGATTCAGCTGAAGAAGCTGAAAAACTAAAAGAAGAAATAGCAGATTGGCTCGTTACGGATCAACCGTGCGAGCTTATTTTTGATGATGAAAAAGATCGTACGTTTTTAGCTGTCGTAGATGAAACTTTAGATTTAGACCAGTTAGTTGATCTAGGTGAAGGTACTTTAACTTTCATTTGTCCAATGCCATATAAGTTAGGAAAAGAGCAAACGGTTGACTTTAAAAAAGATGTTAGTGGGTTAGTTGCTAATGTCCAAAATAAAGGAACTGTTCATTCTACCCCTATCATTGAGATTGATATTACGAAACCAAATACTTTTCTAGACGTATGGTTTGGCGGGGTATCTTTAAGTGATCGTGATTATTTTCGTATCGGTATGCCACTAAAAACTGTGGAAAAGCCTGTAGAAAGGAATCAACGTATATTATGGGATGAAATGGCTACTACGGTCGGATGGAGTAAAGTCAGCTCAATGGAAGATGGGGAACCGGTTGGTGAAATGAAATCAGATGAATACCAATTCTATTGTTCTGATTTTGGTACTGCGGGTAAAGGTTGGCACGGCGCAGCCGTTAAAAAGAGTATCCCTGGCGGTCCAGTACAAGACTTTATTATGCAAGCCTACGTTACATGTAAGAGTAAAAAAATTAATGAAATGGGACGAGTTGAGATAGCGATACTGGATGAAAATAGCAAGGTACTTTCAAAAATTGCTATGAACGATCTCTTTTGGCAAGCTGAACAAAATTTCGGGACAATGGTAATTGGATATGACAATAAGCCAGGGAAAATAGGTTTAATTTATGAGAGTGGCGATTATCCGAATACATGGAATCAGTATTTTGGTCGATTGTGGATAGCTAGGACAGGAAATGTTTGGGAAGCGTATATTTCAAAATTCCTTCCAGGTACAGAAAAAGATGATTCAGAACGATTTGCACGTTGGACGGATGAAAAAAACTATCATATGGAAAAAGCAGCACAAATTCAGATTAGCATCATGCAGTTTCAAGACGTGCCACCAGTAGAAGCAATGTCAGTTAGTGATTTGAAGTTTTGGAAAGTGAATTTAAATACGAAAAATACACCGCCTTATATAGTAGATGTTGGTGATAAAGTCGTGATCGACACAGAAAACAGTCATGTAACAATTGAAGGGAAGAATGCGATTAACATTAAGGACATTTTCAGTAATTTCCCTGTTATCAATAGAGGCACTAATGAACTTGAAATCACGCCTTCTGATATCGGAACAGCAAGGGTCAAATATAGGGAGCGATTCAGATGAGAACACCAAGCGGAATACTTCATGTTGTTGATTTCAAAACAGATCAGATTATATCAGCTATTCAATCAAAGGACTACTGGGCTGATAATCGTCATTGGGAGATAAAAAGTAACATTGATATGTTAGAATTCAAAACTTTTGACGGCACTCCACATGCAGTTACATTACAGCAGCAGAACTTAGTTTTAAAGGAAGTGCGTGATGGTCGCATTGTTCCATATGTTATCAATAATGAAGTAGAAAAAGACTCTGATGATAGATCGCTCACTGTACATGCTTCTGGTGCCTGGGTTCAAATAGCCAAAGATGGGATTATTAAACCTCAACGTATAGAGAGCGAAACAGTTAATACGTTTATTGATATCGCTCTTGCCGATTCAAAATGGAAACGTGGAATAACGGATTATTCTTCATTCCACACGATGACGATTGATGAATTCATCGATCCCCTCACTTTTTTAAAGAAAATTGCGGCTTTGTTTGAGTTGGAAATACAATATCGTGTTGAAGTATCTGGTTCTAGAATTACTGGATGGTACGTTGATATGATAAAGAAACGAGGAAGAGAAACAGGGAAGGAAATAACTCTGGGAAAAGACTTAGTAGGCCTTAGACGCATTGAACATTCCAGGGATATTTGTACCGCCTTAGTCGGATTTGTACGGGGCGAAGGTGATAAACTTATCACGATTGAGAGTATTAATAACGGGCTTCTTTATATTACAGATAGTGATGCCTTTCAACGCTGGAATGCGCATGGTAAGCATAAATTTGGTTTCTACACTCCGGAAACAGAAGACCAAAATATGACACCGCAGCGATTAATGACTTTGATGAAGACGGAATTAAAGAAGCGTGTCAATTCTTCAGTTTCTTATGAAGTAGAAGCACAATCGATTGGACGTATTTTCGGACTAGCACATGAACTAATTAATGAGGGCGATACGATCCGAATCAAAGATACAGGATTCACACCTAAGTTATACCTTGAAGCACGTGTAATTGCTGGTGATGAATCTTTTACGGACCCTACACAAGATAAATATGTGTTTGGTGATTATCGCGAAATTACTGATCCAAACGAAGAACTACGAAAAATTTACAATCGAATCTTAGGGTCATTAGGCAATAAACAAGAGCTAATAGATCAGTTAGATAAATTAGTAAAAGATGCAAATGAAACAGCTAGTAATGCTAAGAAAGAATCCGAAGCAGCGAAAACACTGGCTGAAAAAGTGCAAGAGAATCTTAAAAATAACACGGTAGACATCATTGAAGCTAAGAATCCACCGACAACAGGACTTAAGCCTAATAAAACACTTTGGCTTGATATTAGTAATGGAAAGCCTGGTATTTTAAAAATATGGACAGGTATAGCTTGGGAATCGGTTGTACCAGATGTTGAATCAGTTAAGAAAGAAACACTTGAGCAGGTTAATAAAGATATTGAATCAACAAAAACAGAATTAAATCAAAAGGTTCAAGAGACACAAAATCAGGCGACGGGACAATTCAACGAAATAAAGGAAAGTTTACAAGGTGTCAACCGTACAATTTCTAATATTGAAAATAAACAAGGTGAAATTGATAAGAAAGTAACTAAGTTTGAACAGGATTCTAATGGATTTAAAACTTCTATTGAATCATTAACGAAAAAAAATACTGAAATTAGTAATAAATTAAATACTGTCGAATCAAATGCGGAAGGTACAAAAAGGGCTATTTCTGATGTGCAACAAACAACAAGTGAACTAAAGAAAACAACTACTGAAATAGAAGAAAAAGCTGGGAAAATCAGTGAGAAGTTAACGAATGTAGAAACAAAGGTTAATAGTGATAAAACTGGTGGACGTAACCTTTTATTAAAATCAAATGTTAAATATGAAAAAACAGACTATCTAATCAATCAATATTCTCTAACTGAAAATTTCTTTGCGGGTGAGGAATATACCTTTGTAATTAAAGGAAGTGTCCCACAAGGGCAGAAATTTGGAATTTGGCAGAATGGTGGGTCTAGCAATGTTGGATATGCAACAAGTGTTTACGCTAATGGAATAACTTATCTAACCTTTAAAGCTGTTGTGGCTACAAGTGGAAATGAACGAAAGTTAAGCTTATATAACTATCCGAGTAGTACTACGAAATCTATTGTTGAATGGGTTGCCTTGTATAAAGGGAATAAGCCGCAGGATTGGACAGCACCGCCTGAAGAGCAGGTAACAACAGATGAATTTACCAAGAAAACAACTGAGATTGAAAAAAGTGTGGATGTCGTAAAAAACACTGTAACCAGTGTTCAAAATAGCCAGGCTGGATTCGAAAAGCGTATGACTACAGTAGAGCAAACAGCAACGGGGTTATCTTCCACAGTGAGCAATTTAAATAACGTAGTATCAGATCAAGGAAAAAAGCTTACTGAAGCAAATTCAAAACTCGAACAACAGGCAACAGCAATTGGAGCGAAAGTTGAGCTTAAACAAGTAGAGAATTATGTTGCTGGATTTAAGATACCTGAGTTGAAGCAAACCGTTGATAAAAATAAACAAGATTTGTTGGGCGAATTAGCTAACAAACTTGCAACTGAGCAATTTAATCAAAAAATGACTTTGATTGATAACCGCTTTACTATCAATGAACAGGGAATCAATGCTTCAGCCAAAAAGACAGAGGTATATACAAAAGATCAAGCAAATGGGCAATTTGCCACATCATCTTACGTAAGAGATATGGAAACCCGTCTCCAGTTAACTGAAAAGGGCGTTAGTATATC
>NZ_MAON01000022.1:0-328753 GCF_001922505.1 Staphylococcus sp. MB377 | reverse complement strand
CCGCCGCTAACGTCAAAGGAGCAAGCTCCTTATCTGTTCGCTCGACTTGCATGTATTAGGCACGCCGCCAGCGTTCATCCTGAGCCAGGATCAAACTCTCCATAAAAATTTATGATGTTTGATTAGCTCATAATACTAAATAGTGTTTGTAACATTTAAGTTACTGTTTTTGGAATTAACGTTGACATATTGTCATTCAGTTTTCAATGTTCATTTTTTAAAAATCAACTTCTTGATTATATAACTTTTATTTAACAAAGTCAATAACTTTTATTGATTACTTTTAATATTTTAAGTCATCTTAATTTGTTTTGCAATGGTAACTTTTACACCATCGAAACAAACTTTATAAAGAATTAACATCTGTTTTTGACGACTTTTATATAATATCAAGATAAAAGTATTACGTCAACACTTTTTTGAACTAAATTTTAAATAAAATATGGTTCGGTTGCATGTGTTACCCACAAGAATGTATTCTATCAGATTCAAGATATTTTGCAATAGAAAAAAAGCATGAAATTTAAAATTTCATGCGTCAATTTTACACTAAATCTATCTTTATTTTTTAATTGTAGATGCTATCACTTTTTGGGCGATAGATGTGTAGATTTTCCCTAAACGATCATCTGCTTGATAAATAGAGGGTGAGAAATCTTTAGGATTCCAAGTAGGTTGTTCTAATGGTAGTTCTCCTAATAATTGAGTATTTAATTCATCTGCTAGTTTACGTCCTCCGCCTTTACCAAAGACATATTCTTTATTACCTGTTTCTTTACTTTCAAAATAACTCATATTTTCGATAACACCGAGAATAGAGTGCTCGGTATGTTTTGCCATTGCCCCTGCTCTAGCCGCAACAAATGCTGCAGTAGGATGCGGTGTCGTTACAATTATCTCTTTACTACTTGGTAGCATTGAATGTACATCTAAAGCTACATCCCCTGTTCCTGGAGGTAAGTCTAATAGTAAGTAATCAAGTTCTCCCCATTTCACTTCTACAAAGAAATTGGTTAACATTTTCCCTAACATAGGTCCACGCCATATTACTGGTGCATTCTCTTCTACAAAAAAGGCCATTGATATAACTTTCACTCCATGACGTTCTACTGGAATAATCTCTTTTCCTTGAACTCCTGGTTTCTCATCAATACCCATCATATCTGGAACACTAAAACCATAAATATCCGCATCAACTAAACCAACACGTTTACCTTCGCGGGCTAAGGCTACTGCTAAATTTACTGCTACTGTAGATTTACCTACACCGCCTTTTCCTGAAGCGATCGCTATAAATTCTACAGGATTGTCTTTAGATAAAAGCCCTTCAATGGTCTTAGGTTGTTCTTCTTTCTTACCAGTATATTGCTCAACCGTTTCGGCAGGTAATTCTTCAAATCTTATGCCAACAGTATTAGCACCATTATCTTTAAGCGCTTTAACTATTGCCATTTGTAAATCTAATTGCGGTTGTCCGCCTAATTGTGCCATTGCCACTTTGACACTAACATGCTCTATTTCTTCTTTAATAGTTACTTCTACAATACCGTCTGTCTCTTTAAGTGGTACATCTATAATTGGATCTTTTAATGCTCCAACTATTTCTTTCACTTGATCTACCGTTAACAATGAAAATCCCCCTTATTATTCTTTATACCTCTATAATATCAAATATTAATATGTATTGACTTTCTAAATTAGTATATATTTTTTAAATGTATAAAAAAAGAAGTTAGCTCACTATTTGTTGGCTAACTTCTATCAATATGAGAATTACATATCCCGTGTATTTTTTGAATTTTTATTATAGTGTCTTTCCTCTTTGATGAATAAAGAGAAAATAAAACCAATAATTACAAGACCAGTTACTATTGCAAACGATAAATCTACACCAGCTGCAACACTCTGTCTTTGTAAGATTTCATGGTTCGAACTTGCTGAAGAACCAGTGCTTAGTATTTTTGCACCAATACTCATGAAAGTGACCATTAAAGCTGTTCCTAGAGAGCCGGCCATAACACGACCGAAGTTCATGATGGCAGTACCATGTGATATATCTTCATTTCTAAGTGCATTGATGCCTGCAGTATTGATAGGCATCATTAATAATGAAACTGCAAACATTCTTATAGCATAAACAACAACTAACATAGTGTATGATGAATCATATTTCAAGAAACTTAAAGATGCCGTTGTTGCGATAAGAATAATGAAACCAATTAAAATTAAAAGTCTAGGCCCATACTTATCATATATTTTACCTGTATAAACAGACATTATACCGTTTAAAATTGCTCCGGGCATAATGACCAATCCAGACATAAATGCGCTCAACCCAAGTCCATTTTGAACAAACAAAGGAATTAAGAGGGCTGGACCTACCATTGACATCATTACAATCATTGAGGTTATAGTACTGAAAGTGAATATTTTGCTTTTAAAAACTCTGAGGTTTAACAAGGGATTAGTGATACTTAACTGTCTTCTAATAAATGTGATAACTATTAGAAGACCAATAAAGGCAGAGATTATAACAATTGGATTAGTGAACCCCAAATTACCTGCGCTACTGAACGCATAAAGCATTAATCCGAATCCTAATGTTGAATAAACAACTGATCTTTTATCTAACGCTGTCTTTTTAGTTTCGTTATAACTAGATAGCGTGATAGCACCAAATATATATTCTACGAGCGTAATGCCTACAACTATAATGAAAGGCACTCTCCAACTTGTATTATCAATAATTAACCCAGAAAACGTAGGACCTATTGCTGGAGCAAATTGTATGACCAAACCAGCCAATCCCATTGCAAATCCACGTTTTTCTTTTGAAAATAATGTAAACAATGTGAACTGCATGAGTGGCATAATAATTCCGGCACCGATTGCTTGTATCACTCTGGCAAACATTAGAACACCAAAACTAGGTGCAATGGCAGCTACAATTGAACCAACTAAGAAAATTCCCATTGAAACTAAATATAATGGTTTTGTTTTTATTCGATCCATCAGATAGGCAGTTAAAGGAATCATAGTTCCATTAACAAGCATAAAGCCCGTTACTAACCATTGAGCAGTATTTTCAGATGTATTTAATTCGCTCATAATGTGTGGCAAAGCCGTATTTAGTAAAGTTTGATTTAAAATAGCGATAAATGCACTTAATAGCATTACCGCTACTATGAGGTTCCGTTTTTTTGTGGATACTTCTATATTCGCCATATAAAAACTCCTTTTATTTCATACATATTTTTATATTCAACCAAACTTTAGTATGCCAAGCAAACTAAATGCTTGCTATTTCTTATTATTAAGGTTCTCACTATCTGGATAAAATATAATTTTAAATATATATAACAATCCTATGATGACTGAAATAACCCAAAAATCAATCTCGATATAAACGTAATGTATGTGAATAATAAAATAGAAGAGTATCGTAGTAACAACGTATGAAATCAAGTGATACAAACTGCCATTAAAATATGGATTATTGGGCAATTGTTTTCTAAAATAATCCATTAAATGTTCAATGGCAAATAAAATGAAGTAACCAAAAACAATATAGCTACCATAATAAACTAAATTATCTACTAAATTTTTATTGTAGGTAAAATAACCTAGCTTACAAAAAATTAGAATTCGACTTAATCCAAATAAACCGAATCCTAAAAACATTAAAAAAATAGCACCTGAAATGATAAAGATAGTGAGGACAAGTAAAGTTGATAAAATATTTTTATAATTATTTTTAAAAAACTTCATCCTTCTGTCCTCCTTTTTATACACGGTCATTTTATCATTAATAAATCACGATATAAAATTTAAAGTACGTTAGTCTAAAACTTTATTATTCTTCAATTATATTTCATTTGAATGATTAAACACTCTATACATCGGATCTATTAAGCGTTGACCACATAATAATGAGAAGAATAGCGACTAATGATACTGCAAATAATATATTGTAAAAATGCCCATCCATGATTCCAACTGACATAGCATAGAAATATCCCATTACAGTTGAACCTATTGACGAACCTAAATTTTTAGTTAATGCATAGAAAGACATCATTTTCTTCATATGTCTAGGATCTGTTTCTTCTTGAACGATGACACTGTCCTTTGTATAAACAAATCCAAAACTTAACCCAGCAAGAATTACTGTTGCTGCTATTAATAACGGTAATTTGAGACCAAACATGAGTATGATACTGCTAATCAATAATAATGTAAAAGCACTAATATATAATGCTTTTCGAGTTAAGTTCTCTTCTACCTTTGCTAAGTTAAAATTTAAAATTAACCAAGCTACTGACAGCGGAAATATTACCAAACCACTTTGAAGTGGTGAAAGATGTAAATGATCTTGTAGGTAGATTGGAATGTATAAATTGTATCCCATTAAAGACATAGCTATTAATAAATCTGTTACAAACACTAGTGAAACTGAACGATTAAACTCTGAAATTGGGATAAATGGATTTTTTATTTTGCTCTCAAATTTAAATAAAATAAAGATAAAAATGAATGCTAACGTCAATGAAATAATATTTAATACTACTGATGACTTATTCAATAAACCAAACATAAATAATCCTATAAATATGTAAAAGAAAGAAAGTCCCTTAACATCGAAGCTTGAGGATTTAACTTCTGATTCTTCTGGAAAATGAAAAGTAATAAATGCAAGTATAATTGCAATAACCGCTATTGGAATGTTTATAAAAAATAACCAATGCCATGTTGCAAACTCTAAAATTGCCCCACCTAATAACGGTCCAATAATACTTGAAATTCCCCAGACACTTCCTACTATTCCCATAATTTTGTATCTAAATGGTATTTCAAATGCTAATTTTGGAACAATTTGAGTCAGTGACATCATAACTCCTGCTCCCAATCCTTGAACGATTCTAGAGATAATAAGCATTATAAATGTGCCACTCATTCCTGACATTAAACTACCAATACCAAATAAAAACACGCCTATCATTGCAATATATAATATTTTAAATCTTGTTAATAATTCACCAACAATAGGATTCGCAACTACAAGCGCTATGAAATAAACAGTAAATACTAATGATATAGATGCACCAGCGTTTAAATCAGTTCTTATAGTGGGCATCGCTAATGAGATAATTGAGCTTTCTATTGCAGCCATAAACATAGTTAAAACTAAAGTTACGACGATACCTATTGATTTAAAGTTCATGAACATTATTCCTCCTAAATAAATTTCAGATTCTTTAATAGGATAATCAACATTTTATTTTATATGCAATAGAATGATTACTTTAATTAAAAAATAAGACTGATGACCGATAAAATCATCAACCTTATTTTGAATTCTCTATATAAAATAAAGTATTGCTATTAAATGAAACATTGAAGCGATCACGATAAAAATATGCCAAATCATATGAAAGTATGGACGTTTTTTTTGGGCATAAAACCAAGCACCAATAGTGTAAGATAAGCCTCCTAGTACAATGAATAAGATAAATAACCAAGATGTACGCATAATGATAATAGGTAGAAAAATAATACCAACCCATCCCATTACTAAATAGACAACCAAACTTAATTTAGGATTCACATTAACAGAAATGGACTTATACAAAATCCCCCAAATTGTAGTACCCCAAAGTAATATGAATACAAACCAACCAATCCATCCTCCTACGACAGTTAATAAAACTGGCGTATAAGTTCCTGAAATAGCAACATAAATCATACTATGATCGATGATTCTTAAAATATATTTGTGAGCAGTATTATTTTTCATTGCATGATATATAGTTGAAGAGATAAACATCATAAAAATACTAATTACAAATATAGAAATACTAACTGAGCTTAACGTTCCATGTGCTATATAACTATGAACTGCAGCATATGGTAGTAAAAAAAGTGTAAGTAACGCAGCTACACCATGTGAAACTGAGTTACCAATTTCTTCACCGAAAGATAGAGGAATGATGTCTTTAAATGATTCGACAACAGTACCTTTTGCATTCTTAGTTGAGTTAGACATCTGGCCCCACCACCTTTTAAATTAAATTCAAACGTTCTAAATCTGATGTAGCAGTTTCAACACTATCTTTACCTTCTTTATTTTTAAGTGGCGAAAATTCATCTTCTCTATTAACTTGCAACGTTACAAAACTTGTTGCATATCTAAAAATATCAAAGTAAAACAATTCAAATTTTAATGTTGGTTTTTCAACAACTCCAAAATCTTCATCTAATTGCTTTAATTTTTTCACTGCTAAGTGATATGGTAAATCATTATTTACTGCTTGTTTAATAAATGCAACTTTAAAGGCATGAATTCCAAT
This sequence comes from Staphylococcus sp. MB377, assembly GCF_001922505.1. Classification (NCBI taxonomy): domain Bacteria; kingdom Bacillati; phylum Bacillota; class Bacilli; order Caryophanales; family Staphylococcaceae; genus Staphylococcus; species Staphylococcus sp. MB377. Next base: position 322,406 of record NZ_MAON01000022.1, on the reverse strand, counting down.
ATTTGCATTATCAAACGTATTAGCGACCGCTTCATCCAATTCAGAATACTCAAGAACCGTGTCCTTACTATTTTGATTTACTAATCGTCCGACACTTTCACCATCTTTAGGTTGAATTGATTTAGAAGTTACATCGCAATCATTTACCACTGTAAACCCAGCAAATAATGGATCTAATACTTTAACTAATACGTTATCAATGTTATTTAAGAAAATAAATTTCACACCATCAGATGCCATTTTATCTAAGTAACCATTTTTTTCTAATGATTTAAATACACCACCATTTCCGTTTGGCGTCTCCATTATATATCCCTGTTCATTAAGTACCAATTGCCCAGTTTCACTTAATGCGACCATGTTTTCTTGTTTAAAGAAATGTACATTATCAGGTTTATAACCAAAATAATCATGTTGTTCAAAGTACGATAACGTTTCTTCATGATTGATATCACTAGTCATGATATACCAATTGATTAAATGACCTGTTTCCTTTTTAAGTTTAAGTAATTGTCGTGCTTGTAATTCAAACAAACTAACTCCTTTTATTTCAAATGAACCTTTTGGCCCTTTATAACCTAAACGCGTCCCTTGACCACCAGCCATTAATAAAACTGCAAATTCACCGTTTCGTATTGCTTCTATGCCTTTTTGTTCATATTTAGCACTTTCTTGATTAGTCAATTCAGTCTTGCGTAGATATTTTACTTCTGAAACAGATGACACATCAGAAATTGATTGACGGTTAACATATAAATCTTGAAATAATTGTTGAATACTTTCTAAATTTAATTCATTCACTCTCGATTCTAATTTTTCTTTTTCATTACTGCTCATTAACTTTTCATATTCACTCAAATGTTCTTGATTATATTTCTTTAATTGATTTTGATCTAACATTTTAACTCTCCTTGTAATTAATTCAATATGTATTCATACTCTCATTATTTGATAGTTACCCTAAAATGGATTGACTTATATATTTTAATAAATGACTAATAGAGGTTTGAAATAATATGTATAATGCACCAATACTTAATGCAGTAGCCAGTGATACATCGACTAAGCCACCAGTTTTAAAGGCAAACGGGAACTTAATAGTAAGAGGAATAGGATAAAGTAACTTTACTCCCCTTGGCGTTAACATATCTAGTATAACATGAGAGGCCATACCACCGATAATAGAAACCAAGTAGTAAGTAGGAGTTTGAATCAAATTAAGGAGAAATATAATGATACCTATAAATAACAAAGAGTGAGTGAATGTCCTATGACCGAATAACAGCCTAATAATTAAACTAAGCAACTTTAATTTTCTACCAATTTTGCTACCAGTGTGACAAATGTCTGGTAATAAACTTGAAACTATAGATAAACATATTACTGTAACAGTTGAGAACAAATCTGTTTGAAAGTGTTCGGTTGTTAATGCACCTACTAGTAACCCAGCAGATACGTGAGTTTTGCCTGTCATAAACCTTCTCCTTTATAGAGAACATTTTAACATAAATCACTCTAAAATACGAACATATTTTCGGTGTTAGCTAAATAGTGTATCACAAAATTTAAAAAGTATATCATTAATACTTGAAAACGATTACACAATGATATATGATATAGACATAAATAACATAAAGGATGTGTTCTTTAATGGCAATGACTGTTAAGAAAGATAATAATGAAGTTAGAATTCAATGGAGAGTAGCTGATATCAAAATCCCTACTAGTGAAATTAAAAATATTTCACAAGACCAAGAAATTCATGCCGTTCCAGATTTAGATTCTAAAAATATTTCACGTATCGGTTCTACCTTTGGTAAAACTAATAGAGTGCTTATTGATACAGATGATCATGAATACATTATTTATACGCACAACGACCAAAAGGTTTATAACGAATTAACTAAATAATAACAATATACATTTTTCATTCGCAAAGTTATAAAAAAACTGTCAACTTCCGCTATGTAGTTGACAGTTTTTTAATCTAAAATAATAAATACTGTATTACTTTGTATTTTTCTCAATATTAATTAAACTACACTTAGACAAGGAGGTTAAAATTATGTTTGTTGTTACAAATAGAATTACCGTAAAAAAAGGATTTGCAGAAAAAATGGCGCCAAGATTCACTAAAGGTGGAAAAATTGAAACATTGCAAGGTTTTCATAAAATTGAAGTTTGGAAAGTAGTACGAGATCATGAAAGTGAAGACATGTATGTAAATACATGGTGGGAGACTGAAAAAGACTTTGAAGCTTGGACTAAAAGCGATGCATTTAAAGAAGCACATCAAAACAGAGACAAAACATCGTCTGAATCTTCACCGGTGATTAGCAGTGAAATTGTTAAAGCTACGGTGTTATCTACATTAAATTAAAAAAAGGCAATGAAGTATAGATAGGAATTGTTTATTTCAACATTTCTAACCTCTAACTTCATTGCCTTTACTATTTTATAATAATAAATGAGCCATTAACGCTATAATTGGTAAAGTGATTGCAGTTCTAATTAGGAAAATCATAAATAATTTACCTAAACTTACTGGTATTTTAGAACCTAATATTACACCACCAACTTCTGATAAATATATTAATTGAGAAATACTTAAGGCACCAATTACAAATCTTGTAATCTCACTGTGCGCATCAGCAATTAATATAGATGGTAAGAACATATCTGCAAAACCAATCAATAATGTTTCAGAGGCTTTAGCCGCTTCTGGTATTTGCAATAATTCAAGAATTGGAATAAAAGGTTGACCAATAATTGAAAATACTGGCGTATAATTAGCTATCATAGTCGCAAGCGTTCCGATGCTCATAACGACTGGAAGGATAACAAACCACATATCTATTACAGTTTTTAAACCGGATTTCCAAAACTCTTTAAACCCTGGTGCTTTCAATCCAACAATAGTTGCCTCTTCAAAACCATATCCCAGTGCCGTTTTACCTTCAGGTAGTTTTTCTAATCTAGTATTCTCAGAAACTTCTTTAGTAAATTCATCAGGTATTTTGTTTAATGGCCAAATACGTGGCATGATCATTGCAGCAACAAAACATGAAATAATTACAGTTAAATAAAACGCAAAAAATTTATGTTGTAATCCCACAGTTTCTGCAATAACGATAGCAAAAGTAATTGAAACGACACTAAACGTAGTAGAAATCACTATGGATTCCCTTCTCGAGTATATACCTCTTTCATACTGACGACTTGTTATTAGGACACCTACAGTTCCATCACCAATAAACGAAGCTAAATTATCTACTGTAGATCGCCCTGGCAATGTGAATAATGGTCTCATAATTGGTCTAAATAAGGGTCCTAAAAATTCTAATAAACCATATTCCATTAAAAAAGGTAAGAATAGTGCAGCAAATAAAAATACTGCAACCAATGTAGGTAAAAGATCATAAAACACTAAACCACCAGTATCCTCTGAATAAATAACCTTTGAACCAAGTTTAAAATAGGTCATCCATACAAAGATGACGGCTAATAATCTTAATGTCATCCAGACTGGACCAACTTTAAATGCACTATCTAATAATCCGCCTGGTTTAACTTTATTTTTAAAAATTGTCGAATAAAGTACTGTTAATATTGCAGACAATGTAATAATTAAAATTATGATAATTGGCATTGCATCACCAAGTAGACCTTTTAGCCAATTTGCTAAAAAGGCTACAGGTAATGTAGTTTGTTTCTCACCATCTTGTATAAATGGGACTGGAATTAAGAAAAGTATAATTCCAATAATAGACATAGTTATGAATTTCGCTCTACCTTTGGCAATCTGTTGCTTTGAGTAACCTTCCACCACTAATAACCTCTTTCTTTCTCATTATTGATGCTTTTATATTCATTGATTATGTAAATATATTAAGTAAAACAGCGAACTTTTATATAAATATAAGAATATATGCATTTTTATAAATAGCATGTTAAATACTATATATCATTTTTAATTGATATGCAATATAAAAAGAGCTAATTTTCATCATAAATATGAGAATAATTAGCTCTTAAATTTCATTAAATTCGTCTTAATAAAAATAAGAAATATGGCACCCCAATGATAGCAATTATTACACCCACAGGTATATCTAATGGTGGATGAATTCCTCTCGCTAACCCATCACTGAACAAGATTAAAATTGAACCTATACAACCAGACATAATTACAACATGGAAGTAACGCTGACCTACAATAGATCTAGCGATATGTGGTGCAATTAGGCCTAGAAAACTTATACCGCCTACTACTGAAATTGAGGCGCCAGCCAGCATAACCGACAAAATAAGTAAGATCATTTTGAGTCTTTGTACTCTTGCACCAAGCGCCGTAGCAATATTTTCTCCTAAATTTAAAATATCTAATTGATAACTTAAACATAATACGAGTGGTAAAGTTATAACAAACCAGGGTATGATTGAATAAAAATTTTCAATAGTATGACCATATAAACTCCCTGTCAACCAAACTAACGCATTATTTGCATCCATAGGGTTTCTAATAAGTAAAAATTGAACTACAGCGGTACATATAGCACCGATAGCTAACCCAATTAAAGCTAAAGTTGAGCCTTTAATATTATATTTAGCAATTAAAAATGACAAAATCAAACTAATAAATAATGCACCTATGAACGAACCAATAGGTAGTACTAATAGCGGTGCTGAAGGAAATAGCATAATTACTATAATAGCTGCCAAACTTGCGCCTTTAGTTATACCTATAACATCAGGAGATGCTAGTGGGTTTCTAACTACCCCTTGAATCACCGCTCCAGAAATGGCCAAACTACTTCCTACAACTAAACCTAGTAACGTTCTTGGAATTCGGTACTCGTTTAATATAAAATCATCAAATTTTAGAATTCCATGAATTGCTTTCAAAGGACTGTACATTGTTGAACCAACACATAAACTTACAAATATGCTTACAATTAAGCAGATGATTACAACAGTATAACGAATAGATAATTGTCGTTTTGTCATACTCGTTTCACCCCTTTTAAAGTTATTAATAGGAAGTAAATTGCCCCAACAAATGAAGTGACAATACCAACTGGAGATTCGTAAGGAAATGTAATAAGTCTACTTAACATATCTGATAGTAATAATAAATCGGCACCTATCAAAAAAGTTAAAGGCACCATTAAGAAGTAATCTTTACTTATATAACGTTTAACTATATGAGGGACGATTAAACCAATGAATCCAATCGGTCCAGCTATTGAAACAGATGCACCTGCTAATACAATTACAAGTATACCTATTACAATTCTAATCAATTGTGTCTTTTGCCCCAATCCTTTCGCTATGTCATCCCCTAATTCCATAATGGTTAATTGACGTCCTAATAACATAGTTAAAATAAGTGATAATATTAACCAAGGCATAACCGACAATACTGCAGTCCATTTCAATCCATTAAGAGATCCTACCAACCAAAACATAACAGTAGTATTAGAATCTTCATTTAGTATTATGATACCTTGTGTTAAACTACTGAAAAATAAATGAATTGCCATTCCAGCAAGAGCTAATTTAATTGGCGTTATTTTTTTCGTTGAACCAGATAGTATATATACAGTTAGACCGCCAATAAATGCCCCTAAGAAGGCTAAATATGTTGCATAGTTACCTAGTGAGGGTATTAATATCGTCACTAATACTATTACAAATGATGCACCGGAATTAACACCAAATATTTGTGGAGACGCTAATGGATTCCTAGTAATCGCTTGCATTAAGAGGCCAGCTAAGGCTAACGCACCGCCAATTAATAACCCACCAATCATTCTTGGCATTCTTACATTATGAATTAGAAATGTTTGTTTATTATTTATAGATGTAAAAAAGTATTCAAAAATATGTTTAGCATGAATTTCAGACGAGCCAATCGCTAAATTAAAATAAGCAAAAATAAAAAGAAAGCACCCACTCACAATAAATGTGAGTGCAGTGCGTCTCTTATTTGCTTTATCTAAAGCAGATTGACTATCAGTAGATCTAATAGTCATTTTTTGCCACCTTACTTTTCTTTATCTTTTTTTGAAATTTCTACAAGTTCTTTAGCCATTTCTTCAGAAGATACTAACCCTCGAGCTCTTGCCCAAGTATCACGACTAACGATACTTACACGATTATGTTTAACCGCATCTAATGTGTCCCAAACCGGATCTTTTTTCATTTCTTGATATGATGGTTCTTTAGGACTTGCTCCATCAGTCATTATAAACATACGTTCAGGATTAACGTCTTTTAACGTTTCTGCATTAAGTTGTAAATAAGGTCCTTGTAAATATTTGCTTAACCCTTTAGTGACGTCTTTATTTAAAGCTTCTTTAAAGCCAAGTTGACTTAAGAATTGACCTACATAAGATTCACTTGGATGAGCTAATAATCCAGATTTAGACGCTACAGCTGGTAATACTTTTTCATTTTTATCAAATTGAATTTCATCTTTATATTTTGCAAGTTTTTCTTTATGCTCTTCTAAACGTTTCTTACCTTCATCTTCTTTATTTAAAGCTTTGGCAATTGTTTTAAAAGCTTCTATATTATCATTATAATCTCCATCAAAACTTTTTAATTCAATTGTTGGAGCAATTTTACTTAATTCTTTATAAATACCTTTGTGTCTGTTACTATCTGCAATAATTAAATCTGGTTTTAATTTACTGATTTCTTCTAAGTTGGGTTGTTTACGAGCACCAACAGATTTATAATCTCCAATTTTTTCTTTTAATGGTTTAATAATACGATTTGGTTTGTTGTCATCAGCAACCCCAACAGGTTTAACATTTAGTGCCGCTAAAGCATCTACAAATGAAAATTCCAACGCTACGACACGTTTAGCATCTTTAGGAACTTTAGTTGTGCCTAATTCGTGTTTAATTTTAATAGAATCTTTCGATGACGATTTATTACCTGAATCACCTGAACCATTATTGCTAACATTACCACAAGCAGTAACTAAAACTAATGCAAATAATAATGCGACTATACCTGCAAACTTAAAGCCTTTCATGAATTCCACTCCTTAATATGTATAGGTTTACAATACATAGTTTATTGATAACGATTATCAATGTCAATATTATTTAGTATATTTTTTAATTTTTTTATAAAAATAGATTAGAATTTTAATTATTATGGGATTTTACCTAGAAATGATAAAATAAAAAGCCATTAATCAGAATAAATTCAAAATTAAAGGCTAATATTTATTAAAGTTTATATGATTATTAATACCTACAAAGAATTGATTAACATTTTTTATTAATCAATAATGGAGAATTGACCATCTTACTATTCAAAGAGTGAATATAATTATCCTTAAAATAGTGCTTTGTCATGTGGTTATGATACATTACTTGAGAAAGCGCCTCATACTCCATAGCAAATTCTATAATATCACCAACTTTATAGTAATCTTGATTGTTTAAATTAATCATTAGATGATCACTTGATGCACCAATAATGCTAACATCATTCTTAATAGGTTTAATTTTATTTACGTCTGTGTCAACATAGCCAATATCTACAATCGCTTGTAAATAGCATTGGTTATTGTCAGATAGACGTGGTTTAATCTCTAAAATTTCCGCTTCTACTGTAATTGCATTTTGAAATAGCATTGGTATAGATTGATTTGTTGTAGTATCTATCCCTCTAAATAATGCCTCACCTATTCGTAACTCATTAATCTTACCCAAATCATTGTACATTAATTGTGGTATCATACTTGAGTTTCCACCTGATACAACTTTTAATCTAAACCCTAAATTATATTCAATAGCATCAACAAATTGATTTATCTTTAATATATCTTCTTCAGTTGGAGCCGAAGACTTGAAACACATAAAGTTAAATGCAATACCTATTAATTGAATATGAGTCATTTTGATGATTTCTTCAATATAATTTAGTACATCATAAGTTATGACCCCTTCACGTCTATCCTTCCAATCTATCATTAACATAATTTGATGTTTTTGATTTAACTGTTTAGCAATGTCATTTATCTCTCTAATTGACTCAATTTCAGTTTGCATACTCATTTTCACTGATTTAATCAGTTGAGTATAATGTTTTTTAGATGTTGGTCTTAGTAAAAGATAATCGCATTGCCCCTTGAAATCTTCATTTATATTTTCAAGTCTTGATTCTGCAAAATGGGTGAACCCTGATTGAATTAATGTTTTGATAATTCGATTATCACCAGCTACACATTTAATTACTGGGGTTAAATGTATATCATTATTTTCTAATAACGTTCTTAGTGCATATGCATTATATTCAATTTTAGATAAGTTTATATTGATTTGAGCCAATTATCTCACCTCATCTCTAATTGGATTATCAAGTTCGATATTTAAATATTTTTTCACTCTATTGTTCATACGCATGCGTAATAATGCCTTAACAGTAATCTTTGAACCAAAGAGCACATCTTTTAAAGCTTGAGCATGTGGTTTATTATCACTTATTGCTAATTTAACTTCATTTTGAACTAGATTGAACAATTCTTCTTCAGTTACAAATTCCGTTTTTGAAAAGTGATGAATTAATTCAGCTAACTGATTCTGAATAACAGCATGCTGAAATTTCGCAATAACTTCTTCAATTGAATCTGCCAATAAACTTTGATTGGACACGTTGATATTTTTCAGTTTATGAGTAAGTGTATTTAAATCAATTCGAGACCCACCTAAATCACGCACAATAAAATTCATTTGATAATTAGGTCCTAAATTAACTATAGTATTTTGCATATGCGCTTCTAAAGCTATGCCATACTCTTGAATTAAATTGATTAAAGGCGTAATAAGTTGTCGACTATAATTTTGAATAAAGGTTAATATACCTCTATTATTTAACTCACCATTAACCCATTCGATATAACTATCAACAGTAATATGTCGATCAATTGGATTAGGATTAACCAATGCACCAGTAACAATAGTCACCCCATTGTTTGCAATATAAGGTGTTTCTCTGACAATGCATGCTAACTGTCTAGCATCCTCGTCATTTGTTTTCGCACATAAACCATAAGGTTCTATTGCAACATTTAGTTGTGGATATTGATTTAATACATTTTGTAAAGCGCTACTTAATTTAGGTCCGTCTACCGTTGTAACACTTGAAACTGTTCTGACAGCGCTCGTTGCTTGTACATTGACAGGTAATTTTATATGATATGGCTTATTGATGAGTGCCATCGTCCTAAATGATAGTGTTGCTTTCGAATCGACATCAAATGGTGTTGTTAATAAAAACTTATTAGCAATCCAATTCGCAAACTTATCGTAGATAGTATGGTTGTATTGCCATGGATGTACTAATATCACAAAATAGTCTTCTAACGAAATATGAATAGACTGTGCATATTTTCTAATTCTTATTTGATATTCAGGTATTACTTTCTTCAATATGAAATCTTCATCATTATCTATACACGTAGCTTGTGCACAGTCTTTATGGATTAACATAATTTTTAACGGTATTACTTTTTCAAACTCAGGTGAATACATTTTAACTTCATCCATAGTTAATGGCAGTTTCGTTTTAGTAAGTGGATGTGTAGGATGACCTTCTAATACTAAGCTTTCTGAATATATCAAATCATTGATTTCATTCGCGTCACTCAAATGTTGTAACCATGCAAAAAAATTTAAAGTTGTTGGCATACCAGAAAATTGCATACTAGATTGCACATTATGTTGACGTTGATAAAATTGTTTATAAATTTCAACAAAACTATCTCTACTATGTATTATTTCATCTATTAATTGCTGATGTATATTAATGTCAAAATGATTACTTAATATTTCTAATAAAGTTTCTACTGTTGATACTTCCATTATATTAGCACCACATTGATATGCAATTGGTCCTACAAATTCATACCTTGACATTACACTGTTATGATTAAAGTGAGTAGAAAGTATACATCCATGATATTGTATATCTAATTGATCATCTTTAGTTGTAATAATAGTTTGTTCTTTCCAAATGCCTTCTTTTATTAAAGCATTTAAAATACGATATTGTATATTAGTATCCGCATTTTGCCATGCGTTTAGAATCATACTTTACTCCTCCAATTTAATTGGTCTTTGAATTATATATGCAATAAAGGCAATTACAAAAGTAAATATTCCCATTATGATAAATGTATTAATAGGTCCTATTATTTCTGATAATGTTGTTAATATTAAACTACCTAAAGGAATCATCCCTCTATCCATCATGACGATACTTAATATTTTTCCTCGATGCTCTGATGCTATATCCTCTTGAAAATATATACGATTTGATGTTCTAGCTAATTGACCAAATAAACCTACAAGTGACATGCAGATAAACATAAATATAATGTTATGCATAATGACACCTACAAGCGCTAATCCAAATAGACAAGTACTTAAATAATACATTTGCACAGTGGTGAACTTTTTCAAAATTATGGGTAGTATAAGTGTTGCAATCATACCACCTACAGCACAAAAGGTCATTGACACACCAAAGATTTCCGAGCGACCAGGAAAGAGATCATGTACTAATACTGGTACTAGTGTAGTATACGAAAACCCAGTAGCCATGATAATCAATGACGTAATAAATATTTTTGAGGCTTGCATATTATTCTTAAAGTATTCCCACACAACCGTAAATGAAAACCCTTGGTTAGCTTTATTTGTCTCACCAACTGTATTGAAGGTTAATGGTAAACACAATAGGACAGCAATGAAGTAACACATTGATTGCGCTAGAAAAGTAAACGGTGCATGGTAAATTGAGAGTATCAATCCTGCGATTGCCGGACCTATTGAGCGACATATGTTTATGATAAAAGAATGATATGAAACGGCTTGGCTTGTATTTAAATGTACAGATAAATCTGGCAATACAGCTTGTCTTATTGGTGTTTCCGTCGCATTGATCATACCTCGAAGTGTGGCATAAATAAGGATGATAATAATCGGCACTTGTTCTAATAAAAAGGTACAAACACATAGTGTGCTTGTCACTAAAAATGAAGATGAAATGGTAATTTTCAATAATTTTCCTCTATCAAATTTATCAGCTATAGCGCCAGCCCAGACACTTAGTAACAAAATTGGCACGAGTCGGCAAAAATTAACCAATCCCAAATAGACTGCGTTATGATAACTAGTAAGTACATACCAATTCAAGCCAATTTGTCCTATCCAATTCCCTAGAAATAATAAAAAGGAACTAGAGAAGAAAAATTTCGCCACAGTATTCCACCTACTTATTTATAATAAACTTCATAATTGATAATGAATATCATTATCGATATTATGGATTATACAAATGATTTAGATTTTTGTAAAATGAATTTGAGGTGCAATATGGATAATTTAATTTCAATAGACAATATAGATTTACATTTAACTGATGAAGAATTAGGAGCTTTATCGTTTTTAAAGCAAGAAATGCCCCATTTAGTAAACTACATTAAAAATGAATTGCTCGTTGCACGAGATAAAATTTCTCAACGCTTAATTACATCCCTTTACAGAGAAAATTTAGTCAACGCTAAATCAAATAGTACCTTTTTCTCGTCATGTGATATTAAAAACTTTCCAATAAATGGAGAACACCAAATTATGCGCGTGCATTTTCCCGAAAGCGATAAATATTTATTCGCAAAAGTTTCCGGAACTCATGCATTTGGCCGTGTAGATGTTGAAGGTCCATTTTATTATTGTGATAGTGATGGTAGACAATGTGTTCGTATACTTCATCCTAATGAAGTATTAGCTGATATCTTAAAGGAAAATCCAGAGCTTGATAATGAGGCAAGTTCTCAATTCAAAGACGATATGGAAAACAGTGTTGCAAATATGGCGTTAGCACTTGCATATCAAGCATATGAGATGCAACATTCAAATGAACCTTTATTGGAAATAATTCTTAATGAACAAGATAGTTATTTGCGTTCAGAGCAGGCAGTTATAGAGGGACACCCGCTTCATCCTGGAGCTAAATTGCGTAAAGGCCTTAATGCTAATGAGAATATTAAATATAGTTCAGAATACAATAAAGAAATTCATTTAAAGTGTGTGCTTATTCACCAAAGTGTCGCTAGAATACAATCTTTATCGTTTACTTATAATGCTGAATTAGAAGCGCAATTTCCAGAACTATATAGCCAAATTAAAACTGAGTGTGATAATTTGAGTAATCTGAGTGAATATCATTTAATGATTGTTCATCCTTGGCAGTTAGATAATGTATTATTAAGTCAATACGAAGAGGAAATAAATAATAATTTAATGATTCCACTAAAGATAGAAATACCTTATTACGCTGGTTTATCTTTTAGAACTTTAATGCCAAAATTCCCAAGCACGTTGCCACATATTAAATTATCTACCAATGTACATATTACTGGTGAAATTAGAACTTTATCTGAACAAACAACTCACAATGGTCCTTTAGTTACTCAAATCTTAAATGACATTTTAAAGCAAGATAAAGATTTCACTCATTATAGAGTTGGTATTTTAAATGAATTTGTTGGTATTCACTTTTATAATATAAATGACGAAGAAGCTATTCAAACAGACCGAAGTGAGCAATTAGGAACGCTCTTTAGGGACAATGTGTACAATCTAACTGAAAAAGATAGTATTCCTATGATTCCTTCAAGTTTAGTGGTTAATTATAAATATAATGAAGAACCACCAATTATTAGTTTAATTCAACGTTATAAACATCATTACGACAAATCAAATCTTGATATCGCAGCTCAAGAATGGTTGTCAGATTACATTTCTCAATTGTTAGGCATAGTGATTCCTTTATATGCTAAATATGGCATTGCACTTGAAGCCCATTTACAAAATTCAATTGCAACGTTTAACGCTGATGGACGATTAAATACTATTTATATTCGTGATTTTGAAGGCTTACGTATTGATGAACAATTTTTAAATGAATCTGGATATACGACAAATCATTTTCACGAAAAATCTAGAATCTTGACCGATTCTAAAACAACAGTATTTAATAAAGTCTTTTACTCGACAGTTCAAAATCACATAGGTGAACTTATATTAACTGTTTCAAAATTCATTGAGGATGAAGAATTTGAATATAAACTGTGGGATAGCGTAAGCGAAATTATTCATAACATTTTAAATAGCTTAACGAATATTAATACAAGCCACATTTCAGAAATTAAACAAATTATATTTGATAGAGACATTGATTATAAATGCGTGACAACGATGCGTTTAGAAGATGAAGCACATCACTATACTTATATTAAAGTAAGTAATCCACTACATGGTTAAACGATATTAGAAATCAAAGCTTAATTCTAAAATAAAAAACCCTTTAGGCTATATAAACCTAAAGGGTTAAATCTATTATTATTGTAATCCTGATCTTTCAGAGTTGTTATTATTATTGTTGTTTTTTTCGTTTTTTTGTTGCCATTCTTTTTTAGTCATAACATCATCAACTTGCATGTTAACTTCTACAACTTGTAAGCCAGTGATATATTTAACTTGCTCTTTAACTAATTCAGTAACTTTACGGAAGATTTTTGGTGCTGATTCACCATATTCTAAGATTACTTTTAAGTCGATTGCTGCTTGTTTTTCGCCAACTTCAACAGAAACACCAGTAGTTACATTGTTGCCACTAGAGAATGCATTAGTAAAGTTATCAGCGAAACCGCCTTTCATATCTAAGATACCTTTAACTTCACGAGCTGCGATTCCAGCAATTTTTTCTACAACTTCATCTGAGAAAGTTAATTTGTTTTCAAATTGTTGTTGTTCATTTTGTTCTCTGTATTGTTCTGCTTGTTTTTGCTGTTCTTCTCTTTCTTTTTCATTAACTCCAGTTTGATTATTGTAAGCTTGTTTAGCTTTGTTATTGTTATCTACTGACATATTACATTCTCCTTTATAATTGAATTTTTTTATTATTTAGTTCTTAAATAAATTATTTAACTCCATCTATTTAAGAAATTCATGAAATCCTGTGTACGGTCTTTAATATACCCAACACCAATTCCGATTAAACATAAAACAATAACCAAAATTGTTTTCCAAAATCCTAAAGTTAGGAATAAGATTGCTATAATTAAAAATGCAAAGAAACCAATGATACGCCATTTATATGATTTAATGAAGTCAATGATTTGTTGACTTGCATCTTGTCCATTTTGATTATTATTATCAGCCATGTTATCCCTCCCTTACAGAACACGTTGTCCAGCAGTTTTTTGATCTCTGACATTTACTTCAAGTTTTCTCACTGGTAATTCAGTAAAATGTTCTACATTATGCTTAATGTCTGAACGAATACTTTCAGTTAGTGACTTAACTTGTACATCATTTGGTACTAAGAAGTCAGCCTTGATATCAATGTAAGATTTGCTTTTTTTATTATAAAGCTTAGCTACAACATTAGGTTGTCTTACTTGATCGTATTTAGTAAGTGTATCGTAAGCTGATTTTTCAACTGCTTTACGAGATACATAAATATGACCATCATCATAATCTTTGTATAATCCTGGTTTTCTATATGTTGGTTTAAAGATGCTGAATACTAATATTAAACCTATCAATATAAGTAGAGCAGCTAAACCAATTAATAGTGGTTGGAACCAATTGAATTGTAAGAAGAAGTCTTGATACTTAGATATACGACTATCTTTGATGTACATAAACAATAGGAATCCAACAATAGCAACTATTAATAGGCCGAGGATAAAGTTTTTTAGCCTTTTCACCTCGTATGCACCTCCTAAATTATTGTTGAATTATTATATAGAAAATAATACCCTTTAAACATTTTTCAAAACATTAATGAAAAACTATTAATTTAATTATATAAATATTTATTAAAGTTTTACTTTCTAGATAGAATATTCCCAAATTTAGCACAATAAAAACATATATTTTATTATTATTTTTTCAATTCTTTTTGCTTTGAACTTTTATACTGTAATATGTTTGGAAACTTATTAGAAGTTCTTGGATGATCGATACTTAATGATTTAAACAATGACCAAATCATTAAGATAATAACTATTGAAAATGGTAAAGCGGCAATGATTAATAAGTTTTGAATCGCCTGTGTACCACCTGTATAAATCATAATCATTGCAAATAAGGCTAGAATAATACCCCAACTTACTTTCACAAATGATGCAGGATTGATGTCACCTTTAGAACTAAGCATACCCAATACGTATGTTGCTGAATCGGCTGAAGTCACGAAGAAGATCATAATAACTACGAGAGTAATTATGCTAAGAATAAATCCTAGTGGATAATGTTCCAACGTAGCAAATGTTGCAGTTTCAGTAGCTTCTTTTGCAATGTTAGCAATGCCTTTATCTTGTAAATAAACGGCAGATGCTCCAAATACAGCAAAGAAGAAGAAACATACAAGTGAAGGTACAAATAGAACACCAAGTATAAATTCTTTAATTGTACGACCTCTAGATACCCTAGCAATAAAGATACCCACGAATGGTGCCCATGATACCCACCAAGCCCAATAGAATATTGTCCAGTTTTGGAGCCATTGGAATTTTTCTCCTCCATTCATTGGAATACGTAAACTCATACTAAAGAAATTAAAGATATAATTACCTAAACCATTTGTAAATGTATTTAGAATATAAAGTGTTGGGCCAACAATAAATAAGCCAATTAATACAATAAAGGCTAACAGCATATTGACGTTACTAAGCGTTTTAATCCCTTTATCTATACCTGACCAAGCAGACCACGTAAACAATATAGTCGCAATAATAATTAATATTACCTGTGTACCAAAATTGTTTGGTACATTAAATAGGAAATTTAGGCCTTCATTTATTTGAAGTGCACCAAATCCGAGAGTTGCTGCGACACCTGTAACAGTGGCGATAACAGCTAATACATCAATTGCACCACCTATAGGGCCTTTCATTGATTTTTCACCAAATATAGGAACTAAGGTTGCACTTACTAATCCAGGGTAGCCTTTATGGAAACTAAAATATGCAAAGACTAATGCTACAATTCCATATACTGCCCATGCATGTAATCCCCAATGAAAGAACGAAAATTGAAATGCATCATTGATTGCAGATTGTGTACCTGCTTTATGTATAGGGGGTAACGTAAATGCGTGACTTATTGGTTCTGCAGTAGTCCAAAATACTAGTCCAATACCCATACCAGCACTAAATAACATGGCGAACCAAGAAGGTAGTGAGAATTCAGGATCTTCACCTTCTTCACCAAGTGTTATCGATGCATATCTTGAAAACAATAAATATACACAAACAAAAAATATGAGTAAAACCAGTAACAAATAATACCAAGAAAAATTCTTTGCTATAAATGAAGTAATGTTTTGGGTTCCTGTTTCTAATTGTTTCGGCATAAAAGCGCCATATAAAACAAATAGAGTACAAATAGCTAATGCTGTCCAAAACACAAAACTAATTGATTTTTTTCGCAACATAATACTCCTTTCAATAAAATGGTTAATAAAGCATTTAAGTCAAAATAAAATGACGTTTATCCTATTGCCTTTTTTTATAAGAATAAACGCCATTTATAAAGAAATATATATAGTTTATTAATTTAAATTAATGACCAATTTGCCAATCATTGTATTGGATTCTAATATTTGGTGTGCTTGATAGATGTTTTCAGTGGTTAATCCTTCTATAACTTTAGTTGTTGTAGGTTGATAAATATTCTGTTCAACCTTATTTGTTATGTCTTCTAAATATTCATGATGCTTTATCATATCATCAGTTTGATTTAATGGTCTAGCAAACATAAATTCATGTGAGAAACTTAAACTTTTTGGTTTCAAAGCATTTAAATCTTGGTCATTTTCAAAAGCTACAATAGTAGCAATATGACCTCTAGGTTTCACTAATTGAATCATGTCGTCATAGTACATATCCGTATTAAATGTACAGAATACGTAATCAACCAGTTCAATACCTTGTGTCTTAAATTGATTTATTAAACTCTCTTTGTGATTGAGTACAATATCAGCACCCATTTTTTTAGTCCATTCAATCGTTTCATTACGCGATGCTGTTGTAATCACCCTTAAACCATAGAACTTAGCAATTTGAGTAACAATACTTCCTACACCACCTGCGCCATTTATAATTAACAACGTTTTACCTTCATTTTCACTACGTTTGCGTGAAATACCAAACACATCAAACAATGTTTCATATGCTGTTATACCGGTTAATGGTAAGCTTACTGCCTGCTCAGCGCTAATATTTTTAGGTGCCTTAGCTACTAATTTCTCATCAATCAATTGGTATTCCGAATTTGATCCGTTTTGATCAGGTGAACCAGAGTAATATACTACATCACCCTGATTAAACATAGTAACTTCACTTCCAACAGATTCAACCACACCAATCGCATCAAATCCTAGTACACGAGGTATTTTTGACACGTTCATTAATCGTTGTTTTGTATCAACGGGATTGACACTAATAGACTGAATTTTAACTAATAATTCATGTCCTTTTGGTTCTGGTATATCTAAATTATAAGTTTTAAATAAATTTCCATCTGATAGTTTAAACGGTTGTTCAAATCCAATTGCTTTCACTATTCATCCGCCACCTTTTTCAAATCTAATATTAAACTAAGTATAATATTTCAAACAAATATATAGCAATATAGAAGCCTTCAATTTAAAATACAACTAAATCTAATTTTTCCTATAAAAATCATTGAAAGGAGCATATAAAAATTGAAATTAAGTATTTTAGATTATGTTCCAATTTTTGAAGGTAGAAACGCCAATGATGCATTTAATCATAGCATTACGTTAGCCCGAACTGCTGAACAATTAGGTTATACAAGATATTGGGTTGCAGAACATCATAATGTATTCTCTGTTGCGTCAAGTGCACCTGAAATCGTAATGATGATGCTATTAGAACAAACACAAACGATTAAAATAGGAAGCGGAGGCGTCATGTTACCGCACTACAGTGCCTACAAAGTGGCAGAACAATTTAGAATAATGGAAGCTCGCCATCCTAATAGAGTAGATATGGGTTTAGGTCGTTCTCCGAGTTTCAAGCAAGTAAATGAAGCACTTAATGAGTATAAATCAACAAAACCAAATTTAGACAATCAAATAGAGGACTTACTACACTACTTTAGCAACAAATATGAAGCCCCACATCGATTCATGTCTATCAAAGCAACACCTGAAATTAATACTTCTCCACAAATGTTTATTCTAGGTATGAGTGAAAGAAGTGCGGAATTAGCTGCTCAAAAAGGGCTACCATTCGTCATTGCATTTATGGGACAAACTCAAACCAAGATTAATAGCCTAATAGAATATTATCGAAAACGATACAAACAATTGAATGACATTTCAAAATCTAATGAGCCATATGTAATTATGTCGACATTTGTAGTTACTGCAAACACGCTTAATAAAGTTGATGATTTATTAGATGCATTACATTTATGGCTTTTACGCATTAATTATCTCAACCAACCTAAATCATATCCTTCTATTAATACTGCTCAACAACGTAATTATAGCACTAGTGAACGTAATAAAATTGAGCAAAATAAAAGTCGTGTCATAAGTGGATTGCCTAAAGATATTCATCTAAAATTAACTTCTTTATTAAATACGTATCAAGTGGATGAAATCATAATAATGCCTCATGTATATGGGGAACAAGCAAGATTGGAATTGATTCAATTAGTCGCCAATAATTCACTTTAAACTTTGATTATTTTAGTGTTCAAGTTATGTTATTACTTACTACTACCATAAAAAATTTATGATTTCATCTGACACTTCTTTATTATGATGTAGCGCACTATGTTGCGCTTTCTCCCCTTTATATTCAGATTCTTTATATGTTTTAGGACTATTGCCCAACAAGTATTTTAAGGAGCGAGACGAACTATTAGATACCCTTCCATCAGAGTGTGTTCCGTCTTTCAAATCACCATAAATATTTAGTACTTCTATGTTTTTATTTTTATAGACATCTTTTAGATTTAATAATTTTTCATAATCAGCATTCATTTTACTAGGCTTACCATCTTTATCGACAGTAATTTCATTTACTTTTTCATTTAAATATAAAACACCGTTATATGTACCAGCTATATTTACTTCTTTTTGAAGTTGAGGTAATTGTTTATCATTTCCATAATATTTCATAAAATACGCAAAAGATAAGTTTCCCATTGAATGCGCTACAAAATTATAATTATCTATATTGTATTTTGATTTCATTTTTGTAAGTACATTTTTTATGTTTTGAGCATTTTGCATAATGTCACCATTTTTATTATCTTCAAATAATATTTTTATAATTGGATTCCTAGACTTCTTTGAAATTTTGCCACTAAACTGTACTTTTCCGTTTGATAAAACATATGCTGTAACTACATCCTTGATGACACCTTTTTTTACAGCTTGATTGACCATATATTTTTCAGAATTATTGGTTCCACCATATCCATGCATAAATAAAGTTGCAACTTTCTTTTTATCATTACTTTGATAATGAGATGAATTGTTACTCTTTGATTGACATCCTACTAATGTAAAAATCATTAGGCTAATAATCAAACTAAATATTATCTTTTTAAAAATTCTCATAATAATACTCCAATTTGTTTTCTTTAAGTATAAATGATGTAATTACAAAAATGAAAATTAAGTTAAATTGTACGTTTAAGCATATGTGGTAATAATTTGAATATATATTTTTGAATTATTTTTTCATGTGATCAAGCCAAGAAAAAATAAATAGGACTGAGAAAAGCTAAATTTTAGCATTTCCCAATCCTACCTTACAATTGTATTTATCATTGCTGTTTGTTACAAAGTTATATTAAATGCAATTATTTTATTTCCTTACTTTCCGCTAGTTCTTTGTACCAATATGCGCTCTTTTTAGCATAACGTTCTTGCGTTTCAAAATCGACATAAAATAGACCGTATCGTTTTTCATAACCATTTGACCAAGAAAATACATCCATGAGTGACCAAATGAAGTACCCTTTCACATTCGCACCATCACGAATAGCATCAGAAATGACTTCTAAATGTTTTTTCACATAATCTATACGTGCATCATCATCTACAGTTTTACGTTCCTCATCAAATTGGTCTTTATAACCAAGTCCGTTCTCAGTAATATAAATTTTATGGTAATTAGGATAATCTTTAACTACTCGCATAATTTGATCATATAAGCCTTTAGGATAAATCATCCAGTCCCAATCAGTACGTGGTACATCAACATCAAATTCACGTTGACCTACACCTTTAAGTTGATATTTAGAACCACCTTTATCACCAGTAGCATTATGTGTAATTTCAGATTCGCCATCGTAACCTCTCATCCAATCACTCATGTAGTAATTGATACCAAGGAAGTCATTTAAATCTTTAGCCGCTTCTAATATTTTATAATCCTCTTCTGGTATGTCTAATTTACCACCATTTACTGATAAAATGTGTTGAACGCCCTCCATAGTTTCACGAGAATATTTACCTAGATAAGTTGCATCTAAAATGAATTTGTTATGAATAATATCTTCTAATTCAGCCGCTCTAACATCTTCTGGATTAGTTGGATCATAAGGATATTTAGTTGGTAAAGCATGCACGACACCTATTTCACCACTATAGCCATTATCTTTAAACAATTTAACTGCTTTCGCATGTGCGACCATCATGTTGTGATGTGATTGAAACACTTTAGCAAAGTCGTATTTAATTCCAGGAGGGAATTTACCTACTAAATATTGGCCATCACCGATAGGGCCAATCTCATTAAATGTAGTCCAATAATTTACTTCTTCAAATTCTTCGAAACAGAATTTTGCATACTCAACAAAGTACTCAATTGTCTTACGATTTAAGAAATCACCATCACTATGTAGTGTCTCTGGTGTATCAAAGTGATGTAACGTTACAAATGGTTCTACATGTCTTCTATGACATTCTTTAAATAAATTATGATAGTATTCAACACCTTTAGGATTAACCTCACCATATCCTTTAGGGAATATTCGTGACCATGCAATCGAAATACGAATGCCATTCACACCAAATTTTTCACTTAATTCTAAATCAATAGGATATTTATTATAAAAATCACTTGCTGGTTCAGCTGTATACCAATAGTTTTCTTCAAGATAAGTGTCCCATGCTACGCGACCTTTTCCATCTGTTTGAGTCGCACCTTCTGCTTGATAAGCTGCTGTTGCACCACCGAATATAAAATCTTCTGGTAATTTTTTCATTATACTTTCATCTCCTAATTATATTTCAAATTGTTGTTGAACGAAGTCTAATGCTGCTTTGCCATCTCGAGTTAAATTAATGTATTCAACACCTTGTGTTTTAGCTAATTTAATACCTAGTCGATCTGTATCTTGTTTTATATCTTCATAGTTAGAAGCAACTTGAGGCGCTAAAATAATTAATTGATAGTCTTTCATAATATCCATATGTGCACCATAACCACCAGCTGCCGCTTTTACAGGTACCTGATATTCTTCTGCAGCCTTGTTTAACGCATTTGCAAGTAATCCACTTGTACCGCCACCGGCACATAAGACTAAAACGTTAGTTTGTTCGTTAATTGAATTTGATGAATTTTTAGCCGATACTTCCTCATCTGAAGGTGCTGATTCAGTTGTTGTCGTTTCATTTGCACCAGCAGTTGCTAAAATTGCATCTGCTTTTTTCGTATCAAAGTTTGCTGATACTTTTTCTTTTAATTCATTATTTACTTCTTTATTACCTCGTTCTTCTTCAAGAATTTGTTCATCATATACTTTTAAAAATGGATAATAAATCATAACATCAACTACAATTAATACAATTGCTAACACAAATGACCAAAATGCAAATCCTGTGCCCATCACAATACCAAGAGGACCTGGTGTCGTCCATGGTAAGAAGATGCTAAAACTATTCATTTTAAGTACATCAACAAAGAATTTAAAGATCCATACGTTTGCTATTGGTGCAAAAATAAATGGTATGAAAAATACTGGGTTTAATACGAGTGGTGCACCAAATAAAATTGGTTCATTTACTCCAAAGAATGTTGGTACAACTGATGCTCTACCAATTGCTTTATTTCTTTTTGATTTAGTTAACCACATAAACATAAATGGCACGACTAATGTAGCACCGGTACCCCCCATAGTTGCAACGAACATTTGTGTACCAGGGGTAATAATTTTATCTGCATGTTCTCCTGCTTGAATCAAATTTAAGTTTGTTTCAAGATTTGCATAAGTAATTGCAGCGATTGCTGGTTCAACAATAGATGGACCATGTATACCTACAAACCAGAAGAATGCGAAAGCACCGAAGATAAGTGTGACACCAATCCAGCCATCTGCCGCAGTAAATAATGGTTCAAAGATTTTTAATACGGCGTTCGCTACATTTGTATGAATAAATTTCCTTGATAATAAATCTAATGCATAAATAATGATAATAACCGCTGACAACGGGAAGATATCTTTAAATACCTGAGAAATATTTGGTGGCACTTCTTTAGGCATTTTTATTGTAATATTTCTTTTAATAAAGAAATTATAAACAATTACGGTAATAAAGGCTGAAATAAAGGCTGTTAATAATCCTTTAGTGCCCATAAATGCACTTAAAAATCCACCCTCTTTAATAGGATCTGCTGCTAAGAATAAAAATCCACTCATCGCAGCCATCATTGTAGAAATAAAGTTAATTTGATTGGTTTTATCTAATTTCCTGTTGTAGGAATCGGTTAAAGACTTAGCTGTTGTTCCAGCTACAATCAAACCAACAATTCCCATGGTATAGTTATATGGTTTCATCAATATACCTTCCATCGTTTTACTCCAAGTGAAGCCAAACACGTTAGGTACATATGTGATTAAAATAAATATACTTGAGAACAAGATAATTGGAATTGCTGCAATAAATCCATCACGAATCGCTCTTAAATAAATATTACGAGATATTTTTTCAAAGAACGGCTTTCCTTTTTCTATCCATGCTATTAACTTATTCATAGGGGTCAGCTCCCTTTTTTGTATAATTCAATTAAATGCTTCATTAAATCTTTTAATAATAACGTTGTCATTAAATGGTCTTGACCGTGAATCATTGTAATACTAAATGCAATGTCATCACCTTGCGCTTCTTGAGCTAATAAGTTTGTTTGAGCTTTATGTGCATTTGCAATACATTCATTTGCTTCCTCCGTAAGTTGTTCAGCTTTATCAAAATCACCTTCATTAGCAGCGTTTAATGCCTCTAATAATTTCGAACGTGCATCTCCTGCATATGCGACAATTTCAAAACCAAGTAATTGTACTTCTTCTCTGTTCATATGAATAACCTCCCCTAAGTTATTTTGCTTTCCAAGATGTTGCAGTTGTTTTTAGTACTTTATTTAAATCATCAATGTTTTTATATCCAGTTGTACGTAACCATTCTCTTGCAGCTTGTTCTCCTTGTTCAATATAAACTTTAACTGCACCAGACCATGTCGCACGCCCACATAACACACCATTGAAATGTGCACCTGCATCATGTGCAAATGTTAATGTTTCTTGGAATAATTCAGCTGATACACCAGCACTTAAATAAATATAAGGTAAATGTGTCGCTGCTTCTTGATCACGGAAATGTTGTGCTGCTTCTTCTTTTGTGTATATAACTTCACCCTCTGTAAATCCTTCAACAAAATTCATATTTACGGGTACTTCAACTTTAAGCACATCAACATTGAATCGATCTTCAGAGAATAACTTCATTGCTTCATTTACTTTACGAGGTTTTACTTTTGCAAATTCAGCACTTTTATTATCTGGAATATTATCATCATAAGTTAACACTTCTAAGAAAAATGGAATGTCTTCAGCAACACATTCTGAACCAATTCGTTCAATATAAGCTTTCTTTTGAATGTTAATCTCTTCTGAATCATCTACATCATAATAAAGTAAGAATTTAACTGCATTGGCACCCTGTTCTTTTAAACGTTTAGCAGACCATTCTACTAAGCAATCTGGTAAACGACCTTTTGCATTCACGTCATATCCAGTTTTTTCATATGCAAGTAATAAACCACACTCTTTATTACGTGCATCAGAAGCAGGTAAGCCATATTCAGGATCTAAAAGAATAGAAGATGCATATTGTGTTAACTCTTCTGATACAAGTACTTTTAATTGTTCAATTTGTTCAACTGTAGGAGGTTCTGTTTGATGTTCAGCCATCATTCTTTTTAATGCTCCACGTTGATCAAATGCTAAAGCTGAAATAATCCCATCTTGATTACTTAATTGTTCGATTGATGCTAGTTTTTGTTGTGATTTTGTCATGAATTACACCTCTATAACTTCAATTTGTTTGAATAGTTCTTTAAATTTATCTACATTAATATGACCTGTTTGATGCTCCATTGCATTTAACATTCCAAATGCATTAGCTTTTTTCAGTAAATCTTCATCGGATTGTTGATGAACAAGACCTGATGCAATACCTGCCACTGTAGAATCACCAGACCCTACAGGATTAACGACTTCTATTTTTGGAATATTTACTTTATAAAATGTTTGATGATGTTTAGCGAAAGCGCCATCGCCACCTAAAGAAACAATAATCCATTCAATACCTTTGAATATGGGTTGAGTAACCGCTTCTTTTAAACTATCGATATCTGTAGTGACAGTAGTGTGTAATAATTGAGATAATTCATCAATATTAGGTTTTATCACTGAAGGCTTATTCTCGCTTAACAATACATCCATTAATGATTGACCAGAACTATCTAAAATCGTAGGTAGACCTTGTTTATTTGCTAATTTCACAATATCAGCGTAGTAATTTGTATTAAGACCTTTAGGTAAACTTCCAGACATCGCTATAACATTAGCTCTTTTAAATAGTTCTAAAAGATGTGTTTTATAGCTCTCTGCTTCTTCCTTGCCAATAGTTGGTCCTTGTTCAAGTATTTCAGTTTGTTGTCCTTCATGTAGAATAGCGATACAATTTCGTATTTCTCCTTTTATTTTGAAGAAAGACTGTTCAATTTGAGCATCCGTTAATTGTTCTTCAATAAATTGACCTAATGCGCCACCTAAAAAGCCACTTGCTAACACATTTTCGCCAAATTCTGATAATACACGTGTTACATTTAATCCTTTTCCTCCAGCAGTTTTACTCGTCTTTTTAACTCTATTCACAGTATCTAGATGAAACTGTTCTAATGGGTAAGAGATATCAACTGAAGGATTTAAAGTTAATGTTAGAATCATTTCACATCTTCCTTAATCGTGATATTCACCTTTGTCCCATTTTTCTAAGAATTCATCAAAGAAATGAGGATTAGCTTGATTATCGTTATGTGCTTCTAAATGATTAATTTTAGCAATTAATTTTTTATTTTCTTCAGTAGGTTTGTATTCCGCTTTAATAAATGCATCAACGATATCGAAAATAAATAATTCGCCTGCTACTTTACCGCCGAAACTAACAACATTAGCATTTAATTCTTCTTTTGAATAAAGTGCTGATGTCATATCACGTACTAATGCTGTTCTTACACCTGGGACTTTGTTTGCTGCATTACTAATACCAACGCCTGTACCACAAATACATACGCCTAAATCTGCTTCTCCACTAGCTACTTTTTCTCCTACTTTTTTACCGAAGATAGGATAATGTGTACGTGTAAAATCATACGTACCTACATCAATAACTTCATGTCCTTGAGCTTTTAAATGTTGTGAAACTTCCATTTTTGTATCAGTTACAATGTGATCGCAACCTATAGCAATTTTCATTATTTATTCCTCCAATTAGCACATTTTATTTAACATATCTACACGGATTTGGTGACGTCCGCCATCATAGTGTCCATTTACAAATTCTTTAGCAATATTTTTTGCTAATGTATCGCCTACAATTTCAGAGCCCATTGTAATCATGCGTGCATTGTTGTGACTACGTGTCATATATGCTGAACGTTCATCTGATACTTCAGCAGCAATCATTCCTTTTACTTTTGTAGCGACAATAAAACTACCTGCACCATAAGCATCCACTGCAATTCCTAAATTATCATCGTTCTTTTGTACTTCGTGTACAACTGCTAATGTTGAATCAACAAAGTCTAATTCTTTTCCTTCTGTTACATCTACTACATCATGGTTATTTTCTTTTAAAAATGTTTTTATAACATCTTTAAGACGTTGACCAGCGACATCTGAACCAATAAAAATTGTCATAATGATTCTCCTTTGAAAATAAGATAATTAAACACATGTGTTTGAAAAAGCGCTTTCAAATATTTACACCTAAATTATAAACATAAATAAACAAATAATCAACAATAAATGTTCGAATGTTGTTTAAAATTTTGTTTTTTTAAACAAAACATTTCATTTTTATGTTTAATTACGTTCAATTATCTAAAAAAATACCAAGATTGTTTAAATAAACAATCTTGGTATCATTCAATTAATGTATCACTTCTGTATAAGCTTTTAATTTTTGTACATTATCTTCATAATTTTTATCTACAACAACTGCTGTTAAATCTTCTAAATGACATAATTGGGTAAAATCTTCTTTTCCAATTTTTGAAGTATCAATTAATAAGTATTTTTCAAGTGAACGATGAAGTGCAAGTTGTTGTGTATACGCTTCGTCAATTGTAGAAGTGAGCACATCTGCATCTTTTATTCCATTACAACTAAAAAACATTTTACTAAATCGTTTTGTTTTAAGAAGCGTATTCGTCATTTCACCTACAAATGATTCAGTAAGTTCTCTCATTTCTCCACCTAATAAGTAAACTTTAAAATTTAGCGAACGCTTTTCAAATAATATTTGAAATACTGGAAAACAATTCGTAATCACTGTTAATGACTCTCGATCTATTAATTGAGCCAGTAACTCGATTGTTGTTCCAGGTCCCAAAAAAATCGTATCGTTTTCTTCAATTAAGTTAACAGCTTTCCTTGCGACAGCACGTTTTTCTTCAATATTCTCTGTGTGCTTTTCTTGATGAGACTTTTCTTTAATTTGAAAAGCTGAATTACTACGTGCACCGCCATGTATTTTAGTTAGTAATCCTTTTTCTTCTAGTTCAGCTAAATCACGACGTACTGTCATATCAGATACGTTAAGTTCCTCAACGATTTCATTCGTCCTAACCGTTCCTTTTTGATTTACGAGTTTAGTAATTTCTTCTAAACGATCGTATTTATTCATTCAAATTCTCACATCCAACTCTATTTTATTAAAAAGTTCTTTTTATAAGAACAATTGATTTTTTATAAAGATTTTAAACGCAATTTCATTCTATACTATTATATGTTTTAACACTATTATTTATTGTTTTTCAACATTCATTGCTTCTTGAAAACTAGAAAATAAATAGCAAAATATGTTGTAATAATAGTATAAGATTTATTTTTAAAAAAAACTATACAGTATTGATGATAAATGAGGTGCTCCGATTGGGTAATAAAATCGAAAAATTAAAAGAAATTGTTGATAAATCAAACAAAATTGTATTCTTTACTGGTGCAGGTGTATCGGTTGCAAGTGGTATACCTGATTTCCGTTCAATGGGTGGATTATTTGATGAAATTTCAAAAGAAGGTTATTCACCTGAATATTTATTAAGTGTTGATCATTTAAATGATAATAAAGAAAGCTTTATCGACTTTTATCATAAACGACTACTAGTAGCAGATAAAAAACCTAACATCGTCCATGAGTGGATTGCAGAGTTAGAAAAAGAAGGCAAATCTTTAGGTGTGATTACCCAAAATATCGATGGGTTACATGAAGATGCCGGAAGTGAACAGATTGATGAAATTCATGGTACACTGAATCGCTTTTATTGCATCAATTGTGGAAAAGAATATACGAAATCATATGTTATGGGACACAAATTAAGATATTGTGAGAACTGTGGTGATGTGATTCGCCCTGATATCGTATTATACGGTGAAATGCTCGATCAACCTACTGTCTTTAGAGCATTAGATAAAATCCAAAAAGCAGATACTGTCATTGTGTTAGGTTCATCCTTAGTCGTACAACCTGCTGCAGGCTTTATTTCTAACTTTACAGGAGATAATCTTGTAATTATTAATAGAGACGCTACACCGTATGATAGACAAGCAAGTTTAGTTATTCATAATGACATGACAGAAGTTGTTGAAGAAGTATTTAAAAAATAAATATAAAGTTCAAAAGCTAGAGGTTTTATGAATCTCTAGCTTTTATTGCATACAAAAAGCACTTCTCGAAATTGAGAAGTGCTTTAAACATTTCAGTTGAACACAAATTGCTAACGCAATTTGCATACAGAACTTGTAAGCAAACAAGTTTGCAACAATTCCAGCATTAACGTTTTGAGAATTGTGGAGAACGACGTGCTTTTTTAAGACCTGGTTTTTTACGTTCTTTCATACGTGGGTCACGAGTTAATAGACCTGCGCGTTTTAAAGAACCTCTGTATTCAGGATCTGCTTCTAATAATGCACGTGCGATTCCGTGACGGATAGCTTGTGCTTGTCCAGTGAAACCACCACCGTGTACGTTAACTAATACATCATAGTTACCTTTAGTTTCTGTAACATCAAATGGTTGGTTTAAGTCTAAGATTAATGATTCGAATGGTAAGTACTCACGTACGTCACGTTCGTTAACTGTGATATTACCTTCACCTGGTACTAAACGTACACGTGCTACTGAGTTTTTACGACGGCCTGTGCCTCTATATTCAACTTGTGCCAATGTAATTTCCTCCTTCTAATTAACCACGTAACTCGTAGTTTTCTGGTTGTTGTGCAGCGTGTGGATGTTCAGCGCCACCATATACAAATAATTTTTTACCTTGTTTTTCACCTAAACGTGAACTTGGTAACATACCTTTGATTGAAGTTTCAAGTAAACGTTCTGGATTATTACGTTTTAACTCACCAGCTGTAACTGATTTGATACCGCCTGGGTGGTTTGAGTGACGATAATAAATTTTATCTGATTCTTTTTTACCAGTTAATTCGATTTTAGAAGCGTTAATGATGATTACATAATCACCAGTGTCAACGTGTGGTGTATAAGTTACTTTATTTTTACCGCGTAAGATAGATGCTACTTCAGATGATAAACGACCTAATGTTTGGCCTTCAGCATCAATAACATACCATTTGCGCTCAATGTTTGATTCATTTGCCATAAATGTTTGACGCATAATAATTGTCCTCCTAAAAATAAATGCTTCGTTTTAGATTACAGGTACGTATCGCAGTCGAACCTACGAACGAGGCCTGCAATCTATTCATTCTGTTACGATTTTCAAAGCGTAAATGTTCATTTATTTTATTCCTGTATAATTTGCTTATATATCTTGTAACACAATAAGTTTCCGGGGCTTATCATGGGGTGGATATAAAACAATACCGTTAACTATGTTATATTTTATAGCTCCGTTTGTCAATGCAATTTAGTCATTTTGTAATGATTTTTTACGATGAATTTTAATATTGTCTCCAAAGTCTGTTGTTAATTCTTTTTCTGTTAAATATATCTTCTCTAAATAGAGACCTTCTGCAGGTGCTGTAAATGGTACACTATCTCTATTTTTTTCATTTAATAGCGTTGACACTTCACTTGGATGACGCTTACCTTTTCCTACTTCAATTAGAAACGCTACTAACACGCGAACCATATTATATAAAAAGCCTGACCCTGTCACAACATAGTCAAACCCTACATCTGTTTGGATGATCTCACTTTGATATAACGTACGTACTTTGCTTTTGACTTCAGTCTTTTGAGAGCAGAATCCTGTAAAATCATGTGTTCCAATGAAGTGTTTTGCAGCTTCGTTCATTTTTGAATAATTTAAATCTTCCTTAATAAATGTCTTTAAGCCACTTTCAAAAGGATTACGATGTGTTGCTTGATATACTTTATAACGATATCGCTTGCCTAGACAGTCATAACGACAATGAAAATGATCATCGACTTGTTGAACTTCTTTGACGTATATATCTTCAGGTAGAGCACTATTCATCGCATACTTCCATTGCTGTGGTTCAATATTTAAGTCTGTAT
Source organism: Staphylococcus sp. MB377 (assembly GCF_001922505.1). Taxonomy (NCBI): domain Bacteria; kingdom Bacillati; phylum Bacillota; class Bacilli; order Caryophanales; family Staphylococcaceae; genus Staphylococcus; species Staphylococcus sp. MB377. The sequence continues at coordinate 292,211 of NZ_MAON01000022.1, read as the reverse complement.
CAAAATGAAAAAATTGTTCATATGCATGTACACCTCTGTCCGTACGACTAGAAGGATGAATGCGAACATGTCGCCGATGCATACGCTTCAATATCTTTTCAAATTGTTGTTGCACAGTTCTCCCTTGCTGTTGAATTTGAAACCCTAGAAATTGACTTCCTTGATAAGAAATATTAACGAGTATACGCACTGTATTACACTCCAATATATTTTAATACTAATAATACTATGGCTATTGGGATGATACTTATTAAGCACATCGTGTCTCCAATATGCCATTGTAGCTTTCTATAACTTGTTCGTTTTACATTAGCATCATAACCACGTACTTCCATAGCGATTGCTAATTCCTCCGCTCTTTGAAAAGCTGAGATAAATAATGGAATCATTAAAGGAATAAATGCTTTTATACGTGTCATTAAGCCACCCGAACTTAACTCAGAACCTCGTGATTTTTGAGCTAGTATGATTTTATCTAATTCATCCATTAAAGTTGGAATGAATCTTAAAGCGATTGACATAATCATGCTTAATTGATGCACAGGCAATTTAAACCATTTTAATGGCGTTAGCAATTTTTCAAAAGCATCTGTTAAATCGATTGGACTCGTTGATAGCGTCATTATTGTTGCAACCATAACAATTGTGATGAGACGTAATGAAATAAAGATACCTTCTAAAATACCAGCACTATCAATTTTAATAATTCCAAAATCAACTAATCTTGTACCACCATGTGTGAAGAAGATATGCATGAAGAATGTGAATATAGTAAAAATAAATATTGGTGTTAACCCTTTTATTAAAAACCATAATTTAATCTTCGCTAAAAACATAAACATTAGAATTAATAAAATAATCCACCCAAACGTTGCAAAAGAATGAGCAAAAAATATTAAAATAATAAACATAAATACAAATAAAACTTTAGCTCGTGGATCTAGATGATGAATTACAGAGTTATTTGGTAAATATCTACCTATAATTAATTTATTCTTCATGATGTTGCCACTCCTGGTACATACTTACAAATTCTTTCTCAGTAAGTGCGGTTGTCTTAAATTTAATACCATGTTTAATTTCAATATCACGTTGTAACTGAACAATATCTGGTAAGGCTATATGCCACTCTTCAAGTTTACTACCTTGTCTAAACAACTCTTTTGGTGTGACTTGCTCGATAATATTTCCATCATTCATCACGATAATTTCTTCAGCATATTTCGCAACTTCATTCATATCATGAGATACAAGTATGATTGTTTTATTTTGTTTTAGCTGTATTTCTTTAAATAGCTCCATTACTTGTTGACGGCTCTTTGGGTCTAATCCAGCAGTAGGTTCATCTAAAACAATGACATCCGGGTTCATAGCTAAGATTGAAACAATTGCAATTTTACGCATTTGGCCACCAGACATCTGGAATGGTGACAAAGACATAACATTTCTTGGAAAACCTAACTCTAACAATAAATCAAAAGCTCTTTCTTTCACTTCTTCAACATTCATTCCAAAATTCTTAGGTCCAAACTCAATTTCTCTTTCAATATTATCTTCAAATAATTGTGATTCAGGAAATTGAAAAACTAGTCCAATTTTTTGTCTGATTGGTCTAATAAATTTATCTTTAGTTTTAGAATGAATCATAAGTTCATCATGCTCAATATTGCCATTAGTAGGTTTTAATAACCCATTGAAATGCTGAATTAAAGTTGATTTTCCACTTCCAGTTTGTCCAACAATTGCATAGTATTTCCCCTGCTCAATAGTTAAATTAATGTGGTCTAATGCTTTATACTCATATGGTGTACCCTGTTGATAGGTGTATGTAACATCATTAAACTTAATTTTCATAGCTTTTCGACCAACCCTTCGTAAGTAATAAAGTGGTCATCAAATCCTAAAAGTTGATTAATTTTCATTGAGAAAGGTAAATCTAGTCCAATTTCTTGTAACATTTTTATATCTTTAAATATTGTTTGTGGATTTCCTTCTTTATAAACTGTTCCTTGATTCATTACTATGACATGATCACCTTCAAGCGCCTCAGTTAAGTCATGCGTAATCGAAATAATTGTTACATCTTTAGTTGCTTTAACTTCTTGTATTAAACTTATCAATGATTTCTTGGCTTGAGGATCTAACATAGATGTCGCTTCATCTAATATAATGACTGAAGGACTTAATGCTAACACACCTGCAATAGCTACTCGTTGCTTCTGTCCTCCTGATAATGAATGTGGTTCACTATCAGCATAATCGGTCATTCCAACGTCACTAATAGATTGTGCTACTATTTCTTTCATTTTTTCAGTTGGAACAGCGTAGTTCTCTAAACCAAACGCAACATCGTATTTAACAATCGAACCTACAAATTGATTTTCTGGATTTTGGAAGACAATTCCAACGTGTTCTCGTATATCTTTGAAATTATTATTGGAGATTGGTGATTGATTGAAAAAAATCGTACCATTGGTCGCAATTTCAATACCAACTATTAATTTAGCTATTGTTGATTTTCCTGACCCATTATGTCCAACAATTGAAGTCCATTGATTTTTAGGAATCTTAAAGGATACATTATTTAATGTGAAGGCTGCATCGCCTTGATATTGAAAGTCAACTTGCTTAAGTTCAATAATATTAGTGTTATTCGCCTTCACTAGAATCCCTCCTAAAACTTTGTACTAGTATAGTTTACATGAATATGAATTGCATGTATATTATTGTTTTATTTCATTTTTTCAAAATAAAAAAGGACCGGACAGAATTCATTTTGAATCCATTGTCCCGCCCCCTATTAAAGATGACTAAAACTGAAAAACTAAATAAAAACTTTCATTTCGGTCAACTAATGCGATTTTTCAATATAAACTATGACCATTTGAGTTCTTAGTATTATATATAATAATTTATTGGTTGAATAGAAGCTAATTGCTTCTTTGAAAATAAAAAAGCGCGCACCCCATCATATTTTAGTTGAGTTCACGCTTTGAAATATATTTAATTGATGGGGCACTCTGAGCTAGACAATATTTGTATGTGGCAAACATTATCGTTGCACTCATTTGCTTTACATATAAGTAGTTAGTGTATTTATATCTTGAATTAATCTACTAATTCGATGATAACTGATTCAGCACCGTCTCCGCGACGAGGACCTACTTTAAGAATACGAGTGTAACCACCTTGACGTTCTGTATAACGTTCAGCAATTTCACCGAATAATTTTTGAAGTGCAGTTTGTGTAGTTTCATCTTCATTTAAAATTTCAACATTACGTAATGTTTTTGCAGCATTACGACGAGAAGCTAAATCTCCTTTTTTACCTAAAGTGATTAATTTCTCAACAACACTACGAACTTCTTTTGCACGAGCTTCTGTAGTTTCAATGCGCTCACTAACGATAAGTGAAGTAGCTAAGTCACGTAACATAGCTTTACGTTGATCAGAAGTACGACCTAATTTTCTGTAACCCATGAGTTGACCTCCTTTAACTTATTAATCTTCTTTTCTTAATCCTAATCCTAAATCTTCTAATTTATATTTAACTTCTTCTAGAGATTTACGACCTAAATTACGAACTTTCATCATATCAGCTTCAGATTTATCAGCTAACTCTTGAACTGAATTGATTCCTGCACGTTTTAAACAGTTGTATGAACGTACTGATAAGTCTAATTCTTCAATAGACATTTCAAGTACTTTTTCTTTTTGATCTTCTTCTTTTTCAATCATGATTTCAGCATTTTGAGCTTCATCTGTAAGACCTACAAAAATATTTAAATGTTCAGTCAAAATCTTAGCAGCTAATGATACTGACTCTTGTGGAGTGATTGAACCATTAGTCCAAACATCTAAAGTTAATTTATCAAAATCACTACTTTGACCGACACGTGTGTTTTCAACTGTATAGTTAACACGTTCAACTGGTGAGTATAGTGAATCAACAGGAATTACACCGATTGGTAAATCACTAGTATTATTTTGTTCTGCTAATGCGTAACCTCTACCCTTATTAGCAACTAGACGAATTTTTAAATGTCCACCTTTAGACACTGTTGCGATTTTAAGTTCTGGATTTAGAACTTCTACATCACTATCGTGAGTAATGTCACTTGCAGTAACTTCGCCTTCATCTCGAACATCGATTTCTAATGTTTTATCTTCTTCAGAATAAATTTTAAGTGCTAATTTTTTGATGTTCATAATAATTGTAGAAACATCTTCAACAACATTATCTATAGCTGAGAATTCGTGTAAAACACCTTCGATTTCAATGTACTTAACGGCTGCACCTGGTAATGAAGATAGTAGGATACGACGTAAGGAGTTTCCTAGTGTAGTACCGTAGCCACGTTCTAGTGGTTCAACAACGAACTTACCGAATTTAGCATCTTCACTAATTTCAATTGTCTCAATTCTAGGTTTTTCAATTTCTATCATTTACAAAAATCCTCCTTAATTACGTCGACTTAATTTTAAACTGTTTCGCTCAGTGACCTGTAACAATAACAATCTATTATAAATTAGACGCGACGACGTTTTGGTGGACGACAACCGTTATGAGGTACTGGAGTAACGTCTCTGATTGCAGTTACTTCTAAACCAGCTGATTGTAATGCACGGATAGCTGATTCACGACCTGGTCCAGGTCCTTTTACTGTTACTTCAACAGTTTTTAAACCATGTTCCATTGCAGATTTTGAAGCAGTTTCAGAAGCCATTTGAGCTGCGAATGGTGTTGATTTTTTAGATCCTTTGAAACCTAATGCACCAGCTGATGACCAAGATAAAGCATTACCAAATTCATCAGTGATAGTTACGATTGTATTGTTGAATGTTGAACGGATGTGAGCCACACCATTTTCAATATTCTTTTTAACTCTACGTTTACGAGATACTTGTTTACGTGCCATTTATATTTGCCTCCTTTACCTATTATTTTTTCTTGTTAGCTACAGTTTTTACTGGGCCTTTACGAGTACGTGCGTTGTTTTTAGTTTTTTGACCGCGAACTGGTAAACCACGACGGTGACGGATACCACGGTATGAAGAAATTTCCATTAAACGTTTAATGTTTAAGTTTTGTTCACGACGTAAGTCACCTTCAACTTTATAACTGTCAACAACTTCACGAATACGACCTAATTCATCATCTGTTAAATCTTTTACACGTGTGTCTGCTGATACGTTAGCTTCTTCAACGATTTTTTTAGCTGTTGAAGTACCAATACCATATACATATGTTAATGAGATAACAATGCGTTTTTCACGTGGGATATCTACTCCTGCAATACGTGCCATATATATTTACACCTCTCTTTTATTAACCTTGTCTTTGTTTGTGCTTAGGATTGTCACAAATTACCATTACTTTACCTTTACGTTTAATGACTTTACATTTTTCGCAAATTGGTTTAACTGATGGTCTTACTTTCATTTTTATACCTCCCTATATTATGGAGTGACGATTATTTATAACGATAAGTAATTCTACCGCGTGATAAATCATACGGAGACATTTCTACAGTTACTTTGTCGCCAGGTAGAATACGAATATAATTCATTCTAATTTTACCACTTACGTGAGCTAAAATCTCATGACCATTTTCTAATTCTACTTTAAACATAGCATTTGGTAAAGTATCTAATACTGTACCTTCTAATTCAATTACATCTTGTTTCGCCATTGATTAACTTCCTCCCTTTTTACAATAGTAAGGTAATCGTCAATAGACAACTTCAACGATACGAATCTAATATAGTGACTAGTTAAAATAAGTTTAACAAAATGCGGGAATTATTATCGTCATTCGACACTCAGAAAATTAATTCTTGCCAGAGAAACCTAATCAAATTCACATAAATCTAGACCGTATTAAGTTGATCTATTTTAATTGATCTAAGATATCAATGACATCTTTGGTTACATCGTCAATATCTTTCGCACCATCAATGTTTTTTAGCACACCTTTTTCATTATAGTACTCTAAAATAGGTTTTGACTGTTTAACATTAACGTTTAAACGATTAGATACTGTTTCAGGATTATCATCTTCGCGTTGATAAAGCTTTCCACCATCGATATCACAAATACCATCAACCTTTGGAGGATTAAATACAAGATGATAAGTCGTACCACATTTTTCACAGATACGACGACCTGTAAGACGATTCATTAATTCTTCCTCAGGAACTTCGATGTTAATGACAGCATCGATGTTTCTACCAAGCTCAGACATAATATCATTTAACGCCTCAGCTTGATCGATTGTTCTTGGGAAGCCATCTAATAAAAATCCTTTTTTTGCATCGTCTTCAGATATTCTTTCTTTAACGATACCTACAGTAACTTCATCAGGGACTAATTCTCCACGATCCATGTAAGATTTAGCTTCTTTTCCTAAATCTGTTTCATCTTTAATCGCTTTTCTGAACATGTCACCAGTAGATATATGTGGTATTGGGAATTTCTTAACAATTTCACTCGCTTGAGTTCCTTTACCTGCGCCAGGTAAACCCATTAAAATGATATTCATAAATTGCCCTCCTACAAATTATCTACCACCAAAGCCTTTATATTCTTTTTGACTCACTTGAGCTTCAAGTGATTTCATAGTTTCAATTGCGACACCAATTACGATTAATAAACTTGTACCACCAATTTGTATAGATTGAGGTAAACTCATGAATTTAGTCGCTAATATTGGTAATATCGCAATGACTGCTAAGAAAATAGAGCCGACAAAAGTTAAGCGATAAAGTACTTTAGTAATATATTTTTTAGTTTGTTCACCAGGTCTAATACCTGGAACGTAACTACCTTGTTTCTTCAAGTTATCAGCCATTTTTTCAGGATTAACTTGAACAAAGGCATAGAAATACGTAAATGCGATAATTAATACTACATAAACAATCATACCATAAGTGTTTGAAGGGTTTGCATATTCAGATATAGTTTGCGCCCAATCAGCTTTCGGGAAGAACAATGTTAATGTTCTTGGCAATAAGAAAAATGCCATCGCAAAAATTACTGGAATTACCCCTGCAGAGTTAACTTTTAAAGGTAGATAAGTTGCTTGTGATCCTAATCTTTGTGCAGACTGTTTTTTAGCATATTGGATAGGAATTTTACGTTTCGCTTCTAGTACATAAATAGCCCCAATTGTGAGTAAAACTAAACCTACTATTAAACCAATAACCTTTAACCATGCTAATGTAGTATCATCATTACCAACGAATGCTTGTTGCACGAATTGAATAATTGATGAAGGCAAAGTTGATAAAATACCTGCAAAGATAATGATAGAAATACCATTACCAACTCCGAATTGAGTAATTTGATCACCAAGCCAAATTAGAAATGCAGTTCCTGCTGTTAAAACAATGGCAATCAATAAATAACTCATAATAGATTGGTGAATAATTAATTTACCACCTAAATAGTTATTAAATTGGAATGCCATACCAATTGACTGTATAAAAGCCAAAATGATAGCGAAATAACGTGTTACATTGCTAAGCTTTCTTTTACCTACTTCACCTTGTTTCGCCCATTCAGAGAATTTCGGAACAATATCCATTTGTAGTAATTGCATTACGATAGATGCGGTGATGTAGGGCATGATGCCCATAGCAAATATTGAAAAGTTCTTTAAGGCTCCGCCACCAAACGTATTAAGAAGAGCGGCGACTCCTTGATCAGAACCTTGTTGTTCAAAAGGCTCAGGGTTAACTCCTGGAGCCGGAATGTAAGTTCCTATTTTGAATATAACTAACATTGCTAAGGTAAAGAAAATCTTGTTTCGAACTTCTTTAGTTTTAAAGAAGCTCACAAGCGTTTGAAACATTAGATCACCTCGTGTGCTCCACCTTTTGCATCAATTGCTTCTACTGCTGAAGCTGAGAATTTATGAGCTTTCACTGTCAATTTTTTATCAAGTGAGCCATTACCTAGTACTTTGATACCAGATTTTTCATTCTTAACTACACCAGTTTCAACTAATAAAGCTGGAGTTACTTCAGTACCATCTTCAAATTTATTAAGTTGGTCTAAGTTAACAATAGCATATTCTTTACGATTAATGTTAGTGAAACCACGTTTTGGTAAACGACGGAATAAAGGTAATTGTCCACCTTCAAATCCAGGTCTTACGCTACCACCTGAACGTGCTTTTTGACCTTTTTGTCCGCGACCACTAGTTTTACCGTTACCAGAACCAGCACCACGGCCAACGCGGTTACGTACACGACGTGAACCTTCAGCTGCTTTTAACTCATGTAATTTCATTATATAGGCACCTCCTTAATTATTTTTCTTCTACTGTCAATAAGTGTCTAACTTTGTTGATTTGCCCACGGATAGCAGGGTTATCTTCAACTACTACTGAACTATTAGTCTTTTTTAGACCTAAAGCTTCAACAGTTTTACGTTGTGTTTCAGGACGACCAATAACACTACGAGTGAGGGTAATTTGTAATTTAGCCATTATTTATTTTCCCTCCTTAATTATATAATTCTTCTACTGATTTGCCGCGTAATTTAGCAACATCTTCAGCATTTTTAAGGTTTTGTAAGCCATTGATTGTAGCACGAACCATATTGATTGGTGTGTTAGATCCTAATGATTTACTTAAGATATCAGTGATACCTGCTAATTCTAATACGGCACGAACTGGACCACCAGCGATAACTCCTGTACCAGGTGCAGCAGGTTTCATGAATACGCTACCTGAACCATAACGGCCAGTGATAGTGTGAGGAGTAGTTCCTTCAACACGCGGAACAACTACTAAATCTTTTTTAGCTGCTTCAACAGCTTTTTTGATAGCTTCAGGTACCTCTTGAGCTTTACCAGTACCGAAACCTACACGACCATTTTTGTCTCCAACTACTACTAATGCAGTGAAACGGAAACGACGACCACCTTTAACAACTTTAGCAACACGGTTGATTGTTACAACGCGTTCTTCAAATTCTTTCGTTTCTTCTTCTCTACGAGCCATGTATTTGTCCCTCCTTTAAATTAAAATTCTAATCCGCTTTCTCTAGCAGCTTCTGCTAAAGCTTTTACTCGACCATGGTATAAGTAACCGCCACGATCAAATACGATTTCTTTAATACCTTTGTCTGATGCTTTTTTAGCAATTGCTTCGCCTACTTTAGTAGATAAATCTACTTTAGAAGTTGAATCGCTTGCGATATCTTTATCTTTTGATGAAGCTTGAACTAAAGTTTCGCCTTTAACATCATCGATAATTTGTGCATAAATGTGTTTGTTTGAACGATATACATTTAAACGTGGTTTTTCAGCTGTACCTGATAATTTAGTACGCACACGAGCATGTCTTTTCAAACGCACTTTGTTTTTATCAATTTTACTGATCATTGTATTACTCCTTTCTTAAGAGAGTTATCTATTATTTACCTGTTTTACCTTCTTTACGGCGAACATATTCACCTTGGTAACGGATACCTTTTCCTTTGTAAGGTTCTGGAGGTCTTACTGAACGGATGTTAGAAGCAATTGCTCCAACTTGTTCTTTAGATACACCAGATACTCTAACAGTTGTGTTTTTCTCTACTGCGAAAGTAATGCCATCTTCAGCTTTAATTTCAACAGGATGAGAGTAACCAACGTTTAATACTAAGTCACTACCTTGCATTTGAGCACGGTAACCTACACCAACAAGCTCAAGTGTTTTTTCGAAACCTTGAGAAACACCTTGTACCATATTATTTAATAAAGCACGAGTTGTACCATGAACTGTTCTATCTTCTTTAGACTCAGTAGGTCTTACAACTTCGATAGTGTTTTCTTCTTGTTTGAAAGTCATTCTTTCGTTAAATGTTCTAGTTAATTCACCTTTAGGACCTTTTACAGTAGCAGTATGACCATCAAAAGTTACTGTAACGTCGCTAGGGATGTCAATAATTTTCTTACCAACACGACTCATGTTATGGCACCTCCTTATTTATTATTACCAAACGTATGCGATAATTTCTCCGCCAACGTTACGTTTTCTAGCTTCTTTGTCAGTGATAACACCTTCAGAAGTTGAAACTAATGCAATACCTAAACCATTTAATACTTTAGGTACTTCGTTTGCTTTAGCATATACACGTAAACCAGGTTTAGAGATACGTTTTAATCCTGTGATAACACGTTCATTGTTTTGACCATATTTTAAGAATAAACGAATAACACCTTGTTTATCATCTTCAACGTATTCTACGTTTTTAATGAAACCTTCACTTTTTAAGATTTCAGCAATTTGTTTTTTAATGTTAGACGCAGGTAATTCTAATTTCTCGTGACGCACCATGTTTGCGTTTCTTACACGAGTAAGCATATCTGCGATTGGATCTGTCATTGTCATTGATTGTTGCCTCCTTTCAGACTCTTATATATTACCAGCTAGCTTTACGTACGCCAGGGATTTGCCCTTTGTAAGCTAATTCACGGAAACAAATACGGCATAATTTGAATTTACGATATACAGAATGTGGACGACCACAACGTTCACAACGAGTATATTCACGTACTGCATATTTTTGTTTTTTCTGTTGCTTAGCAACCATAGAAGTTTTAGCCACTTAATTAGCCTCCTTTTAGAGATTATTTACGAAATGGCATACCGAAGTTTGTTAACAATTCACGAGCTTCCTCGTCAGTGTTAGCAGTTGTTACGATAACAATATCCATTCCTCTTACTTTACTTACTTTATCATAGTCGATTTCTGGGAAAATTAATTGTTCTTTAATTCCTAAAGTGTAGTTACCACGACCATCGAATGCTGTTTTAGAAACACCTTGGAAGTCACGTACACGAGGTAATGAAACTGCGATTAATTTATCTAAGAATTCATACATTCTTTCTCCGCGAAGTGTAACTTTCGCACCGATTGGCATACCTTCACGTAAACGGAATGTTGCAACTGATTTTTTTGCTTTTGTTACTAATGGTTTTTGACCAGTGATTAATTCTAATTCTTCTACAGCGGTATCTAACACTTTAGAGTTTTGAACTGCATCACCTACACCCATATTTACAACGATTTTTTCGATTTTTGGTACTTCCATTACAGAACTATAGTTGAATTTTTTCACTAAATTTTCAGTAACTTCAGTATTGTATCTTTCTTTTAAACGGTTCAAAGTTGATCCTCCTTTCAACTAGTTATTAATTATTAGTTTTGATTTCTTCGCCAGATTTTTTAGCGATACGAACTTTTTTACCATCAACAAATTTGTAACCAACACGAGTAGGTTCGTTTGTTTTAGGATCTAATAATTGTACGTTAGAAACATGGATTGCTGCCTCTGTTTCTAAGATTCCACCTTCAGGATTTAATTGAGTTGGTTTTTGGTGTTTTTTAATAACATTAACACCTTCCACAACGACACGGTCTTTTTTAGGTTCAGTAGCGATTACTTTACCTTCTTTACCTTTGTCTTTACCTGCGATAACTTTTACGTTGTCACCTTTTTTGATATGCATGTGGGCACCTCCTTAAATGATTTGGTTTTTATAAATTAAAGTACTTCTGGTGCTAATGAAACGATTTTCATGAAGTTACCTTCACGTAATTCACGAGCAACAGGACCAAAGATACGAGTACCACGTGGGCCTTTGTCATCACGAATAATGACACATGCATTTTCATCAAACTTGATATAAGAACCATCATTACGACGAACGCCTGATTTAGTTCTAACGACAACAGCTTTGACTACGTCACCTTTTTTAACAACGCCACCTGGTGTTGCGTTTTTAACAGTACATACGATAACATCGCCGATGTTCGCTGTTTTGCGACCAGATCCACCTAATACTTTAATTGTAAGAACTTCACGAGCACCAGAGTTGTCTGCTACTTTTAAACGAGTTTCTTGTTGGATCATTAGTTAAACCTCCCTTATCTCTAATCTTGTATTAAATAATTACTGACTCTTCAACAATTTCTACTAAACGAAAACGTTTTGATGCTGATAAAGGACGAGTTTCTTGAATTTTAACAATGTCTCCTAATTTAGCTGAATTGTTTTCATCATGAGTTTTGTATTTTTTAGAGTATTTTACACGTTTACCGTATAATTTGTGTGTTTTGTAAGTTTCAACTAATACAGTGATAGTTTTGTCCATTTTGTCTGAAACAACTTTACCTACATAAACTTTACGATCGTTTCTTTCACTCACTTTTGTAACCTCCTCTTTCGAATTTATTATTGATTAGCTTTGCTTTCTTCGATTTCTCTTTCACGAGCAACAGTTTTTAGACGTGCAATTGTTTTTCTAACTGTACGAATACGTGCAGTTTCCTCTAATTGACCTGTAGCTAACTGAAAGCGTAGGTTAAAAAGCTCTTCTTTTGAAGATTTGATTTGTTCTTCGATTTCTGAAGTGGTTAAGTCTCTAATTTCCTTAGCTTTCATTTGTTTCACCACCCAATTCTTCACGTTTTACAAACTTAGTTTTCACTGGAAGTTTGTGACTTGCTAAACGTAATGCTTCACGAGCAACTTCTTCTGATACGCCTGCAACCTCGAATAAAATTCTACCTGGTTTTACAACAGCGATCCAGCCTTCAACGGCACCTTTACCAGCACCCATACGTACTTCTAAAGGTTTTTTAGTGTATGGTGTATGAGGGAAGATTTTAATCCAAACTTTCCCGCCACGTTTCATGTAACGTGTCATAGCAATACGAGCAGATTCGATTTGACGAGATGTGATCCAAGATGTTGTAGTAGCTTGTAATCCATACTCACCAAATGTTACATAATTACCGCCTTTTGAACGACCAGTTGTTTTAGGACGATGTTGACGACGATATTTAACACGTTTTGGTAGTAACATTATTATTTTCCTCCTTCACTAGTATTCTTAGTAGGAAGAACTTCACCACGATAAATCCATACTTTAACACCTAATTTACCGTAAGTAGTGTCTGCTTCAGCATGTGCATAATCGATGTCAGCACGTAAAGTATGAAGTGGAACAGTTCCTTCTGAATATTGTTCAGCACGAGCAATGTCAGCTCCGCCTAAACGACCTGATACTTGAGTTTTGATACCTTTAGCACCAAGTTTCATAGCTCTTGAAATAGCTTGTTTTTGTACACGACGGAATGAAGCACGGTTTTCTAATTGACGTGCAATATTCTCAGCAACTAAACGAGCATCGATATCAATTTTTTTGATTTCGATAACGTTGATGTGTACTTTTTTATCAGTTAAGTTGTTTAATTTATTACGAAGTTTTTCAATTTCTGATCCGCCTTTACCAATTACCATACCTGGTTTACCAGTGTGAATAGCAATGTTAATACGGTTAGCAGCACGTTCGATTTCAACGTGAGAAACTGATGCTTCTTTTAATTCGTTATCAATGAATTTACGGATTCTTAAATCTTCGTGTAAAAGTGAAGCGAAATCTTTTTCAGCATACCATTTAGCTTCCCAGTCACGGATGATTCCGACACGAAGTCCGATAGGATTAATTTTTTGACCCACAGTGTTCCCTCCTTAAATAGTTATTAAGCTTCTTTAGCTTCTTCTTTACCGTCACTTACGACGATTGTAATGTGGCTTGTACGTTTATTGATAGCACTTGCACGACCTTGTGCACGTGGACGGAAACGTTTTAAAGTTGGTCCTTCATTTGCATATGCTTCTTTAACAACTAATTCATCAGTGTTCATGTCATAGTTGTGTTCAGCATTTGCTAAAGCGGACATTAATACTTTTTCAATTACTGGTGATGAAGCTTTGTTAGTTAATTTTAAAATAGCAATAGCTTCTCCAGCATTTTTACCTCTAATTAAGTCAAGAACTAATCTTACTTTACGAGGTGCGATTCTGATTGTTCTAGCAACCGCTTTTGCTTCCATTAGGATTTCCTCCTCTACTTTTATTTATTATCTTCTAGTTTTTTTATCGTCTGCAGCATGTCCTTTAAATGTACGAGTTGGAGCAAATTCACCTAATTTGTGACCTACCATATCTTCAGTTACATAAACAGGTACATGTTTACGACCATCGTATACCGCAAAAGTATGACCGATGAAATTTGGGAAAATTGTAGAACGACGAGACCATGTTTTGATTACTTGTTTCTTTTCACTTCCGTCTTGAGCTTCTACTTTTTTCATTAAATGATCATCGACGAAAGGTCCTTTTTTAATACTACGAGCCATTTGGGCGCCTCCCTTCTTATTGTGTGCGTGCAGCAATTAAGCCGCACACCCAAATAAGTTGTTATTATTTTTTCTTACGTCCACGAACGATAAGTTTGTCTGATGATTTTTTACCACGACGAGTTTTCTTACCAAGCGTTGGTTTACCCCATGGTGACATTGGAGATGGTCTACCGATAGGTGCACGACCTTCACCACCACCGTGTGGGTGATCGTTAGGGTTCATTACTGAACCACGAACTGTAGGACGGATGCCTTTCCATCTAGAACGTCCTGCTTTACCAACATTAACTAATTCATGTTGTAAGTTACCAACTTGACCAATTGTAGCACGGCAAGTTGATAAGATCATACGAACTTCACCAGAACGTAATCTGATTAGTACGTATTTACCTTCTTTACCAAGTACTTGTGAACTTGCACCCGCTGAACGAGCTAATTGTCCACCTTTACCAGGTTTTAATTCGATATTATGAATTACAGTACCAACTGGAATGTTTTGTAATGGTAATGCGTTACCAACTTTAATGTCAGCATCTGCACCACTCTCAACTACTTGGCCTACTTGTAATCCTTTTGGAGCAATAATATATCGTTTTTCACCATCAGCATATACTAATAAAGCAATGTTAGCTGAACGGTTTGGATCATATTGAATTGAATCAACTTTTGCAGTGATTCCATCTTTGTTACGTTTGAAATCGATAACGCGGTATTGACGTTTATGTCCTCCACCATGGTGACGAACTGTCAATTTACCTTGGTTGTTACGACCCGCTTTTTTCGGTAGCGGTTGTAATAATGACTTTTCAGGAGTAGATTTCGTGATTTCTGCGAAATCTAAACTAGTCATATTACGACGACCATTTGTTATTGGCTTATACTTTTTAAGAGCCATTGTCGCTTACCTCCTTAATGGTAACTTTTATTTTATTGTTTAGTTGAATAAGTCAATTGAACCTTCTTTTAAAGTAACAATTGCTTTTCTTCTTTTGTTTGTATAGCCTTGGTAACGGCCCATACGTTTTTTCTTAGGTTTGTAGTTGATGATGTTTACATTTGCAACTTTAACGTCGAAAATTTCTTCAACTGCAATTTTAACTTGTGTTTTATTAGCACGAGTATCTACGTCAAAAGTATATTTATCTTCAGCCATTGCTTCAGAAGATTTTTCAGTGATTACGGGGCGCTTAAGAACATCTCTTGCTTCCATTATCCGAGCACCTCCTCAACTTTTTTCGCAGCTGATTCAGTAATAATAACACTGTCAGCGCTAGTAATATCTAAAACGTTTAATCCTTGAGCTGTACTAACTTGTACACCAGGAATGTTACGTGCAGATAATTCAACGTTTACGTCTTCGCTATCAGTAACTACTAACACTTTTTTAGGTTGTTCAAGTGTAGTTAATATATTTTTGAATTCTTTTGTTTTTGGAGCTTCAAAACCAAAATTATCAACGATAGTGAAGTTGTTTTCTTTAACTTTGAAAGATAATGCAGAACGTAATGCTAAACGACGCATTTTCTTAGGCATTTTGTATGCATAGCTTCTTGGTGTTGGTCCGAATACGATACCACCACCACGCCATTGTGGAGCACGGATTGTACCTTGACGCGCACGTCCTGTACCTTTTTGTCTCCATGGTTTACGTCCGCCACCACGTACAGCTGAACGATTTTTAACTGCGTGAGTTCCTTGACGTAATGAAGCACGTTGTAAGTTAATTGCTTCGAAAAGAACACTGTTGTTTGGTTCAATAGCGAATACTGAATCGCTTAATTCAACAGAACCTGATTTAGATCCGTCTACTTTTAATACATCATAATTAGCCATTATGCTTTTCCTCCTTTCGCTACTTATTATTTATTACCTTTTTTAATTGAAGTTTGGATTTCTACGAAACCTTTTTTAGGTCCAGGCACGTTACCTTTTACTAAAATTACATTGTTTTCTGTATCAACTTGAACTACTTCTAAGTTTTGAACAGTAACTGTATTTCCACCCATACGTCCAGGCATTTTTTGGCCTTTGAATACTCTTGAAGCATCTGAAGCCATACCTACTGAACCTGGGGCTCTATGGAAATGAGAACCGTGAGCCATTGGTCCACGACCTTGGCCATGACGTTTAATAGCACCTTGGAAACCTTTACCTTTTGAAGTTCCTGTTACATCAATAATGTCTCCAGCTTCAAAAGTATCAACTGTGACTTCTTGACCTACTTCGTATTCTTCAACATTAACGTTTCTGAATTCGCGAATGAAGCGCTTAGGTGCTGTGCCCGCTTTCTTAGCGTGACCTTCAGCTGGTTTATTAGCATATTTATTAGATTTAGCATCTTTTTTGTATGCTTTTTTGTCTTCAAAACCTACTTGGATAGCGTTATAACCATCTACTTCTTCAGTTTTCTTTTGTAATACTACATTTTGACTTGCTTCTACTACTGTAACTGGGATTAATTCACCGTTTTCTCCGAATACTTGTGTCATCCCAATTTTTCTTCCTAAGATTCCTTTGGTCATCGAAAGTCCACCTCCTAAAATTTTCTATTATAATTTAATTTCGATGTCTACACCAGATGGTAAGTTTAATCCCATTAGGGCATCAACTGTTTTTGGTGTTGGGTTAACAATATCGATTAAACGTTTATGAGTACGTTGTTCGAATTGTTCACGTGAATCTTTGTACTTATGCACCGCACGAATAATTGTATAAACTGACTTTTCAGTTGGTAACGGGATTGGTCCAGAAACTTCTGCACCAGAACGTTTTGCAGTTTCAACAATTTTCTCTGCTGATTGATCAATCACACGGTGATCGTAAGCTTTTAATCTGATTCTGATTTTTTGTTTTGCCATAATTTTCCCTCCTTATTCGTCTACTTTAAAAGTGATAGACTTCTCCACGAAAACTATCTCACACAACGCCATGGCAAAGCGGCCGGGTGTGTCAGTAACCTTTCGCTTCATCGCTTTCATCAAGTCCAACATTAGATATGTTACAGGAAAAACAGTGATAAATCAAGGTTTTTCTGTAACTTTTTGTACTTTGTCTAACACATACTTAAGTATTGTACTTTAAATAGTTTTGTACATCAACCATTTTAAGTAAATTTTTTCCCTTTTTTTGTTTTTACTTTATAATGTATATAAGTTAAGTCTTAAATTAAGCTTCTACTATTATAATAGTAGGAATTTAAAATTTGTTTTTAATAAATAGTGGGAGGCGTAGTTATATTGAAAAGAAATACTAAAGTAGCTCTTGCCCTAATAAGTTTCTTCTTATTATTATGTGAATTTTTCTATGGCATTCCTTTTCTAGGCGGAAGCTTTATATTAGGTTTTGGTTGGCAACCATTGTTAATTAATGCTTTTTTATATCTCATACTAGCAATTATTCTTTTAGTTGATAATCAAAATGCAATCAAGCCTATGTCAATTATTCCAATAATTGGTATTGTGGGATCTTTTGTTGCATTTATTCCAATTGTAGGAATGTTTGTTCATTGGGTGCTATTTTTCTTAATGGTATTCTTTATTTTTATAGTATTGAGTGCACCTATCTATATTCGTAATAAAGATGCAAAAGTCATTTATACTCAGTACAAAAATGATCATTCAAATAAATGGTAAAAAAAGGACGATGTCTCTAAATAGAGCATCGTCCTTTTCCTTATTAACCGTGTACAAATACGAAATATAAAATAAATAGTACCATTAAGAAATACATAATTGGATGTACTTCTTTGTGTTTTTTTGTGATAAGCATAGTTATTGGATAAAATATAAATCCGCAAGCGATACCAGTCGCAATTGAATATGATAGTGGCATCATAATAATTGTTATAAATGCTGGAACTGCAACTTCAAATTTCTTCCAATTTATTTCTGCAAAGTTAGCTGCCATTAAAATCCCAACTACTACTAATGCAGGTGTTGTTACTGCACTTGTAACAATTTCAATTAACGGACTAAAGAATAATGCTAAAAGGAAACAAATCCCTGTCACGATACTAGCAAAACCTGTTCTCGCACCCACAGCTACACCAGAAGTAGATTCAATATAAGATGTAGTTGTTGTTGTACCAAAAATGGCACCAACAATAGTAGCTAAAGAGTCAGCAAATAAAGCTCTACTTGCTCTCGGAAGCTTGTTATCTTTCATAATACCTGCTTGAGTAGCTACTGCTACTAATGTTCCAGCAGTATCAAAGAAATCTATAAAGAAGAAAGTTAAAATTACAATTAAAAATTGAATCGTAAATAATTGACTTGGATCCTTAAAGGCTTCAAATGCAGCACCGAATGTTGGTGTTATACTAGGGATTTTACCAACTACGCCAGAAGGTGTTTGTATTAATCCAGTTATCATTCCAACTATAGCAGTTATAATCATACCTATAAAAATTGAACCTGGTACTTTTCTAGCATATAGAATAATTGTAATCGCAATACCAAAAATTGCTAATAAAACTGGACCTTTTGTTAAATGTCCTAATGTAACTAATGTTGAGTCATTTTTCACAATGATACCAGCACTTTGTAAACCTACAAAGGTAATAAATAATCCTATACCAGCAGATACAGCCATTTTCATTTGATAAGGAATAGCATTGATTATTATCTCTCGAAGACCGGTTGCTGTAAGTATAGCAAAGAATATACCTGAACAAAGCACGCCAGTTAAACCTATTTGCCATGGAATTCCCATCGTTAAAACTACTGTAAAAGCAAAGAACGCATTAAGTCCCATTCCTGGAGCAAGTGCTATTGGATATTTTGCAATAAGTCCCATAAATAAAGAACCAACAAATGCTGCTAAAGCAGTTGCCACGAAAATAGCTCCTTGATCCATTTTCATGTCACCTGATACACCTTTAACACCTGCTAAACTTAATACTTGAGGATTTACAGCTAAAATGTATGCCATTGATAAGAAAGTTGTGATACCACCGATTATCTCTTTCTTATAATTAGTATCATACTCGTCGAATTGAAAGTATTGTTTCACGGTTTTAAACTCCTTTTATTAAAATACTTTAATATTTTAATATTACTTTTCGAAAAACACAATAATAAAAACGAACTTTTTTTACCAACAAATATGATTAAGTTCGATTTTAAACTATAATTTCAAGTTTTTTAATGCATCTTTAAACGGATTATTCTCAAGTGAATCCTCATTATTCATATACTTTTTCATTTCTTTTTTAGATACTTTGCCACTGGATTTATTTTTAAATCGTTTATCCATCTGTTCTTGTGTTTCAGTATGACCACAGACACATCGATAAACTGCATCTTTTCCACGTCCAAATAATGTCATTTTCTTCTTACAATTTGGACAACGTGCATTTGTCTTACGTTGGACATTCTTTTTAGTTTTACATGTAGGATCTTGACATACTAACATTTGTCCATTTTTAGTTTTAACTTTAATCATGAATTTTCCACATGTCGGACATTCAGTAGTAGTTAAATTATCATGCTTATACTTTTGCTCGCTATTTTTAATAGTATTTACAATCGATTGAGTAAATGCCTTCATTTCGTCAATAAAGTGTCTAGAATTATATCTTCCTTTTTCTATTAATAATAGTTTCTCTTCCCACTCGGCAGTTAATAATGGAGATGTTAATTCTTGAGGCGCTAAATCCAGAATTTGCTTTCCTTTAGATGTTACTTTGATTTTGCCATCTCTAGATTCGATTGCATTAAGATTAAATAGTTTCTCAATTATATCTGCTCTTGTAGCAACTGTGCCAATCCCTCCAGTTTGTCTCAATGTGTTAGCATGTTTCTTTTCTTTAAGTTGTATATAATTTTGAGGGTTCTCCATGGCTTTTAGCAATGAACCTTCGTTAAAGTAATCAGGTGGTGTTGTTTCATGTTCATTTACTTTTAAACTTTGAAGGTGATACTTTTCTCCTTTTTGAAAAGCAACTTTCTTTACCACATTATCACTGTTCATTTTAAGTGCTTTATAACCTAGTTGACGTGTGGCTTTTTCATTAAAAACGAAGATATGTTTGCCAACAGTAACATTAACTCTAACCGCTTCATATTCATGAGGTGCCATTAAAGATTCTAGGAACCTTTCAGCTACCATCATATATATCTTACTTTCTCTGTTACTCAAACTTTGCATATCTGGACGTACTTCTGTTGGAATAATTGCGTGATGATCTGATACTTTATGATTATTAAAAATCCGCATTTTACTTGAATAAGATTGCCCCAACAATGATTTGACTTGTGATTTATAGTCAGTTGCTAATAAAGCATAAAGTCGTTCTTTAATAGTATCCACCATATCATCTGTTAAATAATTAGAATCTGTACGTGGGTAAGTAAGAACTTTATGGCGTTCATATAAATTTTGAATGGTATTAAGTGTTTCCTTTGGCCCCATTTTGTATCGTTGGTATGCCTCTTGTTGCAAATCAGTTAAGTTATACAGAGGCTTAGGATGACTTTTTTTAACTTTCTTTTCAACACTATCAACATTACCTTCTACATGTTCTATTTCATTAGCAATTTGAGTTGCGTCTTCTCTAGTCATGTGCTGCTTATTTGTCCTTAATTGGAAAGTTAATCCACCTATTTCAGTAGATAGTGTATAATATTTCTTCGGTTTAAAATGATTGATTTCTTGTTGTCTAGCATTAACTAATTGGATTGTTGGTGTTTGAACTCGACCCAATGATAATTGAGCGTCATATTTCGTCGTTAACGCACGTGTTGCATTGATACCCACAATCCAATCCGCTTCACTTCTAGCTAATGCTGCTTCATAAAGATGTTGAAATTCACGTCCGTCTTTAAGCTTTTTAAATCCCTCTTGAATTGCTTTTTTGGTTACGGAGCTAATCCACAAGCGCTTAATCGGTTTTTTATTATGAACTTTATTCAATATTAACCGTGCAACTAGTTCCCCTTCTCTTCCAGCATCAGTTGCTATAATAACTTCTTTCACTTTTTTATCTAAAATCAGTGACTTAACAGTTTTAAATTGTTTACTTGTTTTACTAATAACTACTGTTTGCATGTGCTTCGGTATGATAGGTAAATCTTCAAGTTTCCATTCCTTGTACGCTTTATCATAGTGTTCCGGCTGTGCATTAGTGACTAAATGACCCAATGCCCATGTGACAACATACTTTTCGTTTTCAATATAACCATTACGTCTTCCCTTTATGTTCATAGCTTCAGCTATATCTCTAGCTACGGATGGTTTCTCTGCCAAAATTAATGATTTCATAGAACTTTCCTTTCAATAAAAGATCTCTTAATACATGTATTTGATGTAAATACAATTGTAACACGATAGACAATAGTCTAAACTTTCAATTACTAATAAATAAACTTATAATTAATTTAACAAAATGATATTGAAATGGAGGTACGCTATGGACATAGTCAAAGTAAGCAACCTGAACCAAATCATATCTTTTATTAATACATCATCAGATACCCTTGCGTCTTATATATATAAACTTCATACGTCTAAAGGTGATGTAGAACAGTTACTAAATGAATCTATCCATACCACTGGTGTTTTCTGTTTAATAGAAGATGATTCAATTGTCGCATTAATCACTGGAATTTTATATGAAGAAGATAAATACAAAGTTATTGGACCATTTGTTAGTAAAGGTTTCACTCTTACAGATAATCATTTTATCTCATTATTTTCTGCATTAATGGAATCACAATCTGAGCATGCTACTTTTAACTTCTCTTATAATGATTGTGCACAAGATTCAAAACCTTTAATGAAGCTAATTCATGCGAATTATAACTTCACAGATTACTATTTAAATGTTTATAAATCATTAAATGAACCCGAATCAGATTTCAATATCATTGAATATCAGCCAGGGTTCCAAAGAGCTTTCAGTAAGTTACATGAACAGACGTTTAGACACAACGCATTAACTCCTAAAGAAATAGTCAATACTTTAGATGAACATAACCGATTATTTTTATTTGTTAGTGAAGGCTTGTTAAAAGGATACCTTTATTTACAAATAGACACGCTATCATCACTAGCTGAAATACGATATTTTAGTTCACATACTGATTATCGTCTCAAAGGGATAGCATTTGACTTACTTTCATATGCAATTCATTATGCATTTGAGCATTTTTCTATTGATAAAGTTTATTTTAAAATACGCAGTAAAAATGTCACTTTAGTTGAACGATTTAATGAATTGGGATTCGAAATTGAAAGTGAATATACTAAATATAAAATTGATCCAAGTCAATTGAATTACTAGCATGCCATTAGAGCATATTAAGATAATTACACATTAAATCTTAATATGCTTTTTTTATTTACTTCAACGTATGAGCTTTTACATTTTAAAAGTTATTTTTTTTAGATAAAATGTTCACGAGTGTTATAGGAAGGAAACACTTGAAGTAAATAAATAAGGAGAGTGTTTACATAATGCAATTTATAGATATACTTATCGCATTATTACCTGCCCTATTTTGGGGGAGTGTCGTTTTAATTAATGTTTTTGTTGGGGGCGGACCTTATAACCAAATAAGAGGTACAACACTGGGTGCACTTATAGTTGGTATTGTATTGCTCTTAATTGGTAAAGCACAATTTGATAATTTAACAGTGATTATTGTTGGTTTAATATCAGGCGCTTTGTGGGCCTTTGGACAAGGTAACCAATTACGTTCAATTAGTTTAATTGGCGTTTCTAAAACAATGCCTATTTCTACAGGTATGCAATTAGTTGGTACTACATTATTTAGTGCTATTTTTCTTGGAGAATGGAGTACTGGTATTCAAGTAACAATGGGAATTATTGCCATGGTTCTATTAGTTACAGGTATCGCGTTAACCTCTTTACGCGGTAAAAATAAAGGAAAATCGAATGATCCAGAATTTAAGAAAGCAATGTTAATATTAGTGATTTCAACAGTTGGCTATGTCGGATATGTAGTAATAGCCGATATCTTTGGTGTCAGTGGTACTGATGCATTATTCTTCCAATCAATTGGTATGGCTATAGGTGGCTTCTTGTTATCAATGAAACATGAAACTAATATTAAATCTACAGCCCTTAACTTAATACCAGGTGTTGTATGGGCGATTGGTAACTTATTTATGTTCTATTCACAACCTAAAGTTGGTGTTGCAACAAGTTTCTCATTATCACAATTACTCGTAATCGTTTCTACACTAGGTGGTATTTTCCTACTAGGTGAGAAAAAAGACAAACGCCAAATGATTGGAATTTGGTCTGGTATAATCTTAATCGTTATTGCCGCATTTATACTCGGTAATCTTAAATAAATTAACATTACAAAGGAGGAACCAAAATGTTTTCAGATTTAGAAGGTAAAGTCGTAATTATAACTGGTGCTGGGAGTGGTATTGGTAAATCCTTTGCAGAGAACTTTGGTAAATCAAAAGCAAAAGTAGTTTTAAATTATCGCTCTGACCGTCATTTAGATGAAATTGAAGAAATTAAGCATATGATTAGTGATGCTGGTGGTGAAGCAATTGCCGTACAAGCTGATGTGGCTGTCGAGGAAGATGTAAAACGATTAGTTCAATCTGCTGTTAAAGAATTTGGCACGCTAGATATTATGATAAATAATGCAGGATTTGAAAAACCTATCCCAACCCATAAAATGTCAGTTGATGAATGGCAAAAAGTGATAGATATTAATTTAACTGGTGCATTCATAGGTTCTAGAGAAGCGGTTAATCAATTTTTAAAAGAAGATAAAAAAGGAATAATCATCAATACATCAAGTGTACATGATACGATTCCATGGCCTAATTATGTTAATTATGCTGCTAGTAAGGGTGGCTTAAAGTTAATGATGGAAACAATGTCTATGGAATACGCACAATATGGTATACGCATAAACAACATTTCTCCAGGTGCGATAGTCACTGAGCATACTAAGGAGAAATTCTCTAATCCAGAAACTCGTGCTGAGACATTGGAAATGATTCCGGCTAAAGAAATTGGTGAAGAACAAGATGTAGCTAATGTGGCATTATTCTTAGCTTCAGATTTAGCGAACTATATTCACGGTACTACCATTTACGTTGATGGTGGTATGACTAACTACCCTGCCTTTATGGGTGGTAAGGGTTGAATTTCAAACACTATGCAATAAAAAGCAAGCAATCCTTAAAGTAGAATTGCTTGCTTTTTTCATATTTAATCAAACAAATATCGCTTGATAAACATATAAAATGATTATACTCAAGATAATCGAAATGTTAGTAACCATACCTACTAAAGGCAATGTCTTGTATTTAAATTGAATAGAATACGGAATAATCGCTACTCCTACTGGTAATAACCAAGCAATGAGTAATGTCGTTTTAATCATATTATCTGAAACGGGTAAGAAGAAATGAACGAGTAAACCAGCTAATAAACCTAAACCATAATGAGCTAATAAATATTTAACTGCGATTGGTAGGAAATGACGTTCAATTTTAAAATTAAGCATAACACCTAAAAGAATCATTGATAGTGGCATATTCGCTTTAGATATTATAGTGAAAAAATCAATTGATACTTTAGGCAAATGAATATTTAACATATTTAAAGTAAACATGACGATATATGTGACAAGGGGCACAGAAGTAATTAATTTTTTGCCTAAAAATTTAAAATCAAACTGATCTCCACCTTGACTGAAATAACTTCCTACAAAATAAGTTACTCCAAACATAATAATTGCCCCACCTATATCAGCCATTCCAAAATAAATCATTCCATTTTTTGGCCAAATCGTATCAACAAGTGGATATGCAAATAAACCTATATTAAGTGATGCAGTCATCATTCCAACTGTACCTTTTATATGATTGTTATGCTTATTAAACAGCCACAATACAGTGACTTTAGCAAGGACGCCATACACAATCATCATTATAGGTAATATCGAAAATGAAAAATCTAATTCTGCACTATTGAGATTGACAATGACTAAAGAAGGTAGTGTGACATTGAGCACTAATGTTGATAATACCTGACTATCTGCCGCTTTTAAAAAGTTTATCCGTTTCAATAAATAACCTAATGCGATTAAAAGAATAATCATTATAAACTGCTCTGTCACGATAGTTCCTTCCTTCTTTTTAACATTATTATTACAGTTAATTACTTTAACATAATTTACTTCATTTTTAGAAGTGGATTGTTTCATGATATAATTCAATGTGATTGTTAAATTTTGAAATTAAAGGGGGTTAAGATTAATGAATTTAGAATCACAATTAGATGAATTAAAGTATGATTATGTTCGTTTACAAAATGACCTCGAGAAACGGGAATCTTTAAATCAAAATATAGACCCTCTCGTTAAGCAACTTGAAAATATTGAATTACAAATCTCTGAGATACGTTCAAAGTTACGTCAGAAATAAATAATTTTTCTATCTTATGAGATGATTAAAGTTGTGTAAATCTAGTATGATTTCTATTCAATAATTCAGTCAGCTACTTCGAATTTGTTATATAGAATCAAAATTATATTTTGTCTAAGGTTCATTATAGAAAGGAAGACAACAAGTGAAACTTTACTTATTATTATTGCCTATTTTATATCTCATCGTTAGTTACATAAGCATTTTTAAAATGCATTCGATTATTACTCGCATTTTACGCATTATTATGGGTGTATTATTACTGTTTGTACTAGCAGTTACAACTCTACAATTCCCTGCTGAAAACTGGTGGGTATTTATTGTTTTAGCATTACTTGTTGGTAATGTTGAAGTTACCGCATTCAAAGAATTGAAACATGATACTAAAGCTGTTTCAATTTTAAATATTTTATCAGTTATATTATTTATCATTTATGTTATTTTAACTTTTATCATGTATTAAATTAGTATAATTCAGTCAACTACTGCCAATATATAGTTATAGCCTGAGACATTGATTAATGTCCCAGGCTTTTGTTCTTTATTGTCTTGTTAACCTACCTTTAAGTGTAAAGAGAATTTCGTAAATTACGGGAACAACAATTAATGTAAGTAGTGTGGATGAAATCAACCCTCCGATTACAGTTGCTGCCATACCTTTTGAAATTAATATTGAACTATCTTGTCCAAATAATAAAGGCAATAATGCACCAATTGTTGCAATGGCAGTCATAAGAATTGGTCTAATACGAGTGCTTCCCGCTTCTAACAATGCCTCCTTCATTGACATACCTTCATGTTCATTTGTTATCACACGATCAATTAACACTATGGCATTGGTTACTACGATACCAATTAACATTAACATTCCAATTAAACTTGGAACAGATATTGTTTCACCTGTAATCAATAATGCTAATACGACACCAATAATAGTAAATGGTAGTGAGAATAGTATTGTGAAAGGTGCTAAGCCACCTTTAAATGTGATGACTAATACTAAATATACGATAACAATAGCGACTAACATGGCGAATGCCAATTGAGTCATTGCTTGATTAATGTCATCAGTAGCACCACCCACATTAATTTTAACGTTGTCTGGTTTATCTATATTATTGATTTTATTCATTACCTTACTAGATACACCACCTACGTCTGAATCAGTAATTTTACCGGAAACAGTTGTTGCATAGTCACCATCTTCTTGAACTAATTTACTTGGCGTAGTTGTACGTTCTAGTTCGGCTATATCTTTAAGTTTTACCGTTTCGCCTGTTGGGGATTTTAATTCCATATTATTTAATTTATTTCGAGACCAATCCGTCTGCTTGTTTTGTTTTACTTTAACATCGACTTTATTGTCATTTTCTTTAACTGTAGTAATCGTCTTTTCAGGCAAATTCTCATTTAAATTTAATGCTAATTGTCCTGCAGAAATACCTTTCTCTGTTGCTTTATTTTGATCTACTTTAATTTCATATTGATTATAGGTTTGCGATAAATCTGATTTTACATTGGTGATCCCGTTTACTGATTTCATCTTTTGCTCTACTTTAGCAACTGTATCTTTAATTGCATTCGTAGATGGCCCTTTGACTGTAACTTCAACTGAATCATTACCGGAACCATTACCCATGTCTTGATTTTTCCATTCACCTGGTTGATTCATTTTTGATAAATGGGAGATAACTTTATCAGGCTCTTCTTCAAAGTTAGGTGTATCTTTGTCATATTCAACCATAATAGCCATACTATTCGTACTACCAGTTGGGTCTGCTGGTGAAGGACCTCCCACTGAATATTGAACTGTTTTTACTTTATCCTTGGATTGTAAATATTTTTGTGCTTGCTTTGCATGATCTAAAACAGCTTTTTCAGTTTCACCGGGTTTAGGTGTATAGGTTACGGCTAAGAATTTGTCATCACCTGTTGAAATATAGCTTGTACCTAATTTTGCACCACCTAACGCAATGCTTCCTACTAGAATAACGACACTAATAATTAAGACAATCCATTTATGATTTAATGACCAGTTTAAAATTTTACGATAACTCTTGCTTACAATACCTAGTCCTCTATCATTCTGATGTTGTGAATTACGTTTTAACTTAATACCTTTTTTGAAAAATGTAGAAGCCAATGCTGGCACCACAGTAATGGATACAAGTAAAGATGCTAATAAACTAAACGCAATTGCTAATGCGAAAGGTCTAAACATTTCACCAACTGAACCTGACACAAATGCTAGTGGTAAGAACACGATTATAGTAACAATTGTAGAAGATAAAATCGGTTTAAATACTTCTCTTGTTGCACTAATGACTAAATTGTTGCCAGACAATTCTTCTTTAGGATCTGATAATCTTCGATAAATATTCTCTACAACAACAATTGAGTCATCTATCACACGACCGATAGCAATTGTTAATGCACCTAATGTCAAAATGTTTAGCGATACATCACTTAATTTTAATGCGATAAGTGCTATTAAAATCGAAAGCGGAATGGAAACAATTGAGATAGCCGTTGTTCTAATATTTCTCAAGAATAATAAGATAACTATAATTGCGACAATCGTTCCTAAAGCTGCTTTTTCAACCATTGTATATAATGAATCTTCAATTGGTTTAGCAGTATCCATGGTTTTCGTAGCTTTTATGTCATCATTATTTTTTACAAATTCATCAATTTTCTTTTGAACTTCTTTAGCAACTTGAACTGTGTTGGCATCTTGTGCTTTCATAATTTGTACATTAACTGCATCTTTACCGTTCGTCTTAGAAATTGACTCACGTTCATCTCCTACAGTTATTGTTGCTAAATCACTTAATGGGACGCTAGGCATTTCTCCACTTGAAGCTTGAGATTGATTAGTCATTTGAGGTTGAGAACTTGAAGATGATATATTATCTCCAGTACTACTCATCTCACTACTCGATTGATCATCACTGCTGCCTGATTGACTCTGACCACTTATTGTTAATGGGATTTCTAAGTCTTTGAGTGCTTTAACAGATTTAAATTGACCATCTACTACTAAAGATTTTTCATTTTTTCCAAATTGAAATAATCCTAGAGGTGTTTCACGAGTTGCTGTTTTTATGTAATTTTCTACGTCATCAGCCGTTAGTCCCGCTTCATCTAATTTGTTTTGTTTAAATTTTAATGTAACTTGTCTCGTTGTTTGACCATTAAGTTGAGCATTCTGAATGCCATCAACGGTTTGTAATTTAGGAATAAGTTGGTCATTAATTTCTTTTGTTGTGGTTTTTAAGTCATCATTTTTATTAGTAAATGAATAAGCTACAATTGGGAATGCATCCATAGAATTTCGTGTTAATTCTGGCTCACTAACCCCATCTTTAAAGTCTAATTTATCTATTTCTTTCTTTAATACTTCTTCAGCTTTATCCATGTCTGTACCGTTATTATATTCAACAGTTACAATTGATGCATTTTGTATCGACTGTGTCTCTACACTTTTAACATATGCTAGAGATCGTACTTGGTTATCAATTTTAGAACTAATCTCATCTTGGGTTGTTTGAGGTGTAGCACCTGGCATTGTTGTTTGTACAGATATAACTGGATTTTCTACATCTGGAAGTAATTCTAATTTTAATTTAGCACTAGAATATACGCCTCCTAAAATTACTAAAACAACCATTAAGAAAATTGCGAATTTATTTCCCAACGAGAACGTTAACATCTTCTTTATCACTTATTTACTTCCCCCATTCTTTTTCTTTTAAAAAGCTATAATTTTTTTTAATCATTCCTATTATCCTAAAAAAATCTGAACGTCACAATGATTATTGTGGAATCGTTCAGATTTAAATTTAATCGTTAATGACTATTTGCCTTTTAATTTACGAGAAATTTTAATTTTAGCTTTTGTTAATCGCGGTTTAACTTGTTCAATTAATTGATAAAGGGGTTGATTTAATACATAGTCAAATTCCCCTATCTTTTCACTTAAATAAGTGCCCCAGACACGTTTGAATGCCCATAAACCGTAGTGTTCAGAGTCTTTATCTGGATTATTATCAGTTCCACCAAAATCATATGTTTTAGCGCCATGTTCACGCGCAAACATCATCATCTCATATTGCATATGATGGTTAGGCAAGAAATCACGGTAATCATTCGATGAAGCACCATATAAATAATATGATTTAGATCCTGCAAACATTAACAATGCACCAGATAAATAAATTCCATTAGGATGTTTTGCTAATAAGTCAGTCATGTCGTCTTTTCTTTCAATAGATTTTTGAATTTTAGCTTCGACATCGTTTAATTTATTTTTAGTCTTGTTACTTTGCTTTCTCTCATATTTATTTTGAAGTTGTGTTTTTTCGTTTTCAAGTTCCTCAAGTTCATTATCAATATCATCTAAGACAGGTTTTGGTTCTAATTTCACAAGGAATAATTCAGCATCGCCATCTTCATGAAGTGAATCATAAATATTTTGGAAATAGCTTAAATCACGTGTTAAAAAGCCGTCACGTTCTCCTGTTATTTTCATTAATTCAGCGAAATTTTTAAGCCCTTCTCGATTTGAACGTTCAACTTTAGTACCACGTTTCAATGAGAGTCTTACTTTAGAACGATTACGGCGCTCAAAACTTTGGAATATTTCCTCATCTGATTTATCTATTGGCGTAATCATTGTCATACGTGGTTGAATATAGTCTTTAGACAACCCTTCTTTGAAACCTTTATGTTTGAAACCTAGCGCATTTAAATTTTTAAGTGCATCTATGCCTTTATCAACTTCTACATCTGGATCAATTTTAATAGCATAGGCTTTTTCTGCTTTAGCTACTTTTTTAGTTTCTTCTAATAACTGTTCCAATGCAGCTTTATCACTATAATCCGTTACGAAACCACGAGAAACGTAACATAGCGTGAATGGTAGTTTAGGTACCTTTTTAAATAATAATTGACCTACACCTTTAATCTCACCATCTTCGCCCACTGCCACACGCTTTGAATACCATCCTGTTAGGCGTTTAGTTTCTGCCCATTTTGTTAACTGTAATAAATCACCATTAGGATGAGCTTTCACAAACGCATCATGCTCTTGGTTAGTGATATTCATCTTTTCCATGCTATAAAAACTCCTTTTTCTTTACATTAATTATAATTATACAATGTCATGTTTTGAGTGTCGACAAACTCGCCGTTCAATTAAAATATTATTTCTAGTTTTAAATTTTTGATATAATATATAAACTTAAAATTTTAAATTAGTCTTTAAAAAGAGGTTTAACATGCGATATTTATTATTAATACTATTTATTTTGTTTAACGCGATAGCTATTGTTGTCATTATGACTCAACCTTTAACAGTTTCATATTTTAGTTTAAGAGTAATGTTCGTTGGACTGTCATTCGTCTTAACTATCTTTTTCTTGCTTTTAAGGAAGTCTAAAGTAACTACATATCTCAGCATATTATCTCTAATACTTTCAATCGTTCATATGGCACTAATCGCCCATAGTACTTATATTTATCTATACTAATCTTCAGGCTCGAATCGATATTTTGCACCTTTCGTAATAATTGAGTATGGTGTAGTTGTTTCTGTATCTTTAAATATAATCGTGTTATAGCCTGACGTTTTACCATCTTGAATACGGTAAATAATATGGTCTACCGTTAATTGTACATCTGTATAATTATCTCCTTCTTCAAGGATAGTCACATCGAACCATTTTTTCCATTTAGATAGTGTTTTAGAGCGTTTTTCACTATCAAGAATTATTTTATGGATTTTAAATTGTTTTTGGAAAAGAGGGTCTAATTTCTGATTGTGCACTTCTTCCCTTTCCTCCCATTCTATGAAAAATGGAGGCTTTACCATGTAATCAGGGTCTGCAATGTAAAGTAATTTCCAATTTACTTTATCACCTTTTTTATTCTCTCTATGCATTTCCACTGGTCCAATCGTATCAATGTTGCGTTCTTCTAAAGATTGTTTTATTAATTCAATATTTGGTGTTCTTAATGCAATTGTTTTAAACCCTTGTTTGTAGTGATCTTGAACGATTTTAGTCGCAAAAGCAACACGACCTTCTTCTGTTTTAGCCTCTTTATTTAATTTTTCTTTATCTTCTACATCTATCAATTCTATGTAATTTTCATTAATATATGATAAACGATTGAATGTTCCAAATTTGTGATGTTTGCCACCAGAACTAATTTTCAGAATTTCTCCTGGATATTTAAAATTTTTAAGGTTGTCTACATAATGAATAATATGGTCAAATCTGAGTTCCATTGATCGTATTCCCCTTTAATTGTTCGACTTGCATCTATCTTATCAAACTTCTTGTATGATTACTTCTTTTATTCACATAACTTATTGATTTAGTATTGCATTTTTTAAAAAAACGTCATATAATAATTTTTGTCTCAAAATAGTTAGCAAAGCTAACTTGTTGAAAGGAGTTTATTATGTTAACAAAAGAATTTTTTAACAGTTTCATCGGTTTATACCGACCATATATGAAACGAACGCAATCGATACTCGACCAATTTGATTTACATCCTGGTCAATGGTTGATCTTAAGAGATATTGCCAGTACCTCTCCAACGACCTTAGTTCATATTTCTAAACGTCGTTTTATAGAAAAACCCACTACACGTAAAATTATTAAAGTGTTATATGATAAAGAGTTATTAATTGTAGAACCAAGTAAGAAAGATAAACGTGAGAAGTTACTAAGTCTCTCTGATAAAGGTCAAATATTATATGAAGACGTTTATTGTAAGATATTACCAGTTCAGCGTGAGCTTATTAAAAATGCTGGATTATCTGACATAGAACTTGAAAATGTTATTTCAGTAATGAACAAACTTCATCATGCATTCTTAGAGGAGGAATCAGAATGACTCAGAATAAGAATGTAAAGCAGCCTATTTTCACGAAAAGTTTTACAGTCAATTTCTCAATCAATTTTTTCGTTTATTTATGTATGTATCTTTTATTAGTAATTATTGCTGATTATTGTAAGACTACTTATCACGCCTCAGATAGTTTAGCTGGATTAGTAGTAGGATTATTTATTATCGGTTCTTTAATAGGTAGATTTGGAACTGGTAAATATGTAAATAAATTTGGTCCAAAAAAAATATTAATTACTGGATTATTATTGCTTGTGATTACACAATTACTTTACTTCATCCCTGGATCAATCACATTCTTAATGTTCGTACGTCTAATTAACGGGATTGCGACTGCTATAGCTACTACTGCAACTGGTACTATTGCAGCACATGTCACACCTGTTGAGCGTAAGAGCGAAGGTATTAGTCTATTTTCACTTAGTTTAGTACTTGGTACAGCTATAGGCCCATTCTTCGGTATCTTATTATTAAAATCATTCTCTATCAATTTACTATTTGCTATATGTGTAGTTTTAGGTGTGATCAGTTTAATAATTTCACTATTTATTAAACTTGATTTTGATGCTGTTCTTAATAAAACAGATGCTAAAATTGCTAAAGCATCAGGCTTTAATATACACAACTTCATTGCAAAAGAAGCAGTACCAGTATCAATAGTTATGATGATTATTGCACTGAACTATGCTTCTATACTGACTTTCTTGAAATTTTTTGCTGAACAACGTCATTTATTAGAAGCATCTAGTTACTTCTTTATTTGTTACGCGATCGCTTCTTTAATTACACGTCCAATTGCAGGTCAAATGATTGATGCACGTACTGAAAATGTTGTCGTTTATCCTGCATTTATCGCACTTATCATTACTTTTGTAGTATTAGTATTCAGTTATAGTGGATGGATGTTATTACTAGCTGGTGTCTTCTTAGGTATTGGTTATGGTAATTTATCATCATCTATGCAGGCTATTGCCATTAAAGTGTCACCTACTAATAAATATGGGATTGCAACTTCAACTTACTTTATTGGTCTAGATATAGGTATAGGATTTGGTCCATCTTTATTAGGCTTATTCACAGGTTTCATTAGTTATACAGAAGTTTATATGATAATGGCTATCGTCGCCGCACTTAGCACCGTACTTTACTTTATTGTTCATGGAAGAAAAGTAAAAACACAATTAAATTAATATCTAGAAAGCGCTAGAAAATATGTCAATATTTCCCAGCGCTTTTTATAATCTATTAATTAGCAATACTAATTGCTTCAATTTCAGATTTCATTTTATCAAGTAATTTCTGTTGCGTTGCATTAAAGAAATAAAATACTTGTCGTTCATCAGTTTCAGATCGTAATTTAGAAATAAGTTCTTTCTTATAAATTTTACGTATTATTACATCTATTTTACTTGTATCCCACAACATCTCGAAATGTAATGTGTCACGTAACTCCTTACCACTAATTTTCTTACCTTCATAAACTTTAAATAACACTACAAATTCCTCTATTGAGATTTTGTACGATGATTTTAACCAATGTTTCAACTGGCTTAATTCTCTTTCTGCTGCAATAAAACGTTGTACTTTTTCTGTTGTCATAATTAAAGCCCTCCAATGTAGATTCTAAGATGTAGTTATAGCTTTATAAATTGAATTTCCTTAATAAAATTATATAACATATACACAATTTAATCTATTACAAATTTTATTTATTTTCCGATTAATATTTAATACAAATTCAGTTATTCATATACTCAATGCTATTATGATAATCATATTCTTTAATCATAGGTATTACATTCAATAATGATTTACTTTAAATTTAAACTATTAATTGAATATATTTTCCAAAAATAAAAAAACTCTAGCAATACTCGTAAACCATTGCTAGAGAAGTATATCTAACCACCGATGTAGTTCATATTAATTTTTTTGCGTTGTCTATTTTTAACCGTTTGCTCTGTACGTTCATCTGAATAACGATCATCTCGAACATTCCATAAGCTTATAAGTTGTTCTCTTAATTCGTCATCAGTTACGCCTGATCGTATAAATGATTTAATATTAAAGCCCTCAACAGTACTGAATAAACATCCGTAAAATTTACCATCAGATGATAATCGTGCTCTCGTGCAAGTAGAACAAAATGATGCTGACACACTTGTAATTAAACCAAATTGAGCGCCATTATCTTTGTGCTTATAGTACTTCGCTACTTCTCCGAAATATTTTGGGGGTACTGGTTCAATATCAAAATGAGACTCAATCATATCTAGCATCTCATTTTTAGTTACAACTTTACTAAAATCCCACCCATTATCATTACCTACATCCATGAACTCGATAAATCTGATTTCAATATTCTTATCTTTAAAGTAATCTACCATTGGAATAATTTGATCATCATTAATACCTTTTTGAATGACAACGTTTACTTTAACATGGAAACCAATAGAAACGGCGTAATCAATTTGATCTAAAATGGTAGTTGCTTTGATATTGCGATTATTTATCGCTTGGAACACTTCATTATCTATGGCATCTAAACTAACATTAATGCGACGCAAACCGGCATCGTATAATTTTTGTCCATGTTTTTTTAATAATAGACCATTAGTGGTCATACCGATATCTTCAATACCATCAATTTGATTTAACTCAGCTATAAGTTGATATAAATTTCGTCTAAGTAGTGGTTCGCCACCAGTTATACGTAACTTCTTCACACCAAGTTCTGCATACACTTTCGCGATTCTAACCATTTCTTCAAACGTTAATAACTCATCTTTAGGTAGGAATACATAGTCATCACCGAAGATTTCTTTAGGCATGCAATAGTCACATCTAAAATTGCAACGGTCTGTTACTGAGATACGCAAATCGCGAATGGGTCGACCTAATTTATCTTTGATTTGTGCAACCATAAATGGACCCTCCTTAATGATTTATCTGTTGTCTCAAGTCATCTAAATCTTCTTGATAGTTGATATTCTTATACCAATATTCAGGTGATTGTATGTTAGTAACATCTAAACATTCCGTCGTCACATTATTATAAACATGTCGTAAACTATAATCATTCGAAGCTAAAGCTTCATCCATAACGTTTATACAATTTGGATGATAAAAGGCTATAGTTGGTATAACTCGATCATGTTCAGAATAAGCAGCTATATCAATTTGATCTTCTATGAGTCTTGATACTAAAAATTGGTATAAAGCACTAATAGCCTTACCTGTTACCATAGGGGTATCAACAGATATTACAAAAAACAGTTCTTCATCGTTGTATTGTTTCATTACAGTATGAATACCAGCAAGTGGACCTTTATCTTTATTGTTAGCGTCATCTATAATAACATTGTCATGTTTAAATTGATTAGCTAATTGATCATTGGTGCTTATAATAATATCATTAAACATATTAGTTTCTTGTAAGGTTTGAACAATTTGTTGGTAAAATAATTGTCCATCTATTTCGGCAAATGCCTTTGCCTTACCAAAACGTTCTGAATGACCACCTGCTAAAATAATTGCTTTCATTTCCCGTTAACCTCCACTTACTGGAGGAATCAATGCAACAATGTCTGTTGGTTGTATGATATCCTCATCCTGTACAAATTCTTCATTTACTGCAACCTGAAACTTTTTAGATTTAATTGAAGGATGTCTTTCAAACAGATATTGTTTAAAAGCATCAACGTTAATTGCTTCATTAATATCAATTGTTTCACTATCAGTTTGCAAAATTTCTTTTATTTCAGCGAAGTATAATACCTTCACGTTAGTCCTCTCCTTTAGTAGCTAGATCGTGGCTACCTCTTTGATGTCCTTGCCACTCTGCACCGTCTTCCCAAATTTCCTTTTTCCAGATTGGAACGACTTCTTTAATACGTTCAATAGCATATTCGTTAGCTCTATATGCATCTTTACGATGGGGTGATGAAACTGCAATTAACACTGCTATATCTGAAATTTGAAGTGGCCCAATGCGATGAACAATTGTTGTAATCGTCCCTGGCCAACGCGTTTCTATCTCATCACCTATTTGTGCTAATTTTTTCTCTGCCATAGGTACATATGCTTCGTATTCTAGATATTCTGTTTTAATACCTTTAGTCCATTCTCTTACATGTCCTGTAAATACAACTACAGCACCTTGGTGTTCATTTATAGTAAATTCTCGATACTGTTCTGTTTGGATGGGTTTAGTAACGATTTCAAATTGTTTCATTTAATGTCAATCCCTTTGCTCTATCCATTGTAATAACCAATAATCATATTGTGATAACGCATGTTTATCATGAACATAATAACAATATTTAACACTAGTTAATTGCTTTAACTGTTCTAATTCTTCAGTAGTCTGATAGACGACCACTTTATCAAAATGTTCATCTTTAAACCCTTCAACCAAAATGATATTACAATCAATTGTAACAGATTGGTCAATCATTTGAGTAAGATTTTGTTTATATGCACGCGTGACAGTTTGTTGATAGTGTTCACCTTGCACAATACTTTGATCTGCTCCAGCATTAAAATGTTTCATATGATCTACATGGTCTTCTTGAAGCGTTATATCATCACCAATGTGGCCATGATGCTTGATTGTGACTATTGTGTAACCATAAGATTTTAAAAATTCTATCGTATGTTGCATCAAGGTTGTTTTTCCTGAATTTTTAAAACCAACTATTTGCAAAATCATAGTGTCATTTCCGTTTCATAGACATTCGATTCAGTTAAAATAACATTAACTGTATGACCTGCTTTAAATCCTCTAGTGCCCCCTGGCAACATAATCATTGAATTGCTATGTGCAATTGCTACTACTGCACCAGATTTATTAAATCCTGATGGCACTACTGTCGCACCACTCTGTGAAAATGTAGCAGATGCTCGAATAAAACGAGTAAAGGGATTCGCCTTAGTAAAATCTTCCATTAAAGTAGCTTTAACAACTTGAGGGTAATAGGCAGTTGCCCCCATCATATGTTGAATCGCAGGTTTGACAAATAATTCAAATCCAGTGAAACAAGCTGATGGATTACCTGATAAACCAAACAAATATTGCCCATTTGCAACAGCTACGGTTGTTACACTACCTGGTCTCATTGCAACTTTATTAAATAACACCTCTGCATTTACAGCTTTGTAAATTTCAGGTAGATAGTCAAAATCTCCAACAGAAACGCCACCCGTAGTAATTACGATGTCATGTTTTGACATGGCATCTTTGACAACTGAAATACTACTTTGCAAATCATCTTGTTGAATTTTATATGCTTCAACGTTTAATCCAGCTTTTGCAGATAGTGCTTTGATCATTGGACCATTTGAATTGCGTATTTTACCTGGTTGTAATTCATCATCCACATCTAATAGTTCACTACCAGTTGCAATGACTGCAATACTTGGGCGTTGTGTCACAGGAACTTTAGAGTAACCATATGTTGCTAGAACGGCTATTGCACCTGGATTAATGATTTGACCTTTTTTCAAGACAATATCACCTGTTGTTGTTTCTTCACCCTTAAGAGATACATTTTCATTTGCTTCAAATGACTTACGTATTGTAAACGTATCTCCATCCTCAACTGTTTGTTCAAACATGACTACTGCATCTGCACCTTCTGGAATTTGGGCTCCTGTCATAATACGTACTGCTTCATTTTGACCTAGTATTTTATCTGAAACTGAACCTGCGCCTATATGATCAATCACTTTAAATTGTTTACGATTTTCTGAGTATGCACCAGCAGAATCTTTACTTCGAATAGCAAACCCGTCATAAGGTGATTTATTAAAACGAGGAATATCGTAAGTTGCAACAATATTCTCCGCAAGTACATATCCTAAGCTATCTTCTAACATCACTTCTGTAGTATTCAAATATATATCCTGTTGAACAACACGATTTATCGCTTCTTTAACTGGTATTGGGTTTCTTTTTTCAACTGACATACTTATCATCTCCAAATTATAATTTAAAATCATGATATACTAACCCTATCAGGAGGGTTATTATGTCAAAATTCACTCATATCAATGAACAAGGTAATGCTAAAATGGTAGATGTCTCAAATAAAAATATTACTAAACGTACTGCTCAAGCTCATTCTAGCATTACTGTTAATGAAACAATTTATCAACAAATTATAGATAATACTAATAAAAAAGGCAATGTACTTAACACTGCACAAATTGCTGGTATTATGGCAGCTAAAAACACATCGACGATTATACCTATGTGTCATCCTCTACCTTTAACAGGTATAGATGTTCAATTTAACTGGCAAATTAATGATAATACTACATACACATTAAATATCACGGCTATTGTCTCCACTACAGGAAAAACAGGCGTTGAGATGGAGGCATTAACAGCCGCTTCTGCAACTGCTTTAACTGTTTACGATATGACCAAGGCAGTCGATAAAGGTATGATTATCGGTGAGACTTACCTTGAATCAAAATCAGGTGGCAAATCTGGTGACTATCGTCGTTAAGTTATTTCGAGCGCTCATATAATGTTTCAATTTAAATAATAAAGTCATGGATGCAAAACTTCAATTAGGGAAACCTATCATTTAAGTTTAAATCCATGACTATTTTTTTATTTATTCAATTCATGCAACATATGGTTTAATTCTGGCTTGATTAACTTTTCAATAGCCAATTTCACAGCTCCAGTAGATCCTGGTAGAGTATAAATTAATTTGTTCTTCACTGAACCAGCGACTGCTCTTGATAACAATGCTTTAGTTCCGACATCCTCTGTGTAACTTAAATATCTGAATAATTCTCCAAAACCTTCGATTTCTTTATCCAAAAGTGGCTTAACCGCTTCTATCGTAACATCTCTTTGTGCAATGCCAGTTCCACCAGTTGTAATTATGACATCAATATCAGATGCCAACCATTGTTCAATTTGAGATTGAATAGCTACTTTATCATCTTTGACAATAGCATAGTTTGAATTTAATACTTCGACATTGATATCTTGTATTAAAGTTTGTACAAGTTGACCACCTTTATCCGTCTCTTTATCCCTAGTATCAGATACAGTTAAAACTGCACATTGAATCATTCTATCTACTTTCGCGTGATCATGTTGATGCATTAATTCCACTCCTATCCGAATAATTGATTGATTAAATGAATGGCATCTAACGTCTTCGTTGTACCATGTATAAGCATTCGTCCACCCTCAAAACTAACAATTCGATGTCCTTTATATTCAAACATTATCATATATTTGTTTTCTCGATAATTAAGGTGATGTTGCTTAAGAAATTCACGTACCATTTCCTGGGAAATTTTATCATTATCATATTGTACTGTATCCCTACCACATAACGTTGCATATAATGTATGCTGTTTATTTAAATATGGAAAGGAAGGATTTGAACCACATGTTGGACACTCTTTTCTAAACATACGGCTAAAACCAAATGTAAAATGTTGACCATCCCATATATCTCCATAAGTTAATTTAGTAGGCACTGATTGCTCAGTTAATAATTTAAAGGTATCTCGCAATTGAAAACTTGTAGTCATCGTAACAGCAGGTTGTATAACACCTACAGTGTCACAAGTTAAATTAATTGCTGGTAGTTGAGGCATTAAACAGTTAAAACAAGGTGTCTCTCCTGGAATAAATGCTGCTTCTATATAAGTACTCTGCACGACACCACCATATATCCAAGGTATATTCTCTTTAAAAGAAAAGTCATTAATTAATTGTCTTGTTTCAAAATTATCTGTCGCATCAATAATAAGATCTACATGTTTAGCATACTTATCTAAAAAATAATAATCGACATGTGTAATAAAAGTTTTTAGTTTCAAGTCATGGCGCAATGCTTTTAAATGGCGTTCCGCTGCTACAACTTTAGGCAACATAGTATTAGCATCTTCTTCAGTAAATAATGTTTGTCGTTGTAAATTGCTAAATTCAATATAATCTCTATCTACAATTGAAAGTGTTTTGATTCCCGCACGAACGAGACCCTCAGCAACATGGGTTCCTAACGCTCCCATACCAACAATGAGTACATGTTTTTGACTAATTTTCTGTTGTCCTTCGTGTCCTATTCCTTTAAACAAAGTTTGTCTAGAATAACGTTCACTCGTCATTTTCATTGCCCTCTCTAGTTAATATCCATTTCTATCATTATATCGAACAAAGCGGGAGTGGTACAGAATTCAATATGAATTCATCGGCCACACCCGCAATGTTGACTAGATTTAATAATAGTCTATTATAAGCATCTTGTTAACTTAGATAATAATCATAATTCTGCTATAACGCTAAAATTTTATAATTTTAATCCCAATCTATCTTTAATTAACCTATCTTAATAATTTTATCAGCCAATACTTCAGCTTCAAAATTAGAATGTGTGACAAAGATGATTGGTATTTTCCATTCTTTAAAAATACGTTTAATTAAATTTATTCCTTCATCTCTCGTTGCATCATCTAGACTTGAAAATGGCTCATCTAATAAAATCAAGTCTGGCTTTGTACTTAGTGTTCGAGCTAAAGCAACACGTTGAGATTCTCCACCAGAAAGTGTCGATGGATATTGCTCTTTTAGATAATGAATATTTAGACGATCCATTAAATCATCTATATGGACAGATGGTTTAGACATAAAAGTTATATTTTTGTAAACTGTCATATTAGGAAACAATTGGTAATCTTGGAATAAATAGCCAATTTTGCGATTTTGTATTTTCAGATTGACTTTATGCTCAGTATCAATAATCAGTCTGTCATTGACTTTGATATAGGCTTTATCTGGTGTTCTTAAACCTGCTATCATATTTAGCACTGTGGTTTTACCTATTCCAGAAGGCCCTCGGATTGCGTAAATTTTAGGGACTGTATCGTTAATGTTAATATCAATAAATGTCTTTTTTAATTGATATTGAAGCTTTAACTCTAACATCTACTCTACCTCCCTATATTTATCTTTATTCGTAAAATTCAATACACCAATTACCGTAATTGAAAATGCGACTAACACAAGCACCCATAACCAAGCTTGATTTTCTCTACCTTGTTCAACTAAGAAATAAATTTCAAGTGGTAACGTGTTAGTTTTATTGGGTACATAGCCTGCAACCATTAATGTTGCACCGAATTCACCTATTGCACGTGCAAAACTCATCATTATACCCGCTATAATTGAACGTTTAGATAGCGGTAAAATTAGACGATAGAATATTTTATTCTCACTTGCCCCCATGATGCGAGCAGTATTTAGCATTTTCGGGTTAATACTTCTAAATCCTTGAATAGTGTGTTGATACATTAACGGAAAACTAACAATGACAGATGCAATTACTGCACCTGTCATTGTGAATACTACTGGAAGATGTAGTATGTTTTCAAAAAATTGTCCTACAACACTTCTAGGAGAAAATATTATAAGTAAAATAAACCCTAGCACCGTAGGAGGTAGAACAATGGGTAATAATATAAAACTTTCAAGGAGTTTAGTAAGATGCCCTTTTCCTTTATAAAGCAACCGGCAAACAAAGATACCTAGTACTGATACAATAATGGTACTTATGACAGCCACTTGAATCGAAATCCAAAAAGGTGTAATGTCAGGCATACTTATTACCTCCTAAATTTCAAAATGATATTCTTTCAAGATATCTTTTGCTTTTTTAGATTTTAAGAAGTCCATCCACTCTTTTGCAAGTTTCTTATCTGAAGTAACACCTGCTTCGTAAGTGATTGGTTTTTTAAGTTCAGCTTCTTTAATTTCGTTTACTTTATCTGTTTTCTTTTTATCAGTATATAAATCAGTTTCATAAACAAAGCCCATTTCAGCGTTGCCTTTTTCAACATAATTTAATACTTGTTTAACATCTTTAGCGTAAACTAAATTATCTTTAACTTCACCGTATAAACCTTGATCTTCTAAGTATTGTTTCGCATATTTACCTGCTGGAACTGTTTTAACTTCACCAATCGCTAATTTTTCATTATCTTGTAAATCTTTAACTGATGATTTATCGCTATTTTTATCTCCGACTAAGACAAGTTTGTTATGAGCGTATTTATATGCATCGTGTGCCTTGTCTTTGTCTTTTAACATATCAACATCTTTAGTATTTGCAGACATGAATACGTCAGCTGGAGCACCTTTTTCGATCTGTTGTCTTAATGCGCCTGAACCACCATAGTTAAAGCTTACATCAACATTTTTATGATCTTTTTTAAATTCTTTTTCTAATGCTTTACTAACATCACCTAAGCTCGCTGCTGCCGAAATTTGTAATTCTTGTTTTTTGTCATTATCTTTTTTACTAGAATCAGATGATTTATTGCCACTATCATTACTACCAGAATTTGAACATCCTGCTAAAATAATTACTAAAGTAGCAATCACTGCCATGAAATGTTTAATATTCATTTCTTAACCCCTTCCTTTTATACATTCAATTATACGCTATTCTTAATCTTTTGAAAGGTATAAATTATAAAAATCCACCTAATATCCATATTATTAAATACATTTAATATACTATTAATTATTTATATGTAATTTAAATCTTTTCAAATTGTAACTAAAAGTTTTAATATAGAATTACATATCCTTAAAGGAGAAATATAAATGAACAAAGATGTGTTACAGGGGCAATCTATTATCCGCTATGAAGATGGACAATTAATAAATACAACAGATAGTTATGTTACAGAATTTCCATTGACTATCAATGTAAACGGTACGGAATTCGCAACGGTTATTTGTAGCCCGACACATATGGAAGAACTTGTAGTTGGATTTTTAGCCTCAGAGGGAGCTATTTATAAAAACGAAGAAATAAAATCATTACAAATAGATGATAGCAAAGGCTTTGCACATGTAGAGTTAACTAAAGATTTAGGCGATCGCTTTGAATACT
This sequence comes from Staphylococcus sp. MB377, assembly GCF_001922505.1. Lineage (NCBI taxonomy): Bacteria > Bacillati > Bacillota > Bacilli > Caryophanales > Staphylococcaceae > Staphylococcus > Staphylococcus sp. MB377. The sequence continues at coordinate 248,738 of NZ_MAON01000022.1, read as the reverse complement.
CTACTAAACGCATGATTGCATCTTGTTGCGGAAAAAGTAGAGAATTTTACTTTCACAATGATGCGGCAATAGCTAAAACCTCAATGTCAAAAATAACATTAACTCCTAAACAAGTACTCAATATGATGACTGGATTACAAACTGCAAGTACATTATTTAAACAAACTGGTGGGTTGCACAATGCCGCCATTAGCGATGGTAATGAATTTTTCGAACATAGACAAGATATTGGTCGCCATAATGCTCTAGATAAACTATATGGGTTTTGTCTTGAAAGACGTATTCCTGTAAGAAATAAGGTGCTTATTTTTAGTGGACGTATTTCATCTGAAATATTATTAAAGGCGGCTAAAATAGGTGTAGGCGTTATATTATCTAAATCCGCACCTACGACTTTAGCTATTACATTAGCCAACGATTTAAATATTACTGCTATTGGCTTTATTAGAGATGGAAGTTTTAATGTTTATAGTCATCCTGAACGTATTAAAGCCACAGAGTAGTTGGAATAATTAGTTTAAACTACTCTGTGCCTTATTTAATTAACTTCTTCTTTAACTATGTGGTAAACAAAACTTTGATACGTATAACCTTGTTTTAAATACATATCTTTTGCTGTTTCTTCTCCATCAGCTACAAGTATAACTGGTCGTTCATTTGCTAAGTTACCTATGTATGCTTGTATTGTTGACCCAATACCTTGTCTTTGAAATTGCTCAATTACACCAAAACTATCAATTTCAATAGTTACGTCAGTAATAATAACATCAACAGTCCCTACTGGTTCATTTTCAACATAAGCAACTAATCGTTTTTTATTGTCTTTTTTTTGTAGGATGGTTTGTCTTACATTATTAATACTTTCAATAGCAAATGGTTTACCATAAGGCAATGCAAATGAATAATAGATATTCAAATAATCTTCTATATTGCTTTCATCAACTTCTTTAATGTCTACATCATTTCTACTAGTTAACTGTGTTAATTCAGTTCCTTCTATAATATAGAATTCAAGTATGCCTAATTGAAAATCTCTATCTTTAATTGCATTTATCCACTCCTGGCTTAATCTTTCATTCTCTGGAAAAGTAAACGCTAAGTGATTTGAATCCTGTTTTTGATGCAGTTCATATTGAGAGGTCATATCCTTGAACCACTGATCTAATGTGGGCATTTCTTTATAAAACCACTTATTCGTATCATACTTAAGCGGTTCTGAAGGCGTTAAATAAATAATTTTCTGCTTATCTTCATGATATAAATGCCCATCTTGCGCAATATTATGTATTGATATATTTGACATAGCTATATTCACCCACCCTATTAGCTTGATAAATTTATTGTATCAAACTTTTAAACCGTGAATGATTTAAAAGAGTTACACCAATTAAACTTGCAATAATGGCTTTAATAATATCTCCAGGTATAAATGTAAATGACAATAAGAATGCTTTGCTTGCATGGATATTTATAATGAAGCCCATAATAATCGTACCCACGATATCTAAGAATAATACACCAATAACTAAAGTAGCGACTAATAATATCGCAAAGTTAATATTATTAAAGTATCGGTCTCTCACTAATCCTATACCAAATGCAACTACTGGATATAAGAATAAGAATCCTGCTGATGGTCCCGCAAATACTCCGATTCCTCCACGTCCACCAGATAGAACTGGTAAACCTGCAGCAGCTAATAGTAAAAAGACAATGATACTCAGTGTCCCATATTTTTTACCTAGAATAATACCTGCTAAAAATATGCCTATATTTTGTAAAACAATAGGTACTGGCATAATTGGAAGCGGGATTCCTGGTACCAATCCTAAAACACAAATAATTGCTGTCATTAAAGCTGTGTAAACTAAATTTCTTGTATTCATGTTGTATCCTCCTTCTACGAAAATGATTATACCACTAATGTAAACTTTATAAAATATAAAGTTTACATTTAAGAAGGAGAATCTACTTTTTTAGCTAAATCAGTAATATAATTAAAGAAGTCATCATGCTTAACATCAGTGACAACTTTGATAGAACGCCCACTTTCTTTAATAAATGTACGTCCTTGACTAGGCCCTTTAAATTCTACATCTACATTCAATGATTTATATTGAACTAAATCAGGTTTCCCTATATAAGCAGTGGTTAAGACATCCCATAAGAAGTATGTAGAATTTGTAATAAAGTGTGTCAAAGGCGGTACTGCAGCATAGCTAACACCTAAAAAATCTACACCTGGATATTGACGTTTATCAGCCCACATTTGTCGAATGTCTAATGTTAACGGAACTTTATTGGTGCTTTCTAAAGCTACCATATCTATCGCTATTTCACTATCAAATACTGTCTTAACCGCATCCGGATCCCAAAACGCATTCCACTCAGCTGTACCATCATGTTCAGGCTCTTCTACGTTACCTTTTTCGAGAAACGTTCCGCCCATCCAAACTAATTTTTCAATATTATTTTGAATGCCAGGTTCAATTTTAAGCGCTTTAGCCAAATCTGTTAGTGGTCCAGTAAATAGCAAAGTTACAGGTTCACTTGATTGACTTAATACTCTCATAATGTCCTCATACGCTTCTATATCACTGATGGTAGACTGTTTATTGGTAGTTGATTCATTTAATATGGGTAACGCATCCATAAAGAATGCATGCATTCTCCATTCTTTTGGAAAAGGATTAGCCCCACGTTCATAGGACGGCGCAACCTGTAAAGAATTATTAGAAAATCGATTTATAATTTTACATGAAGCGCTGACTGAAGGTTCTAAATAACAATCTGCTCCTATAGTACTAACACCTACTAATTCGATATCATCCATTTGTAATAATAAAAACAAAGATATTAAATCATCTACTCCACCATCGTGATTAAAATATACTTTACGCAAAAAGATTCCTCCTTACATACATTTGTAAATTTAAAAAAGCTACGACTACATTATATGTAATCATAGCTTAAATATCATAAATAATTGATTATAGTTTTTATATTTTATTATTTACTAGCTTTAAGTAACTTGTCTTTTAAATCTTTTCTCATAAAGTCAAGCGTATAAGGGTCATTATACCAGTATGTTTCAGCTTTAACTTCAATAACGTTATTATTTTTCACTGCAGGTAAATTTTTCCATATATTAGTTGTTTCATAACTTGGTTTAGATTTACCTTCACCAGTTGATACGATATAATCACCAGCTACGTCTTCAATTTTTTCTTGGCTTACTTCAGCCCAACCTTCTTTCTTAACTAAATCTTGTTGGCCTTTAGGCATTTTTAAATCAAAGGCTTGATATAATACTTCGCCACCACGACCCCAGTTGTCGCCGTAAGTGTAAACTTTTTTATCAAATTCATCTAAGATAGAAACTGTTGAATCTTTACCAATTGCATCTTTGATTTCTTTTCCATCTTTTTCAGTTTGTTTCTTCCATTTGTCTTCCCATTTTTTAACTTCGTCTTCTTTACCCATAATCTTACCTAGCATTTCTTGTTGTTCTAAATATTTATGTTTTCCATAATCAACTACAATTGTTGGGGCAATTTTTTGATATTTTTTAATATTTTTATCAGTAGAGTAAACAATAATTAAATCAGGTTTTTTCTTAGCAACTTTCTCAACGTCAGCTTCACCAATTTTAGTCGTGTCTTTAAATTTATTTTTTAAAATTGGACTTTGATCAACTTGATTATTTACTGCAACAATATTTGCGCCTAATTTATGTAAACCACCCGCAAAAGTAGGTGCTACTACCGCAATACGTTTTGGATCTTTAGGGATTTTTATAGTTTTCCCACTATCTAATTTATATGATTTTGTTTCTTCTTTTGAATCGGATTTACCTGAACCACCATTATTACCACATGCAGCTAAAACGATGATTAGAACAAGTAAAGGTAAAATTAACTTTTTCATAACATCCTCCTATTGAAAACGATTATCAATTTCATCAAAAATTATATCCTACTACCTCTTTATTTACAATAAAAATTTTAATAATTTGTGAAATTAAAAAGAGGCTGAGACAAAATAAAATGTCTCAGCCTACTTTATCATTTTGTCAGTAGCTGACTGATTTGAAAATGCGCTTGAATCAAGCTTTTTTCAAACCTAGTCATCCTTGCCTGGTAGGCGGGGCCCCAACAAAGAGAATTTCCTAAAGAAACTCTACAAGCTAAACAAGTTGGGGTTCGGGGCCCCAGCAAAGAGAATTTCCTAAAAAAATTCTACAAGCTAAGCAAGTTGGGGATACAACGAAATAAATTTTGAGAAAATATTATTTCTGTCCCACTTCCTAAAATCTATAGTTATTAGACTCTTAAAATAAATTACATAAAGATTTCGCTATATTAGTGTATGCTGCATCTTCCATTGGTGGATTGTGTAATCCAGCCCTCATATCTCGATAATAGCGTTGTAACGGACGATCCATTTCCAGACTTTTTGCACCAACAATTCTCATCGCTAAATCAACAACTTTTAACCCTTGGTTCATCACTAGCACTTTACTAGCAGATGTTTCATTCCATAAGTGTGGTTGATTTTCTGAATAATTATATCCTTTTGCGGTACTCCATAAAAAGTGACGTGCTGATAATAGTAAAGACTCCATTTTCCCAATGTTTTGTTGTACAGTTGGTAAATGACTAATAGTTCCTTCTATACTATTTGGACCATAACTCGTCGCAAAGTCTATGGCATAATTTCTTGCCGCCTGTGCAATTCCTAAATATGTACTTGGAATATGTAATATCCAGCCATTCGGTTGTGGCTTTCTTTTTGACTCTACGAAAAAGTCTTTAGGTATCCATACATCATTCAATACTAAATCGTGACTTTCTGTAGCTCTCATACCTACCATATTCCAATTATCTGCAATTTCTACACCATCAAATTCTCTTGGTACTAAGAAGAAACCTACTTCCTGTAAATCATCTACATATGCAGCTACAATATAATGGGTCAATGCTTTACTCATTGATGTAAACGTTTTAACACCATTTAATAAGTAACCGTCATCTTGTTTTACTGCATGTGTCGCAGGTCTGCCTCCACGAGTTGGGCTCCCTGTATCCGCTTCACTTACCGCTCGATTAACAAGAGCTCCATTTTCGATATCTTTTGCAAAGCGATTAAGCATGTCCTGCTTCCACATCGTTTGTTCATATATTTGACCTATAACACTTAAATGCCAACCAATAGATAATGCTGTTGCACCGTCAATAGCACCTAAATATGTTTGCAAAACAACCATATCTTCAATAGTGGCACCTTCTCCACCATATTCTACAGGTAGCGTTAGTAAGCTATAACCTTCTTTAACTAGCCATTCAATATTCTCATAAGGGAACCTAGACTGTTTATCATTCTCTGTTGCTCTTGCTTTAAACGTCTCTTCTATTGATTGAAATTTTTTTATCCATTTCTTTTGAATATCTGTATTAATCAGAACTGAATCGATCAATTATATCACCTGTTCATTGTCATTATTATTTAAACCTAGTTTATCACTCGACATTACAAATTGAAAGTTAACCACTTAAGGGATTATAAACACAAAAAGACTTAAGTCAATGAGATTAAATCTCTCAAAACTTAAGTCTTTTATGAATAAACGTTGATTACTTAATGTACTTCTCTAATTCAGCAATCAGTTTATTAATTTTGTCTCGTTGTTCATCTGTTACATAAACAATAACTATTCTTTCATCTTGTATGCTACGTTTTTTTGAAAGTAACTGTAAATCTTTTAACTTCTGTAATGCTTTAGTTAAGTAATAAGGTTTAAACTCTGAATACGTTGCAATTTCCTTTGAAGTTATTTCATTCGTTTTACTTCTCGCAATATAATTTAAAATATAAACCTCTTCATAATTTAAATTATATTTCTTTTTAGTATCTTTGAAGAACTTTTTAACTTGAAATGTTGCGTTAACTAAATCATTGATGTCTTTAATTTGTCCCATATTCTAAACCACTCCTCTGATGTACGTCTTGTTGCTACAAGGTTCATGTCTACTATTTATTACTTACCAAACATTTCTTATGCTATAAAAATTATTTTATAACATTTATGTATAATATTTCAATATTTTTATGAAATTCAAATGATATTAATTATCAATAACAAGTTACATCAATTAAATTATATATAATCAATTAGTCACTATAGGTATTCATTTGGAGATAAAAAAGAGGACTGAGACAGAATTCTTTATAAAAATTCGTCGTCCCAACCCTACAAGAATGACCAGAACTGAGGAAAGCATGATTTAAGCGTCTTCTCATCTCAGTCAACTACTGCGAATTTGCAAAATAGCAACATTATATTATTTATGTTACAGACTCACATGTTTTTAGCCTCATCTAATAGTAATAATAATATAACTATAACAAGCGTTGTTTCCTTTAGAATCATAGTAGCGTATTTTAGGTTTTATTCAACTTTTTGATTATTTAATTTTAGACTCCACATAATCAACGAATGCTTTAACGTCTTTAGTTTTGATTTGTTTCATTGGTACTTTTCCAATATTAAAAGTAAACAAAATACCTGTGCCATTAAAATGTATTTCTTCTATTTCATTATATGGGATATTTCTATAATAGAATTGACCATTCATATCTACATTCATAATTAATCTTTCAGAAGTGGCAATAAATGCTCCTTCAAATTCACTTTGGCCTTGAACATTATACTCAATGACACCTAATACTGAAGGGCCTTTTGACTCTGTTGGAAACAAATCGTTGGGATTCACATTATCTAGAATCATGAATTCATTCTCCTTACATATTATGATATTTTATTGTACTTCATTTCCTCTTGAAACTTATTGTAACATCTAATAAATAATTTATTTGTTTCATATGCTCGTGATTCAATAAATTTTACATTTACAATACGTTCATCTATTGAATTACGATACTTTTCTAAATATCCTTTTTGATAAAGATCATTAATAACCACGTTCATACATATTAAATATCGATATGACATTGACTGAATTTCTTTTAATGAAATAACTTGTCGACTAGATAGTAACTTACCTAATAAAAACAATTCATCCAAACTCAAATTAGACTCCTTTGCTATATTTCGAACTTTGTAAAGTGCGTCAAAAATGGTTATAACATGCCCTAATTGATTATAGTGGGCTGTTGTTTCTATTAAATAGTCAAAATTCTTCCCTTTTATCATTTCACTAACTTCCATAAACATAATGTTCAGTTTATCTTGACAGCTATTGGATGGGAGAAATAATATACGTCTTTGGTCATTATCATCACGCAATTTAGTGATCCATCCTAAATGATATAAATGCTCTAAATGATGTCGTAATTGTCTTTTTGAAATGGTTTGATAAGTGATTAACTCATCTATATAAACGCCTTGATGATGAACATGAAAATATTTAATGATTTCATACAATGTTTTTAATTGCTCAAATTTTAATTGGTAACTATACTTTAGCACCTCACCTACCGCTTTCATAAAAACAAGATAAAATAATAATGTTTCTAGCTTATTTTTATTCATCATAGCTATCACCTCATAACACTATTTCAGGATTGGACGGTTAAGAGTTTCCATGCTAATTTGATAACAAATTCTCTAAACATAGCCCCATATTTTAAAACTGCATTTGAAACTATTGAATATATAACTCTATATTTACCCAATCTATTAAAGATAGACATTGACTTGATTTCTTAAATAAACAACATTATCTTTATAATTTATCAATTGAAAGGTCGTGTTTACTTGTACTCAATCATCATGTTTGACTTATATCTATTATTATTCGGTTGAACTGTAATTATCTTTTGCTTCAGCAATTAATAATTGTGTTTCTTCATCTAATGGTATTTCTGATTGATTAAATGATTGATATTGATGCGATTGATTCTTAGTTCTGATTTGACCAGGTGTGGTGCCGTATTTTTTATTAAATAAAGCAATGAAATGTGGAAAATGGTTGAATCCATGCTTATATGCAATATCTTGTATTAAATGATTACTTTTTAAAATGTCTATCAAACATAATTTTAATCTAACATCATTAATATATTGTGTAATATTATGATAAGGCGTGTGATACTTGATGACTTTACTAAGTTCCTTGGCTGACATATTGAGTGCATTAGCCATATCTTGGCGACTTATCTTATTACTGTGATGTTTAATAATATACTCATGTACTTTGTCAACTAAGGCATTATCTAATTTGTAATGAGTGCGTTGATTTCTCTGCAAGTATCCTAATTCTACACATAAGTGTTTTACCAACTTATCTTTTATTTGTAATTTATCTGACTTACTACTTTCAAAATCAAGTAAATTTAAAATAAAGGGTTCTAATTGTTTTCTTTCAATAGAAGGAAATTTATATCCATTAGACTTAATATAATCATCAGCATATTTCAAATAATCTTTGAATGCTATTTCAATACTAGCGATAATTGCTCCATCCTCATTCTCAATCGAGTAAATATCATTTAACATTACAAATAATAAATCTCTCTCTTTCATTTGAAAATTCTTTAAATTTAAAATTACTCTCCCTGACCCCTTTAGCCAATAGATTAATTTAATATTTGATTCCTTTTGACTACTTATCTTTATATTTTTTAAAAGCTTTACCGAAAAGTTATCAATCATACGAACGTCCTTTCACTTTATAATATATAAAGATATGACATAAACAGAAATAATAAATTATCCCCCATAACGCTAATAACTATTGCTGCATTAATAACGATTTTCTAATTAAACGCTTTTTTTGAATGCCTATCTTCATATATAATTGTATGTTTTATTTCGGTATTAGCAGTAGCAAACTTTTAACCAATTATATCATTTTATTATCTTATATAAATGTTTTTGTATATTTTTTTATAATGTTTTTATGAATAATCCCCAATAAGAGCTTCTTTTATAGCATTTCAGAGTAATAATACAATTTAATTAATAGATCTTTTGTATATATATAATTTTAAAACAATACAAAAATAATGAATTCTATTAATTTTATATCAAATTAATTTTTGCTGTTACTTTACAAAAATGTTACAAGAAAATGAGTATCTTTTTCATATATTTTTTTAAACACTGTTATGACAACGTTTTTTAATATTACAAAAAATTTCTTATTGTATTTAACTCAACACTATTTATTAGCAAAAAATTACAAAATGATAACAACGCACACAAAATGATTTTTTTCTGATAAAGTATGTCTTGTCGTTAAGAAACTTATTACAAACTGGACTCAAGGGTCATCAAATGACTATTAAATATAAAATATTAATTTAATTCTCAGGAGGAAATTTTACAATGAAAAAAATCGCTACAGCTACAATCGCTACTGCAGGAGTTGCAACTATCGCTATCGCTGGACATGGTCATGAGGCACATGCAGCAGAACAAGGATATAACCCAAATGATCCAACTTCATACAGCTACTCTTACACTATCGACCAACAAGGTAACTATCATTACACTTGGAAAGGTAACTGGAGCCCAAATCAAGTAAATCACTCTAGTCAATCTAATCATTCATACAACAACTATTCATATAATTACAATAACTATAATAACTACAACAACTACAGTAATAACACTCAATCATATAGTGCAAATAATCAACAAACTGGTGGTTTAGGTGCTAGTTACTCAACTTCAGATCGTAACATTAAAGTAACTACAACTACTGCTCCATCATCACAATCAACTGGCGTTTCAATTTCAAAAACTTCAAGTTCAGGTAGTAACTTATATACTGCTGGTCAATGTACATATTATGTATTTGATAGAGTTGGCGGTAAAATCGGTTCAACTTGGGGAAATGCTAATAACTGGGCAAGCGCTGCAGCTGCTTCAGGTTACACAGTAAACAATTCACCATCAGCTGGTGCTATTTTACAAACTTCACAAGGTGCATATGGTCACGTAGCATACGTTGAAAGTGTTGGTAGTGACGGTTCAGTTACAGTATCAGAAATGAACTATGGTCACGGTGCTGGTGTTGTTACTTCACGTACTATTTCAGCTAGCCAAGCTGCTTCATATAACTACATTCACTAATTTTATTAATAAGTATAAAAGCGATCCATTTTTGGATCGCTTTTTTGCGCTTACTTTCAGACTCAAAGATATATACATTAAACAACATGCATCTCCACTAGTTTAAAAATCTTATTATGAGATATAAATAGCATCCTGCCGTATAATTAAAAACAAAAAAGATTGGAAAGTAATAATCAATACTTTCCAATCTTAATCTATTTCGAACAAATTCATTCTTTCTTGATTTGTTATATCTATTACTACATAATTGTTGATAATAAATTCGTTTGTCCATCGTTCATGGATCCAATTCTCGCTACAAAAATATCTATGTAACGTTTTAACATACTTAAATACACCCTTTTCACAAATGATTAAACATATTTTTACGAATTTTTTACATAACTTTTGTTATCTAATTTTCGAATACCAATTCCAGTAAAGCCGTAAATAATTGCTAATACTGCACACAAGTAACATGGAACTGTCCAAATAAAGAATTGATCTACTGATACTCCAAGTTGTTGCGTGTAGTATATGCCTGAAGTTCCCCATGGTATTAACGGCAACACCATCGTACTTGAATCTTCTAAAGTTCTTGATAAATTTGATTTATCTAAATTCCTACTAACAAACATGTCTTTCATTAAGACACCCACCATAATAATTACTATAGATGCTACACCAGCTGCAAATACTAACATTAAACAGCAAATGACTGTTATTAAGATAAGCGTTCCTACTGAATGTATACCTTTAGAAACCGTTTTTAACATGACATCTAAACATCCCGATACTTCAACAATACCTGCAAATGCATACCCACAAAATATTGTCACTAGTATCTCCGTCATACTCATCATTCCACCTTGTTCTAATAGCGATGTTGCATTGGTAGAAAGATTAGAATGTCCAGTCATCGCAGGTGTAAATCCATTAAACATAGCTTTAAAACCATCAACTATATTAAAATGATTATTTAATGTTCCAATAATAACTGCACTTAAACTTGATGCTAACATAGATGGTACAGTAGATACGTTACAAACTAAACATATGATTATGACTAATAACGGCACCCACACCCAAATATTTATATTATAGATACCATCAAGTTCATTCAATAACTTATTAATTTGTTTCGTATTCACTGACCCTTTTGAAGTTAATCCTGCAAAGAACCAAACTATTAGTCCAATAATTGAAGCAGGTATCGTTGTCCACATCATTGATCTGATATGAGAAAAGATATTTACCTTAGTTACTAAAGCAGCTAAGTTAGTTGTATCTGATAATGGTGACATTTTATCACCAAAGACCGCACCTGCAATAATAGCACCTGCTGCCATACCCATATCGATATTCAACTGATGCGCAATTGATATCAACGCAATACCAGCTGTTGAAGCTGATCCCCAGGCTGTCCCAGTAGCTAAACTACAAATAGCCGATATTAAAAAGGCAGAAACTAAAAAGTAATGTGGATTTAAAAACTTTAGACCGTAGTATATTAAAGCTGGAACAGTTCCAGAATACATCCAACTTCCAACTATTATACCTACAGCTAGTATAATTAATATTGCAGGCATAGCCGTCGTTAATCTTCGTGTAATTCCCTCTTCTAAATCTTTCCATTTTAAGCCTACTCGCCAAGCTATCAAAGATGCATATGCAGATGATATGAGTAACAGTACCTGCATGGGAATATTAAATTTTATAAAGCCTATTGTCACGACAATAACCATAACGATAATTGTAGATATTGCTTCCAAAAATGATGGCTGTCTTTTCATACACATTCCTCTTTTCTTTTTAGTTAATTACCTCTTTTCATAGTTAGATGTGCATTTAATCATAAATAGAATATTAATTAAAGATTCATTTTTAGTAATCTAAATTTGTCAATTATTCTAAACCAAGTTTTTCTAAACCAAGTTCTTCTACTTTTAGACCTTCATCGAAAAAGTCACGTTCTAAAATTGTTGATGCAATCATAATAACAGCATCTATATTAGGCGTTTCAACATCAATTGCACGCCCTAAACTTGACCATAGTACTAGTCCATATGCAATATCTTCAGTTAAATAACGATTTTGTACTGAATTAGGCCCTGGTATTTGAGAAAACACAGGACTTGTATTAAACAAACGATTTAATGGTTCATCTTCGTCTTTACGTTCTAAATAGCCTCTTTGAATACGTGCTTCTTTGGCTGTTAAAAGTTCAAATCCTAATTTACGCCCTAGTGTTAAACGTTCCAACTCAATTGCATGTAATAATCTTACTGTGTGCTTCGTAATACCTTCTTTATAGAGGGCAAATGAATCAGCATAATCAATTCTTCCTACATTTAATAATGTTGGACCAGGATGAACCTCTGGGTTTCCGTTTTCTAAATTTGTCTTCCATAGATTTTCTTCTTTAACAAGATACGGATATATTTGACTTACTTTTTCAAAGCTATCACTAAGTTCCTTCTTATTATATGTAGAAAAGAATACTTTACGTACATTCAATGATAAGTCTACTCGTGCATTTTCAAAGTCAACGCGCGTACCGTAAGTAAGTGTATTAGCTTCAGCAAACTTCGGCTCTACCTCAATATGTTTATCTTCAAGTACGTTAATAAATCGAATTGACGCCATGGCAGCTGCAATATTGAAGAAAATAAGTTGATCACTTGTTACATGCTCAGCCATAATTTCCGCATAGTATTCAATATATGATGATGGAATGATAACTTGAATTATCTCAGCATCTTTCAATACATATTCAATGTCATCACTTATGTCTGTAAATGGTACAAATGATTCTGTACCTTCATTATTAAAATCAAATCCACCCTTTTCTAATGCGTTATTAAATTTTTTAATGGATGAATTTCGACAATATAATTTCACATCATGTCCTTGATTTACCATATCTACTGCTGCTGTAACTGCACCGTTACCTGATCCTACTACCGCTATTTTCATAGTTATAACTTCCTTTCTTAATCAAATCAGCGTCTCTGCTTTTCATTTAAAAAATAAAGGGAGCAGGTTAGAAATCTAATAAATGTAAATAGATTTCTTTATATCCTCAAATACAACCATTTATTAAAATGATCATATTTAAGTCCCGCTCCCGGGCAAAGTTGGCTAGAATAAAAATATATATTAAATCAACATTATTTCTATTCAGTCAGCTAATGCCAAATCCTAATAATGAGTTTTACTAATATCATTAGTAATCCATTTTTATACAACGCTAAACTATATCCTATTTTTCAAAAATTAAACACAACTCAATTATTTATATTAATTTTAAAATTAACTAATCTTTTTTAAGTAACTTTGTTATATTAATTATGAAACATAACTTTTTAATTGAGAGGAGTATTATTATGTCGGATTATTATGATCAATCACAAGACTCTACGGTAAAGAGAGATAATGAAGATGATGCCCGATTAATGTCTATGTTAATTTTCCTATTGGGGTTCTTCACTTCTGTAATAGGTCCAATTATTATTTGGGCTATCAAGCGTAATGAATCACGATTAGTTGATAAAGCTGGAAAGAATTACTTCAACATGCTTATTTCTTATTTAATTTGGAACTTTGTTGTTGGTATATGTATGGTACCTGTATTTTTCATATATATAGTTAATAATGAAGCAGCGATCATTATCGCTACAATATTATTATTTGTTCTTTCATTACTATTAATTATACTTACTATCCTATATGTAGTTTTTCATATCGTTGCATGCGTTAAATATTTTGGTGGAAAAGAGTATGTAGTGCCTTTATCAATTCGTTTCTTCAAATAAGTTGTACAGCATCTAATATTACAAAAGGTTGTAACAATAATCATTTGTTAACACTAACTAAATATAAGATTAATGTAGTATACATGCATAATTCAAGCTATATTACAGTACGTAACCTTGAACTACTCTTTATTACGGAGTTGTTCAAGGTTTTTGTATTTCATTTACGAAATCGTAACATTGCACACAGTGCTAATAGAATCTGATAAAGTATGACTTGTCGTTGGGAGCGACAAAAAAAATACAAATTCAAAGTCTATTCAACATATCGCTATTTTTAACCTATTGTTGAATACAAATTTTGGGAGGACTTTTTACTATGAAAAAAATTATTACAATTTCAACTTTAACAGCAGGCATTGGTGTATCAGCATTAGGATTAAATGCTAACCATGCAGATGCTGCAGAATATATTCACAATCCAGCACCACAACATAATCAATTCGGACAACAAGGTCCACATGGTCAAAATATGCAATTTAGTCATCAACAAGGACAAGATTATCAACAACCTCAATTTAAACAACAATCTTTCAATTATAATCAAAGCACTACAACTTCAACAACATCAGATGGAAGTTCGTCATCTAGTAGTTCTTCTACAACTACTTCTTCAACTCAAACTACATCTTCTACATCAGGTAATTTATACACAGCCGGCCAATGTACTTGGTATGTATATGACAGAGTTGGTGGTAAAATCGGTAGTACTTGGGGAAATGCTAATAACTGGGCGAGTGCAGCATCAGCAGCTGGGTACACTGTAAATAATACTCCAGAAAAAGGTTCAATTCTTCAAACATCTGAAGGTTCTTATGGACATGTTGCGTATGTAGAAAGTGTTGGTAGCGATGGTTCAGTAACTGTTTCTGAAATGAATTATTCTGGTGGACCATATGTGAAAGATACACGTACAATTTCAGCTAGCCAAGCTAGTTCTTATAACTACATCCATTTATCATAATTTTAAATAAAGCTTAAATGATGCTAATCATAAATATAGGATAACATTATACTATAGAGCTGCATTGTAAATTCACAGTATCTAAATGATTGAGAAGTCGCTTTAAATCAAGCTTTCTCAATTCTAATCATTCATGTAGGACTAGAGGCTGGGACAATATAAAATGTCTCAGCCTACTTTATCATTTTGTCAGTAGCTGACTGATTTGAAAATGCGCTTGAATCAAGCTTTTTTCAAACCTAGTCATCCTTGCCTGGTAGGCGGGACCCCAGCAAAGAGAATTTCCTAAAGAAATTCTACAAGCTAAGCAAGCTGGGGATACAACGAAATAAATTTTGAGAAAATATTATTTCTGTCCACTCCCAAGTCCTTTTTAAGTTTTACAAATTGAATTAAAGGTAACGCTTTGAGAGAATAAGCATATTAGTCTTTATTTTATAAGGAGTGTGAAGGTATGCAATGGCTTAAAGTCATCTTAGCTGGCATTATTGAAGTTATTTGGGTAATTGGATTAAATAATGCCCATAATTTTGCAACTTGGTTATTTACATTAGTTTTTATTGCACTAAGCTTCTACTTGATGATTTCCGCCTCTAAACAACTTCCAGTCGGTACAGTTTATGCAGTATTTGTGGGAATAGGAGCTGCTGGTACAGTTATTGCAGATATGCTTTTCTTTGGAGAACCCTTTACAAAAATGAAAGTTGTATTACTGCTTCTGTTATTAGTTGGCATTATTGGACTTAAACTGTCAACGTATGACTCACCTAAGGGAGGAATGTAATATGTCATGGCTATATTTATTCATTGCAGGATTATTAGAGGTACTTGGTGTCATATGGTTAAACCAATATGCACGCTCAAAACAAAAATTTTATATTGTTTTAATGGCAATTACGTTTATTTTTAGTTTTAGTGTATTAAAATTAGCTATGACAACAATTCCAATGGGAACAGCATATGCTATATGGACTGGTATTGGCACAGCTGGAGGAGCTATTGTAGGAATGTTATTTTACAAAGAATCAACACATTTTAGCCGTATCATTTTTATTTTCTTGATACTCTTCTCTGTAATCGGCCTTAAAATGATTTAATAAAATTGTATGAATTACATTTGTATACGTTTTCTCCTTTTATTATACTTAAAGAGAGATTATTGATAAGGAGTGAGCTTAATGGTAAAAGTTTATATAGCAGGTGCAATTCCAGAAGTAGGATTAAATTTACTTAAAGAACACTTTGAAGTAGAAATGTATGAAGGTGAAGGCATTATTGATAAAGAAACACTAATGGAAGGTGTCAAAGATGCTTCTGCGCTTATAAGCATTCTATCTACGAATGTTGATCAGGAAGTGATTGATAGTGCAAGTAACCTTAAAATCATTGCAAACTATGGTGCTGGCTTTAATAATGTGGATGTTAAATATGCACGTGAAAAAGATATTGATGTAACAAATACACCTAAAGCATCAACAGCCTCAACTGCTGAATTAACTTTCGGACTCGTTTTAGCAGTTGCGCGTCGCATAGTTGAAGGAGATAAATTATCTCGAACACAAGGTTTTGATGGATGGGCACCTTTATTCTTTAGAGGTCGTGAAGTGTCTGGCAAAACGATTGGCATAATCGGTTTAGGTGAAATTGGTAGTGCAGTAGCTAAGCGTGCTAAAGGTTTTGATATGGATATCTTATATACTGGTCCTCACCAAAAGAAAGAAAAAGAACGTGAAATTGGTGCAAAATATGTAGATCTAAATACCTTACTTGAAAATGCTGACTTCATCACAATCAATGCTGCTTATAATCCTGATTTACATCACATGATTGATACCGAACAATTTAAACTGATGAAATCTACAGCCTATTTAATTAATGCAGGTCGCGGTCCAATAGTTAATGAAGAAGCTTTAGTAAAAGCTTTAGAAGACAAAGAAATTGAAGGTGCCGCATTAGATGTATATGAATTTGAACCTGAAATTACAGAAGGTTTGAAATCACTAGATAATGTAGTTATCACACCTCATATTGGTAACGCAACTTATGAAGCAAGAGATATGATGTCTAAAATCGTCGCAAATGATACGATTAAAAAGTTAAATGGCGAAAATCCACAGTTTATAGTTAATAAATAATTTATAATGTAAATAAGACGGAAACTGAAAGAGACTACGAAGCATATTAATCATTAACTTATATGCTTAATTAGTCTTCAGTATCCGTCTTATTTTATTTATGCTTCGCTTTATACAGGAATTTAGTTTGTCCACTTAACAAACGTTTAGGTGTTCGTTTCATAACACTATTACGTAATGAAATAGCAAATGTTTTATCTTTTTGCGCTATTTTACCAATTTTTCTTGAGCGTTTGATAACTTTTGTAGTATGTTTAACTCTTAATTTATCATAACGTTTTAATGCTTTTTCTAAATCATATTCTTCTAAACAATTAACTAGTACAATCGCATCTTCCATAGCTTGTCCAGCACCTTGACCCATATTAGGCGTCGTTGCATGCGCTGCATCCCCTAACAATAGAATACGTCGATTTACAAATGATTTGAGTGGTTTCATATCATATAAATCATGCTTCAGAATACCTGTTTCACTTTGCTTATCTAAAATTTGTCGTACTGGTTCAGGATAATTATTAAAATATGCTTGTAGATGTGGTTTTTCAAACGATTGATATTTGGGATCTTTTTCAGACGCATTAATTGTGATAAACCAATAAGCTTGGTTGTTAATAAGTGGCACTATCCCTACTCGACCTCGTTTACCCCAATATTCACTAGCAATATCAATGTTATGTAGATCAGCATCATCCACTAAGCCACGAAAACACGTATACCCTTGATAAAGTATCTTCGCATTCGGATGAATAGCTTGTCTGACAACAGAATGAAGCCCGTCCGCACCTATACATAAATCAAAACTTTGACTTGCATGATTTGAAAAGTGAACCATCGTATGTTGTTCAACGTTTTCAACCTTAATAACATCATGGTCTGTATAAATGCATTGAGGATTAACATAAGATTGTATCAATTCAATCAAAGTTTGTCGCGCTAATGTTACATTCAACGTAGCCTCTTTTAATTTTACTGCAGACAAAATATTTCCTTTATCATCTAGTACATTCATTGCAGATAAGTTCTGGCCAGCATTTTTAATTCCTTTAGCTAGGTCATGTTTACCTAATTTCTTGATAACATTATCACCAATTCCTATACCTGCACCAACTTCACTTATATTTGATTGTCTTTCAAATATAGAAACGTCATGTCCTTTTTCTGAAAGAAGTGCGCCAGCGGTTAAACCACCTATACCTGCACCTATTATTGCAATTTTCATTTATTTACACCTCAATATTAAATTCACCTAAATTTTATCTTAACAGTATGTTGCAGTTGCAACTTATATTGTATATCACTCTATTATCCAATCAGTTTAGAAGGCATAGAAGTTCTTACGTACATCATCTTTTTTTATACCAAATTGGTCATAATATGCTTGCATATACTTTGCGATTTTATCTGCCCATAAAATATCGCTTGCATACTGATGTTGGCCTGGACTTTTAGGATTCCACCTCATTTGATACAGCGTAATTTGATCATTATCAAAATAATTCGTTCTAATAAATTTAGCTCCACCAAGTATCGCTTTTCGTGGTGAAGTCCATGATGCTTCCTTAGCGTAACTCTTACCTGTATGAATAGCATTTTCATCGAAAGCACCGACTCCAAAAAAGTTGTAATAACGATTGTTACCTTCTTTAATACCACTGGCAAGTTTAGAGTTACCATTAGCAGTCTCCACACGTGCATGGCTTATTAAATAAATAATATTGACTTGATATTTGTCTTGAGCCTCTATAAAAGCATCAGCTTGATTTTCAAGAATACCATTTCCTTTTAACATCTTTTTGACTTCTTGTTTTGACATAGGAACTTGTTGTGAAATATCCATGTATTTTAACTTATTATCGTCTCGAGTAATGCGCATTGCCCTCTCTATTTCTCGGCTATTTGCATTTACAAACTCACCATCACTGTCTACTGTATTCAATACACTCGAATCTGTTTGCTTCTGAATTGCTTCTTGAAAGCTATAGTTGCGATCATTGTCCAACAGTTCTGAGTGCTTAATTATTAATAATACTATGAAGACAATGATAATAATAAGCAACAGTATGAATGGTAAACGCAAATGGTTTAATTGCTTCATGTAGATGACAATCCTTTATAGCTATTTAAGATAAATAAAAATAAGTACTTATAATAACAATTAAGACTATAGCAAATGATATGTTGATGACTATCTTCATGCCAGTTCGATCTCGAAAAAGCACGTTAAATATAACTAAACTAATTGCTAATGACACAGCGAACATTGAAATCGCTAACACCATTTGCATCATAATTAAAAAAATAATTCCTAAAACAATAAAGACATTAGAAATAACTGTCATAATTTTAATCGCGTTTGGATGAATTGTTCTCACCCCTTCTTTAGTAATAATATATACTACACCTTACCATAATTTATGTAGAAAGTACTTATAAATCTTATTAAATAATGAAAGAAAGGAGCGAGACAGAATTCGATTTGAATTCATTATCCCACCCCTAAGGATGACTTGAACTAAGTAAGTTTAGTATAAGTGCCTTCTCAATTCAGTCATCTACTGCATATTTACTTTGTAGCCTTTGATTATTTAATTTGTACCAATCTTTTTATACATTAATGTATTATTTATCTTCTCTAGACATCCCTTTAAGTAAATTGAGCATATAAGTTAAGCTACGATTCATATCATCGTCTTTGAGTACGCCCATTAGACTACGAATACTTGTTTTAGCATTAGGATTTGCTTGATTTGCAACGTGCAATCCTTTATTTAATTTATTTAAGAATTGGCTTAACTCTTGAACATTAAGCTCACCTAACATAAAGACCATTGGTGCTAAATTTGTAATTAGACCCGCATATAAATCTTTGTTAAGTTCTGTCATAAATTTATTGATTATGACTTGACGTCCTCTAATGCCACCGTTCATTAAATCAAGAATTTTAGCTTCATCTAATGCTTTTACTAAACGTATTGCTTTTAAAATACTATCTTTATTTTCTGCAATAGCATCTGTTACTTCATTGATACTCTCGATTTTAATTTGTTCTTCTGATTTCTCTAAACGTTTAATTTTAGTTATTCTTTCAGCCATTATTTATCCACCACATTTCCTGGGAAAACATAGTCGGGACGTTCCCATTTTTTCTGTACTTGGACACTATATTGCGGGTTACGTTTTTTATCGACACGGAAGTTTGTTGGATTTAATGGTGATTTACCTTTACGAGTCAATACTTCCATGCGACAACTAGTTCGTTTATAAGATGGTGTATCTGTATATTTATCTACATCACTATTAGTTAATTTATTGATAGCACCTAAATCACCATTTGACATAGCATCATTATTTAAAGGAATATAAATTTCTCTGCCTTTAACTCGATCAGTTACAGTTGCAATTAATGTTGCTTCACCCGTTTCTGAAATCAATCGTAATTCTGCGCCTTCATGAATATCACGATCTTTAGCTAGCTCTGGAGAAATTTCTACAAATGCATTTGGCACTTTATACTTAATCATTTCAGTTTGATAAGTCATATTACCTTCATGGAAATGCTCTAGTAAACGACCATTATTTACATGCAGGTCATAAACTTCATCTTCTTTAAAGAAATTGTCAAATGTTAATGGGAATAACTTAGCACGACCATTTTCAAAGTTAAAGCCATCCATATATAATGTTGGCTGGTCTGTACCATCTGGTGCTACAGGCCATTGAAGACTATTGAAACCTTGTAATCGTTCATAATTTACACCTGAATATGATGGTGTTAATCGTGCAATTTCATCCATGATTTCACTTGGATGTTTGTAATTCCAATCTGCGCCCATGCGTTGTGCGATTAATTGGAAGATTTCCCAGTCTGGTTTAGAATCGCCTAGCGGTTGTAATGCTTTATTAATACGTTGAATTCGGCGTTCTGTATTCGTGAATGTACCATCTTTTTCTAATGATGGACTAGCTGGTAAGACGACATCTGCATATGTTGCTGTGAAAGTTAGGAACTCATCTTGAACAACTAAGAAGTCTACTTTTTCTAATGCAGATTGAACAAAATTAATATTAGAATCAACAATACCTGTATCTTCACCGTATAAGTATAATGACTGAATATCTCCATTATGGATACCTTCCATCATTTGGTGATTATCGCGTCCAGGTGTTGGATTTAATTCTACACCATATTCTTTTTCAAATTTTGCTCTCACTTCATCATCAGCTACTTTTTGATAACCTGGGAATTGATCTGGCATACTTCCCATATCACTTGCGCCTTGTACATTATTGTGACCACGTAATGGATAAGCACCTGAACCTGGTTTTCTATAGTTACCTGTCACGAGCAATAAGTTTGAGATAGCTGTACTTGTATCACTACCGATGTCTTGTTGTGTAACACCCATTGCCCAACAAATTGACATTGATTCAGCTTTTGCAGCTTCTTCTGCAAAGCTAATGATTTGTTCTTTAGGAATACCTGTTGTTTCTTCTGCAAAATCCATAGTGAACAATTCTAATGATTTATAGTAATCTTCATAATTATCAACCCAATCATTCAAGAAAGCTTTATCGTGTAAATCGTTGTCAATGATATATTTAGTAGCTGCACCTAACCAAACTAAATCAGTTCCTGGCTTAGGTTGATAGAATGCATCTGCACGCTCAGCCATTTCATGTTTTCTAATATCGAATACATGCATCTTTTGTCCGAATAACTTTTGTGCACGTTTCATTCTAGATGCAATAACTGGATGCGCTTCAGCTGTATTTGTACCGATTAGAACAGTCATAGCAGCTCTCTCAAGGTCTTCAATTGAACCAGAGTCACCACCGTGACCAACAGTTCTAAATAGACCTTTCGTTGCTGGTGCTTGGCAATATCTTGAACAGTTATCAACGTTGTTAGATCCAAAGACTTGTCGTGAAAGTTTTTGCATTAAATATGATTCTTCATTAGTACCTTTAGAAGATGCGATAAATGCTAAATGATCGCCACCATATTCATTTTTGATTCGCTTAAAGTTAGTTTCAATAACATCTAAAGCTTCATCCCATTCAACTTCATGGAATTCTCCATCTTTTCTAACTAGAGGTTTCTTTAAACGTTGGTCTGAGTTAATGTGACCCCAAGAGAATTTACCTTTAACACATGTAGCAATTTTGTTTGCTGGAGAATCATGTGATGGTTGAACTTTTAGCACTTCTCTGTCTTTAGTCCATACATCAAATGAACAACCTACACCACAATATGTACAAACTGTTTTCGTTTTCTTAATGCGTTCTTTACGCATTTCCGCTTCTGAATCAGAAACTGCAAATAGTAATCCATCACCTGGTTCAGCCTTTTTAGTTAAATCAATCATTGCAGCAAGTGAACCTGGTTCAGTATCTGTCATGTAACCAGCATTACCTTCCATATTCACTTCCATCATGGCATTACAAGGACATACAGTTGCACATTGTCCACACGATACACATGATGATTCATTAATAGGAACATCATTATCCCAGATAACTCTAGGATGCTCACGATTCCAATCAATTGAAATTGTTTCATTTACTTCGATATCCTGACACGCTTCTACACAACGACCACACAGAATACATTGGTCTGGGTCATATCGATAGAATGGACCATAGTCTTTTTCATATGGTTTCGTTTTGTATTCGTATGATTGTTCTTCTAATCCCCATGCGTCCATAGCGTTATGTATTTCACAATCACCGTTATTGTAATCACATACTGTACAATACAGCATATGTTTTTCTAAAATGCGATCTAAAGCTTCCTTTTGGCTAGCTTTAACATCATTATTCTGAGTATTAACTGTCATGGGTCGATCTACAACAGTACTACACGCACGTTCAATTTTGCCATCAATTTCAACCATACATGTATCACATGTTTGAATTGGTCCCATTGATTCGTTATAACAAATTGAAGGTACGAAAGTATCACGAGATTTTATAAACTCGAGTAAACTTGTTCCAGGTTCTACAAGATAATCAGTGCCATCAAGCGTGACGATTAAATGTTCTTGCATACTTTCCACCCCATCTATATAAATTTTCCGTAAAATGACTTTGGCTACTTAACTATTCCATTTCAATACCCCACATATATTGAACATAGAATTACATTAATTGTATTACTTATTTCATTAAATGTTAAGCGTTTCATGAATTTTTGCAATTTTAAAAGAATTAAATATACATTGTTTTTCAAATGTAAAAAAACTAACTTAAATTCAGATACAATTTAAAAAAATAAAAATAGAGATAGGACTGAAATGATTTCTCTCTCATTGTCCTACCTCTATAAAAATCCTAGTAATAACAGCTAAAGTAAAAACGTCTATTGCATTAAAAATTTAATTTTGTAAATTATTATTCAATATTTCTGTGGCACTTTGCTTTGAATCGTCATTAGGTATGAAATACCACAATCCATCGTCTTGAATACCACCCTGACCTTCTAATTGATGTCGGTTTACAGTTGTATTAGCATTTTTATAATTCATTCTAATATCATTCATGTCACTCAATGTTAAATCGGTTTTAACATTTTTCTGGATCTGATTAATTAATGATGGAAAATGCGTGAGCGCCGAAGTACTTGTCATCTTATTAGCCATTGCTTGAAGGATAAGTTGTTGTCGTTCTTGACGGCCAAAATCTCCTCCAGCACCTTCCTCTTTACGACTACGTATGAAGGCCATTGCAGTATCTCCATCCACATGAGTTGATTGACCTTTTACAAATTTAGTTCCTTTAGTGGTGAAAGTATCATTACTAGTAACATTCACACCGCCCAAAGCATCAATCATATCATGTAACCCATCCATATCAACTGTCCCATAATGATCAATAGGAACATTCATTAATTTTTCTAATGATTTAACAGCCATCGTTGGTCCACCATAAGCATATGCATGATTAATCTTCTCAGTCGTGCCTTTACCTACAATTTCAGCTTGTGTATCACGAGGTACACTTACAATTTCTGTATTTTGTTTCTTAGGGTTAATAGAAAGAAGCATAATTGTGTCACTTCTTTCACCGTCATTCTCACTTTTACGTTGAGCATTTGAGTCTACACCAAATAATGCAATAGTAAATGGATCACCATTTGACAAACTTACATTTTTCGATCTCAATTCTGAATATTGTCTGTTTAAAGGATTATGAATCTTACCACTTGTAATAAAAATACTAGCTACTACAAAAATTGACGCAACTATTGCTAAAACAACTAATATTCCTATAAACCATGTAATTATTTTAACGGGCAGGCTCATTCGTCTATGCGTTCTACGCATCCTACCACTCCTATTCTGTTTTATGAATTAATATAATTATTATATATTAAAATGATTAACTTTCTATACGACTTAAGAAGTAACTTTTCATAAAACAGCTATCAATATTATTAAATATGATACCCGCCATTTCGATTAATAATAGCTAGTATATCTTTGTAACATCCGTGATTACTAATAATGAATGGGCCACTCTTAGCAAAGTCTAACGGTTCGCCATTTAATTGAGTCATTTTCAAATTTAATTCTTTCGCAAATAAAAATTGCGCTGCAATGTCCCATGGCTTTGGGTTTGTATTAATGTGAGCACCAAATTGTCCTTTAATCACTCTTACTGAATCTAAACCACATGAACCAATATTTCTCACACTGAACGAAGCATCGTATAATGCTTTGCTTGTATCATCATTTATATATTGAGTCCCAAAAGAGATAATAGCGTCTTGCAATTTTAAGTCATTAGGTGCCACCAATTGTTGCCCATTAACAAATGCACCTTCACCCGCTATTGCTTTATATAATTTATCGTGAGGATAATCATATATATAAGAAAGTTTAGGTTCGCCATCAACAAAATATGCGATGATAATACAATAGTCTTCTTGCTGTTTTACTAAATTAGCTGTACCGTCAATTGGATCCATAATCCATAAATGCCCTTCATATGGCCGAATCATGCTATTATCTTTTTCTTCACCTAATAATTGGTGACTTGGAAAGTGTTCAGCTAAATACGCTTCAAATTTATTTTGAAGTTGTTTATCTACATTTGTAACTAAATCAAATCGATTTATTTTAGTGTCAGTAATCATATCTGTTATCAAATTGGGAATAACATCATCGAGATGTTTTAACCAATCCATGATATGCGCATCTATATTATGAAGTTTGTTTTGCATGATTTCACCTCAACTATCTATTTCACTTTATTGTATCTTACTGCTCATATTTGTCATAGGAATTTTTAAATGAAGACACAAAAAATCGGCTAGTCATCTGCTAGCCGACAAATAGAAAGGAAAGTAAGTAATAAATATTGAAGATGTTTCGATGTAACTTGAACGATTCACAACAAGCTATCTGTTATATAGCTTCTACCCCTTTGTTTGAATTCGTTCTCCCCTGTTACAAATATTATAATAGCATAAAACATTTAATTTTGTAAGCGTTTTCCCAATAAAAAATGTTTACTTTTACACGCATAATCTACTAAAGTACTGAAAATGTCTTCATACGCAGTGTTATGTTATAATTAATGTAATATGTAATGGTTATAGGTGGTGTTTATGTTGAAGAAATTAGATCGCCAGAATCAAATTATTTCATTAATACAACAAGGTCATACAATGAATGCATCTGAATTGGCGCAACACTTAAATGTTTCTGTTCGTACAATTAGTCGTGACATTGTCGATTTAGAAAATCAAGGTGTCCAAATATATGCTCATAAAGGCAAAAATGGTGGATATCAGATTCAAAAATCTGAAGATAAAATAAAATTAAATTTTACTGAACAGCAGCTATTATCTCTATATCTTACCTTAATAGAAAGCCAATCCTATTCAACATTACCATACACCAATGAGATTCAATCTATCATTAATCAGATTATCAATATTCCTAATACTCGTGTTCGTAAATCACTAAACCAAATGACTAACTTAATTAAGTTTGAAGATACAGAACAAATAACATTACCCCATCTATTTGCAGACATTTTAATTTATAGTTCTGAACGAAATGTTATGTTGATTGATTTTATTGATAATCAAGACACTATTGCCGAGAATGTCATATTCATTGGTTTACTATGTCGTAATGGCGAGTGGCTATCAATTATTTATGAAATCGGTTTAGGAAGAACAAGAGAATTACCAGTACTTGATATTTATGACATTTCTTATTCCTTTGAAAAGACCATTAAAACTTATGACATATCTATCGATAATTATACCCAATTTTTAAATCCAATCGAGACGACTGAATAATTTTCTCGATTGGTTCTCCTCATTCATACCTCTTCTACAATTTAATATCTTCAAGGAGTTGCATTGAATATGCTTCAATCCACAATAATGCGTCAACAACTCATAATTTTACTCACTCACGTTGAAAAAATAAGGTATTACTATTTAATGGACAATCGATTTTTAAATAGAGAAATAGAAGCGTATAACACATCCATTAAAAATTTTACTGACAGTTTACCGTTAACCCTTCAAAACAGTACTAATGACTCCAAGTCTAAATTCTCGATGCAATCAGATCAATTCTATTATAAATTATTAAATGATCTATCATTAAAACCACTACACGAATTCCATCAAGGGACGATATTAGTTGATTTACAACAACGTCAAGACCAATTGCATCAAACATTAGTTTATTTGTTAAATGAATATAAGTAAGTGAACCTCGTATATCACATTTGCAATTTCAATATCTAATCCTTAATTTTTTTAATAGCATAATAAACGCTTCAACTATCTCCTTCAATTCAACTAATTACCCAAGTCGCTTAAGCAATTAATTATAAAAATTATATAATATATATGTAAATTGTAATAGAAAACGTGAAACGCTATAATTGTAAGTGATTACAGTAATTAGGAGGATTCATATGCTAGGTTTCTCAGTCTATTTAGGTCAACCATTAAACAAATCATACATATTAAATATGGTTGTTCTCGGTTACGACGTTATTTTCACATCACTACAAATACCTGAGGAAAACGATCAAACTAAATTGACATATTTGGGAGAATTATGCCAATTGCTAAAAGATGAATCGGTAACCTACATTATTGATATAAATCCATCATTACTGAATCAGAATGTTTATCGTTTTTTCGATCAATTTTCTAATGGAAACTTTGTTATTAGAATTGATGATCATTTTAATTATGATTTAATTGCAGATTTGTTTCATCATAATTTACAGTGTTGTCTAAATGCCAGTACTATCACTACTGAAATTTTGGATACACTTTATAATCAAAAATCATTACCTAAAGTCTATTTTTGTCATAACTATTATCCCAGACCTGATACAGGTTTAGCTTTAAACCTTTTTGAAGAACGAAATAACCTCATTAGAAAATATGATGAGCATGCCTCAATTATGGCTTTTATTCCTGGAACTACATTGAGAGGTCCATTGTATAAAGGACTTCCTACCATTGAACAACATAGACACATGACATTACTTCAATCTTCACATTCACTATTAAAATATAACTTGGATTATATTCTTATTGGTGATACTGCAATCAACTATGCAGAAGCAGTTGCATTACAGCAGATGATTTATCACCGTCATTTCAAACTTCGTCTATCTTATTTTGACAAATCATATGAACAACTCATTTTCAAACAACATACATCTCGTTTGGATGCACCTGAGAATGTAATACGCTCCAAGTATTCTAGATTAACTAAAGTAAATATTCCTCCAACCAATAACTTCAATCATTATCGCTATAAGGGAGACGTCACGGTTGATAATTCACTTAATCAACGTTACGAAGGTGAGCTACAAGTGATTAAAACAGAATTGTCTAATCATAAGGCGATTAATCATGTAGCAACGATATGTGATGAAGATAAAGTCGTTATTGATTTAATACAACCTGGTGACACATTTGAATTTATTACTGAAAAGGAGAAACGCTAATGGAACATTTAACTACTGAAAGCAGAAACACACAAACAATGCATTTAGATGAAATGTCGATTTTAGATGCTTTAAAAACAATGAATAAAGAAGATCAACTAGTAGCTAAAGCAATTGAACCTATTTTACCCCAGTTAAACAGAGTAATCGAACAAACAATTACGCGTTTTCGAGATGGTGGACGTCTAATATATATAGGAGCTGGTACAAGTGGTCGTTTAGGTGTATTAGATGCAGCTGAATGTGTTCCAACTTTCAATACGCATCCTAATGAAGTAATTGGCTTAATTGCTGGAGGGCAGCAAGCTATGACTGAAGCGATTGAAGGTGCTGAAGATAACTACGAAATGGGAATAACTGATTTGAAAACAATCCATTTAAATGAAAAAGATGTCGTTATTGGTATTTCGGCAAGTGGTCGCACACCTTATGTTAAAGGAGCATTAACATATGCGAATGAAATAAGTGCACTGACTGTTGCCCTCTCTTGCAATACGAATAGTGACATTAGTACTGTCGCTTCCCATGCACTTGAAGTCAATGTTGGTCCAGAAGTATTAGCAGGGTCTACACGCTTAAAGTCAGGTACCGCTCAAAAGCTTGTGCTTAATATGATATCAACAATGACTATGATTGGTGTTGGTAAAGTTTATGATAACTTGATGGTCGATTTAAAAGCGACAAATTACAAACTTGAACAACGTTCCATACATATTATCGAAGAGATTTGTGGCTTAACTTTTAAAGAAGCTCAAGAACTCTATATAAAAGCCGACAATGATATTAAAATTGCAATCGTTATGAATTTATGTAACACAACTAAAAGCGATGCTCAATCAAGACTCGTAAATAATAATGGCATTGTAAAAAAAGCAATTCAATCTTAAGGAGGCAATGATATGAATAAGGAACAACAATTGGCCCATCACATCTTAGATGCGGTTGGTGGCATTGATAATGTGGACAACATTATCCATTGTATGACACGTGTGCGCCTCAAAATTAACGATGAGACACAAGTTGATTATCCTAAACTTAAAAACATAGAAGGCGTGCTCGGAGTCGTACAAGATGAGCGACTTCAAATTGTAGTCGGACCTGGAACGGTAAATAAAGTATCCGCAGAAATGGTAAAGCTAAGTGGTGTTCAATTAGGTGAAGATATCCCCCATCGTAGCAACACGTCAAATATTAAAAATCAAGCAAAACAATATAAACGTGAATTCCAACAAAAACGTAAACAAAGTAAAATGAATACAATTTTAAAGTCAATTGCTAATATTTTCATACCTCTCATACCCGCATTTATAGGAGCAGGACTTATTGGTGGTATTGCAGCTGTATTGAATAACTTTATAACTGCTGGTACCATTTCAGCTGATTGGGTAAAACAACTTGTGGCCGTATTAAATGTCATCAAAGATGGCATGTTAGCCTATTTAGCTATTTTCACTGGTTTTAATGCAGCAAAAGTATTCGGTGCAACACCAGGTTTAGGTGGTGTTATTGGGGGTACGACTTTATTAACAGGTATTACTGAAGATAATCCAATTAAAAATGTATTTACTGGTGAACCCTTAATAGCTGGACAAGGTGGCATTATAGGAGTGATCTTAGCGGTATGGTTATTAAGTATAATTGAGAAAAAAATACATAAAATAGTTCCCAATGCTATAGATATTATAGTGACACCAACAATTTCATTACTTATCATAGGATTACTAACCATATTCTTCTTTATGCCTATAGCTGGATTTATTTCTGATGGATTAGTAGGCGTAGTGAATTGGGTTATTGGTGTAGGTGGCATATTTAGCGGATTTATTATAGGTGCATTTTTCTTACCACTGGTTATGTTAGGATTGCATCATATTTTTACCCCAATACACATTGAATTAATAAATCAGTCAGGTGCAACATATTTGTTACCTATTGCTGCTATGGCTGGTGCTGGCCAAGTTGGGGCTGCATTAGCACTTTGGGTAAGATGTAAAAACAATACTACTTTAAGAAATGCAATTAAAGGTGCGTTACCAGTCGGATTCTTAGGAATTGGAGAACCGCTTATTTACGGTGTTACCTTACCGTTAGGTCGTCCATTCATCACAGCATGTATTGGTGGTGGCATCGGTGGTGCAGTTATAGGTGGCATTGGTCATATAGGTGCCACTGCTATCGGACCTAGTGGCATTTCATTATTACCGTTAATTGCCCATCAAAAATATTTAGGTTACATCATAGGATTATTATCTGCGTACCTAGCTGGCTTTATTTTCACATACTTCTTCGGTACGACTAAAGAAATGAGAAACTTAAACAAACTAGGTGATTAGATGACAAACATTTTATATTTAATCGACGAAAATTATGCTTCATTTTCTAAAAATGAAAAGAAATTATCACGATTTATATTAAACTCACCACATAAAGTTATTAGCATGTCGAATCAAGAGATTGCTAAAGAACTTGAAATGAGTGTTTCAACGTTAAATCGATATAGCCAAAAATTGATCAATCAAAGTTTTCATGAAGTTAGATCACAACTTGCGATGTTATTTCCAAAACAACAAACACCTTATAAGATAGAATTGCTTAACAATGAATCGGTAGATACTTTAAAAAAGAAACTTTATCATCGTGCAGAAGAAGCACTTCAAAAAAGTTCTACGTTTGCAGATAACACAACGATTGATAACATATGCCAACATTTTAAACGTGCAAATAACATCTTTATCTTTGGTTATGGTGCGTCATATGTCTGTGCGACAGATTTATATCAAAAATTATCTCGAATTGGGCTCAATGTCCAACTCGTTCAAGAAACTCATTTATTCACAACCATGTTGTCTACGCATGATAAAGAAGATTGCGTTGTATTTATAACTAATAATGGCGATCAAAGTGAACTTCGTGCAATGGTGAAAGTTGTGTCGGATTATAATATCCCAATTATTACAATTTCAAGTTCAGAGCATAATCACGTAGCTCAGCATTCTGACATTGTTCTGACATATGGACATTCAGACGAAAATGAATTACGTATGGGTGCGACAACTTCTTTATTTGCTCAAATGTTTACCATTGATGTTCTTTTCTATCGTTATATCGCACTGAACTATGAATCGTCATTAGACTTCATCACACAATCTAAAATGGCTCTTGATAATTATCGAAAATACCTATCTAATGTAGAATTTAAACATTAAGATTCCTATTAAAAATCAAGACATATAGAAGGTAATGAATATGAACAAGGTTTATTATTCTTCTTTTAACCTAAGTTATTCACAGTTAATCTGTTATTAAGTAATAACTATCACAAAAAGAGGTAGAGACAACGTTATTGTCTCAACCTCTTTTAAACATGAATCAAAGTACTTTGTGCCTTAGTTTAGTTTGAATAATGTGTTGATGATTTATAATATGATTTATTTAGTATTCTATTTAACTTTTCGGAATCCATCATTTTTATGATGTCCGCGAACGAAGTAGTATACAGTTACCGCAGCTAAGAAGATAATACCAATCACTACAGAAATAACTGTTTCTTTGTTAAATAACATTCCTACTAATACGACTAATAAGAATAAAATCGTAATTGCACTTGCAAATGTACCGCCAGGCATCTTAAATGGATGTCCTTCAACTTTTTCAGGATGTAATTTTCTGAATCGAATATGACTAATTAAAATCATAAACCAAGGAATCATACCCGGTAAAATAGATGCACTATAAACATATACGAAAATACTATCTGCACCCTTAATGAATAAAGGAAGAATAACGTTTAATAATGCACCAACTAAGATACCTAAAGCAATGGCTAATACTGGGTAGAATGGTACACCATTTTTCATTACTCTTGTAAAGATTTTAGGCATTTGACCTTTTTGTGCTAATGTAAAAATCATACGACTTGCACTAAAGATACCTGAGTTACATCCAGATAATGCTGCTGTTAATACAACGAAGTTAATTAATCCTGCTGCAAATGTGATACCAATTTTTGCAAATGTAGCTACGAATGGGCTTCCTATTTCACCTAATTGGTTCCAAGGATAGATAGAAACAATTACGAAAATCGCTCCAATGTAGAAAATCAAAATACGCCAGATAACACCATTTACCGCACTTTTGATATTTTTCTGTGGATCTTTAGTTTCACCAGCAGTAATACCAATTAATTCTACACCTTGGTAAGAACCAATAACAATTGATAATGCAAAGAAGAAACCTACAAATCCATTTGGCATAAATCCACCATGAGACCATAAATTAGAGATACCAATCGCATGGCCACCATTACCAATACCGAAGAATATTAAACCAAAACCTGCAATGATCATTAATACAATCGTTACAACCTTAATCATTGCAAACCAGAATTCAAATTCACCGAATGCTTTTACTGAAGTCAAGTTAGCTGCTAGTAATAATAGTACTGCAACCACACCAGGAATCCATTGAGGTAAGTTCGGGAACCAATAGTTCATATATTCACCGACTGCAATAACTTCACTCATACCTACTACAATCCATTGGAATATATTACTCCATGCTGTCATATAACCTGCAGCAGGGTGAATGTAATCACTTGCAAATGTTGCGAAAGATCCAGTAGTTGGATTTAAATAAATCATTTCTCCCATTGCTCTCATGATTAAGAATAAAAAGATACCTGCAATTAAGTACGCAAAAATAACTGATGGACCAGTCCATTTAATTGTACTAGTTGCTCCCATAAATAAACCAACACCGATAGTACCGCCAAGTGCGATCATTCTAATCTGACGTGCACTTAGCCCCCTATGTAATTCATTGTTATCCATTAAAATAACCCCATCTCTATTAAATCTAAGGTTCGAATACTTTTGTCTTTCAGAAAACCCTCTTTTGCTTTCCTTCTTTTCCCTTAAAAGTTTCTTTACCTTAATGAAGTCATTATACTATAATTTGACAAAATTAAAACATAAATCTTACAATTTTTTGAAATCGCTTCCATTACTGTTATAATTACTCTTTTCAAATTTTAAAAAACATTGATTTTACAACGTTTTCATTAATAAAAACGAGTTACTTTTTACAATGTTTTTTATTGAAACATTTCACTTTTGCAAATAGAAATCATTTTATACTATTGCATATAATCAGTTCGATAGAAATGTATTGCTTAATATTTCGTAAAAAATCGATTTAGAGTGTGATATACTTTTGATAGATTTTTACTGTTAGGTAAAAGGAGAATTAATGAATGCAGTCATTATTAAAAAAGAGCGTTAAAATTTCTATAATATTTGGCATTGTCTTCTTCCTATTAAATTATTTCAGTGCCAAGCATGATACAGTTAATCCACTAATAATAAGAACGATTATCGCAACTCTAACATTTTTCTTATTATATTTAGCTATATTTACAATTTTCAATTCAGATGAACGCAAACTTAAATTTGGCATTACGTTACCCATCTCTTTAATTGTTTGCTTAATTATAGGTGGAATCTTTTTTACACTTGAAATTGGAATTATTGCAGGGCTTATCATTGGCCTAGCAGCCGGTTTTATTTGGGAATGGATTGACAAACGAAATGGAGGTACAAATTAATGTCTGTCACAATAGGAATTATATTAATAATTGTCTTACTTATTCTTAGTTTAGTGCCAAATTACAAAGCGATGCAACAAGCTAAATCGCAAGGACAGAAATCAACCCGTTTTACAATTATGGTAGGTATTGATTTAATCCTCATCGTATTATTAGTTGTTACAATCATACTAAAATTATTTATTAACTAAACTCATATGATTTTCAGGCATTAAAAAAGAGATGGAAATGGGTAGGAACTTTAAATGATGTTTCTACCCATTTCTATCTCTTTTTTTAACTATATTGCGTAATCTATATTCTTCCTTGTAATAATAAGTAGTAACCGATTGTAGCTAAAAGTAAATAAATCATTGTTCCAACTAAGAAAGAACGCATTTGAACTTTAAATGGTATATTTTTACTAAATATTGGACCTAATACTAAATTTCCTATGCCGATTATAATAGGACCTGCTAAAAAGAATAGGATAACTTGCCACGACATATGTTTACTCCTTCTTTAGCTCAAAGAAATGATTTTTAATTTCCTCAAAGCTTAAATCTTTACCTACAAAATTTATAGTCGAAAAATCTTGTTCTTCTGTCATCTCGTTAGTATTAATTATTACATCCAATCCAGCATTCATAGCACCTGTTGCTCCATTAGCTGAATCCTCTATGGCTAAGCAATGGGCTGGTGAATAATTTAAACGTTGAACAGCTGTTAGATAAAGTTCTGGATCAGGTTTAACCGCTCCAACATCTTCTCTACCAACAATAACATCGACATACTCATTGATACCCAACGCATTTATTGTAGGCATAATTTCTTCTCTATAACTACTTGTTGCAATCGCCATAGGTATGTGTCGTTGTTTCAAATATTTCATTAATGAAGAAACTGTATCAATAATGTCGAGTTCATGGCTCGTATCATAATGCTCATCATATATTTTTTGTTTCTTTTCTAAACCAATCTGTTGCTCAATATAGTCATGTAACCCTTGAGCGTGTCCTCCTATATGGCTTCGATAAAACTCCAGGGAAACAGGCTTCACACCATGAAAGGCAAGATGTTTGTTAATAATGTCGTATAGGTGTTTTTCTGTATCTATAATTGTACCGTCGAAATCAAATACTACAGCTTTATACATAAGTTTGCTCCTTTAATAACTACAATCACTGCTAATTTTATCATATGAATATTTGATTTTCACACTTCACTAATGAAATTACCAAACACATTTTAACTAATAAACAATCAACATTTTCATATTTATTTCATGTTAATTATCGTTACGTTTATATTACAAAAATAATTAAACCGAAGTTCATTCAAAAGTCCTAGTGATAATATCAAAAAAGAGTGATACAATCAGTGTGTATAAAAGAACGGTGTGCTTTATTAGAGAACTTTAAAGCTAAATGCTTTTTACATACGTTAAATAAATATAGGAGGTCATTGCATGTTGTTAGACAAATTTGAAACTTACATTATCAACATTGTAGGTTTAAAATCTAGATCAATTCGAAAACATTTAATCAAAGTCTGTAAAGACGTTAAATTTTGCGATTCATTTCAATATTCAATAATCAAACACGACGATATACCAGTTTTAGAAGTTAGCTTACCGAAGCAACAACTTCCATATTTCATTAGTTTTTTAAGTTTT
This sequence comes from Staphylococcus sp. MB377, assembly GCF_001922505.1. NCBI lineage: Bacteria > Bacillati > Bacillota > Bacilli > Caryophanales > Staphylococcaceae > Staphylococcus > Staphylococcus sp. MB377. Next base: position 213,492 of record NZ_MAON01000022.1, on the reverse strand, counting down.
TACCAATTTTCAATTTATCAGATTTTATCTCCTAAACGATTAAATACGCTATTAGATACTGAACAAACATATCAAGCTTCTAAACGTTTCGACTTAGCAATTGATGGCCTCCAAGATGCATTCATAAAAGATAAAGTCATTGATATTATGACTTATTTCTCAAATAATTATGAAATTAAATATACTTTAAATAACAACTGTGCAAGCGTATGTTGTGCACCTGAAACGTTTAGTAAATTACTACAAACTATTGCATGTAGAAATATTGATATTCTTTCAGCATCTTATAAAACACGTGCGATGCATAAAGCAAATATATCTTAGTAAAATTCGTGAGATTTTTATTAAAAAATATTTTAAGTTATATAGTTAATTTACACTAGTTTACAGAACAGAGGGAATAGGACAGAAATAATATTTTCTCAAAATTTATTTCGTTGTATCCCCAGCTTGCTTAGCTTGTAGAATTTCTTTAGGAAATTCTCTTTGCTGGGGCCCCGCCTACCAGGCAAGGATGACTAGGTTTGAAAAAAGCTTGATTCAAGCGAATTTTCAAATCAGTCAGCTACTGACAAAATGATAAAGTAGGCTGAGACATTTTATTTTGTCCCAGCCTCTTTGTTTTTTAATTCTGTTCAAGCAATATCACACTCAACAAAAGTTTCTGGTTTTGTGATCAGTATAAAGCTAAGTTGGACAAATTACTAAGTATATTAAGCATTGTATATGAAAAAGCCAGTAGGTGAATAAATACTAATTCACTTACTGGCTATATTGATTAATTATTTTTTATCATTATCATCATAAACTAAATGTTCAAATGCTTCACGTACTTGGGGTACAGTCATTCCAACAACGACTTGTACATTTTTACCGCTTTTAACTAATCCGTGCGACATTTGTTCATGAGTGAAATATCCACTATCTTCAACTTTTGTTTCATCATTAACTGTTAAACGTAAACGTGTTGTACAATTAGTAACGTCTTTAATATTTTCTTTTCCGCCTAAACCTTCTAAATAATAATGTGCTTTCGCTTCATATTCATTGCTAGGTTGGAATCCAGAATTGTCAGTACTTCCATCGCTTTTTTTCTCTTTATAATCTTTTTTAGAGAATAATTTAACTTCTTCTTCAGCTCGACGTCCTGGTAATGGAATATCAAATTTCAAGATTAAGTATCTGAATACAACGAAATAGATACCTGAGAATATCAATCCTATAACAACTTGAGCTACATAAGTTAGCCAATGATTTTGTCCTAAAGGAATCCAGTTCGTCGCGATGAAATCAAGTAATCCACCGCCCATGTTACCAACAACACCGAAACCATACATAATTGTATCCATTGTCGCTGCTAATAATGCATGTATAACAAATAAGTAAGGTGCGATAAATAAGAATGTAAATTCTAAAGGTTCAGTAATACCAACAACTACCGCAGTTAATGTAGCTGGTACTAATAACGCAGCAACTTTTTTACGATTGGCTTTAGGTGTTGTAGAATACATTGCTAATGCGATACCGATAGCACCAAACACTTTACCGTTACCTTGTAACATGAAACCGTAATGGAATTGTTCTTTTAACGGTTTACTGCTTTCAGCAAATTCATTTAAATGTCTAAACCACTCTGCTTTAAGTCCGTCTTTTGCAACAACCGGACCTACTTCAATTGGTGCATAGATGAAGTGATGTAAACCAGTCGGTATTAACACACGTTCTAAGAAATGATACAACCAAACACCGATGTAGCCTGATGCGATAATGAAATGTTGCATTGATTCAATACCATTTTGTATTGTTGGCCAAACAACACAAGTAATTGCAGCTATTGGCAACATAACGAAGAATGAAATGGTTACAACAAATGTTAGACCTTGGAATACACCTAACATCTCTGGTAATTTTTTACTATAGAAACGATTATGTATCCATGTCACAATGGCAGAAATAATGATACCACCTAAAATATTAGTATCTAAAGTTTCAATACCAGCAATCGCTTTTAATCCAGTTACATTTTCTACACCTTTTTCTAAATTAGCACCAAATGTATGTGGCCATTGCGTTAAAATAGCGTTGATAAAGGTATTAAACATTAAATAGCCCATTAATGCAGCTAAAGCCGCATGACCAGGGGCCTTCTTAGCTAGAGATAAAGGCAATCCAACCACAAATACGATTTCCATATGATTGAAGATAACCCAACCACCTGATTCAATTACAGACCAAAATTTAAACCAAAATGTATGATCATTTGCTAATCCACCCATGATGGTAGGATTTTTAAATAATGTTGCAAAACCTAATACTATCCCAAAGAATGCAAACATTAATACAGGAACAATCATTGCACTCCCAAAACGTTTAATAGCGTTCATAATTTAACCCCCAAATCTTTCTATGTAGTACTTAAATATATCGTACATATAAAAGCGTTTTCTTAATATCTATTATAGTAAACGCTTACACTTATACAATGACATTGACCGATTTTGAAATAATTTTGTATAATCAGTTTATGTTTTCTATACATGAAAATATTTTCAGGAAGAATAAGAGGTGTCTTTGTGCTACTAGATGAAAAAGTAAATGCCAATTTTGACAAGTTAAATGATAATGACCTACAAATTGCACACTTTGTAAACACGCACGTAAATCAATGTAAAACTTTGAAGATACACGAACTTTCACAATACACTCATGCATCTAACGCTACCATTCATAGATTTACACGAAAGTTAGGATTTGATGGTTATAGTGACTTTAAATCCTATTTAAAATTTGAAAGTGAACATTTAAGTCAACTACCTAAAGATTCAATGGATGCTTTTAAACAAGAAATAGAGACAACATTTAGCTATTTAGCTCGTATTGATTATAATTTGATTACCGATAAACTTAACCAGGCGTCTACCGTCTACTTATATGGTACTGGTCGTGCACAGAAAAATGTTGCGGACGAAGCTCAGCGAATATTATTAACGATGCATAAAAATATTATCGTGTTACATGACGTTCATGAGTTGAAAATGGTACTGAATCGTTCTATTGATGAAGATTTATTCTTTATTATTTCTCTATCTGGTGAGAGTCACCAACTCACAGACGTTACAAATCTACTTCAATTACGCCAAAAATATTTTATTTCAGTTACAACAATGAAAGATAATTCATTAGCCCAAAAAGCGAGCTATAATGTTTATGTATCAAGTAATACTTTCTATTTATACGATGATACAGACTATTCAAGTTTTATTAGTTATCATATCTTCTTTGAAACATTAATCAGAAAATATAATGAACGTAAAGAGAAAGGTGAACTCAGTTAATCTTTATCACAACTAAATAGCGGTACTGATTAATTATTAACACATCAAAACCCCAACAAGGAGATTGTCTTTGTAAACTGTCCTTGTTGGGGTATCCACCCTAGTAAGAATGACTAGATATTTGGTAATATTGATATCAAATTTTCTCAGTTTAGACTGCTACGTGAATTCACGCAAAGTCCTAAGTTTTTATTTTAATAGATTATTGTCTTCTACATATTGTTCAAGTATTTGATGCATTTTATCAAACATCAATTCTAAACCGTGAACAGTAGAATCGTGATATTCCTTTTTCTTTTGTTTATATTCTAATGTTGTTAAGCGTCGTTCACGTTCAACTAATGACTGATAAAAGAAAAACATTTGTGTGCCACCGTTTTCACGCTCTTCAAATTCAACTTCAATGACATCCTCTTGATTACTTAATTCAGGCATACCAATTGTCATTTTTATATACTCATTGTCAACGAGTTCTTGATACGTACCTTGAATAATATTTTGTCGTCCATTACGTGAATCAACTATGCGATATGAGCCACCTTCAGTCATATCTACATCAATTGACTTATTCGTACGTTGAGATGTCATAAACCACTGTTTTAATAAGTCAGCATCCGTCCAAGCTTGATATACTAATTCTGGTGAGTATTTTAATAAACGTTCGATATGAATTTCAACATGTTCATTCTCAACATTATACTTTGCCACTTGTTTCACCTACTTTCACTCTTATATCTATTTTAACGCATTTCAATACAGTTCCAAACTTTGAACTATTAAAATGTTTTATTATTTTAATTTTTCTTATTAAACATGCTAATTATAAGTCTATTATTGTTATTTGTCTTTACTTTAAGATTTAGCTTTAACACGAGGGTATCTTAATATAATAGCTATAATACCGCATATCCCTAATAAAAATGAATAAATGCAGTAAGGCATTACACTAAATGGTGATATACTTGCAACGCCAGCTGCAGCTATCACTTGTGGGCTATAAGGTAAAAAGCCTTGAAAGCACCCTGCAAATATATCTAATAAACTTGCAGATTTACGTGGATCAACACCATATTCATCTGCAATATTTTTTGCTAATGGACCTGACATAATAATTGAAATTGTATTATTAGCTGTTGCAATGTCAGCTGCGCTCACTAAACCAGCAATACCAAATTCAGCACCACGTTTAGTTGTAACTTTAGAACGAACAAAATTTAATAACCATTCAATTCCACCATTATGCTGAATAATTCCAACTAAACCACCAATTAACACTGCTATGATTGCAATATCTTCCATACCTATAATACCCTGTGATACTGCATTTAGTAATCCTTTCCAACCAAAAGAACCATCAAATAAGCCAATAGTACCAGATAATAACGTACCACCGATTAACACAATGATTACATTTACCCCTACGAGTGCTAATACTAATACTAGTACATAAGGGATTACCTTAATTAAATTATAGTCATAGCTTTTAGAGTGATCTATTGAGATACCGTTAGTAAGGAAGAATAAGACAATAATTGTTAATATTGCTCCAGGTAGTACAATCCAAAAATTCACTTTAAATTTATCTTTCATTCTTGTTTTTTGAGTTCGAACAGCAGCTATGGTAGTATCTGAAATCATCGATAAATTATCGCCAAACATAGCACCACCTACAACAGTACCCATTGCTAACGCTGCTGGAATATCAGTTGCCTGTGCAAATCCAAATCCAACAGGTGCTAATGCAGCAACTGTACCTACAGAGGTACCCATTGAAATTGACACAAACATACAAATTACAAATAATCCAACGATGATTAAATTTTGAGGTATCAATGATAAACCTAAATTTACTGTTGATTCAACACCACCCATTTTTTCAGTGGTAGTTGAGAAAGCACCAGCCAATATAAATATAAATACCATTAAAATGATATTGGAATGACCTGCTCCTTTTGTAAACACTTCAACTTTGTTAGCAAATGTTTCTTTCCTATTCATTATTAAAGCAACAATAACAGTAATCATGATAGCTACATTTAAAGGCATATTAGTGAAATCACCTGTAATGGTCCCTACACCTAAAAACAATGCAATAAATAATACTAATGGAAGTAACGCCCATGCATTGCCCTTTCTTTGTTCCTCCATACTAAACCTACTTTCCTTTTTAAAAATAATTTTATTATTAAAGTTACAAGATTACTGTCATAACGTCAATAAAGTTTTATGAAAATTACATATTAAAGCTATAGATAATGTCTTAATCATCAATTAGTTGGACGCTCAATTGTAAATTGCTCACCTAATTTAGCGTAATCATTACCTGCTAAACGGGCTACTGGTTTTAATTGTTTCGCATCAATTTTACTATCACCAAAATACACATCATCTTGTATGTGGTACTTAACAATTTTTCCAATAATTAAATCAGCACCATCATCTTCAGAGCCTAATAAAATCATTTGTTCAAGTTGACATTCAAATCTAATTTTAGCTTCTTTTATAGCTGGAATATCAATCACATCAGATGAGATGGTATTGAGTTCTGTTAAATCAAGTTCATTATCTTTAGGATTGATAGATGCAGCGGTCTTATTAATTTCCTCAACATTATCTTCATCTGTAACATGCACAACAAATGATTGGACGTTTTCTATATTAATTGCCGTATCTTTACGCTTTCCTCCTGCTCTCTGTGCCGAAATAGCAATCATAGGTGGCGCATTATTAACTATATTAAAAAAACTAAATGGCGCAGCATTTACATGTCCTTCGATATCAGAAGATGTAACAAATGCTATTGGCCTTGGTATGATTGAACCACTTAATAGTTTATAATTTTGGATATCTGATAGTTGATTAGGATCAATGTGTTTCACTGTAATCCACTCCTTTCAATACAAAAACGCAAGAGTCTTTATTGAAACCCTTGCGTTGGATTTATACTTTGAGATATTTAATTGATTTGGATGCCACCTGTGACGCCAAAAACTTGACCAGTCGTATAACTTGAATCCTCTGAAGCAAGTAATACATATGTGCCTGAAAGCTCTACAGGTTGACCGGCTCTACCTAATGGCGTATCTTGACCAAATTGAGGAATCGCTGATTGTGGTTGACCACCTGTTATTTGAAGTGGAGACCAAAATGGACCAGGTGCTACACAATTAACGCGAATACCCTGCTCCCCTAATTGCTCAGAGAAACTTTTTGTTAATGAAATAATCGCTGCTTTTGATGCTGCATAATCATGAATCAATGGATTTGGATTATAACCTTGAACGGATGATGTTGTAGTGATTGACGCACCAGGTTGTAAATAATCCAATGCTTTTTGAACTGTCCAGAATACTGGATATACGTTTGTTTCAAACGTTTCTTTAAAAGATTGTGTATCGAACTCTTCTAATTTATCGTGATACTGTTGATGGCCTGCTACTAATGTCACATTGTCTAAACCACCTAATTCTTTATACGCTTGTTCAACTAAATCATAGTTAAATTGTTCATCACGAATATCTCCAGGTATTAATATAGCTTTACGTCCTGCTTTTTCAATGACAGCTTTAACTTCTTGAGCATCTTGTTCTTCACTTGGAAGATAGTTAATTGCAACGTCTGCCCCTTCTTTGGCATATGCAATCGCTGCTGCACGTCCTATTGCTGAGTCTCCCCCTGTTACAAGCATTTTATAATCTAACAATCGGTTATGACCTTCATACGATGTTTCACCACAGTCAGGTTGTGGTGTTAGTTCAGGTTGAAGTCCAGGTAGTTCTTGTTCTTGTTTTTCATAATCAGATGTTTTAAATTTTGTTCTTGGATCTTGTGCACCCATTATTTACTCATCTCCTAAAACATGTTTAGTGTCTGTTTACCCGTTCATCATGCTTTTTAAATCACATTTCAAAAATTGTAATATAGCTACACAAATCAAACTCTTAAATGAAACATTGATTATTCATTAAATGCTGTGTCGTCAAGCAATTGATAAATCAACGTTATAAAGTACTCAGGAACTTTCTCAAGTATACGCTCATCTGGATCAAACTTTGGATGATGTAAATCGTATTTACTATTAGAACCAATAAACGCAAATACCCCTGGATGGTTAGCTAGTAAACCAGAAAAATCTTCGCCAATAGTATAGGGTGTCTCTAATTCTATGATTTGATAACCTACTTTTTGAGCAGCTTTCTTAGCTTGGTCAGTTAAGTATTCATCATTAAAAACTGTTCCTGGCAGCTTAGTATATATAACTTCTATATCGACATTGAACAATGTCTCTAATCCTTTAGCAATTTCTTTAAATCGTTGTTCTATATAATTTTGAACCTCTTGCTTAAATGATCGCACTGTACCTTGGACATATGCTTGGTCAGCAATCACATTCCATGTATTCCCAGACGATACTTCTCCAATAGTTACTACAGCACTATCAAAAGCTGATATATTTCGACTTACAATCGTTTGTAAACTTGTTATTAATTGACCAAGTACCATGACTGGATCATTACCTTGTTCTGGCTTAGCAGCATGTGCACCTTTACCGTGAATTTTAAATTCAAAACGGTCTACTGCCGAAGTAATTGGTCCAGATTTAATTGCAAATTCTCCAATATTTAAAGTTGGATAATTATGGAAACCTAATATCGCTTTAACATCGTCTAATACATCTGTCTCTGCAATCGCTTTGGCACCATATCCCGTTTCTTCTGCAGGTTGAAATATAAATTTCACGCGACCTTTAAGTTTATCTTCTTGTTCTTTTAAATTTGTAGCAATAGCTAGAATACTTGCCATATGAATATCATGACCACACGCATGCATCACACCTTCATTTGTTGAGGTGAATTCATGTTCAACTTGCTCTGTAATTGGTAAAGCATCTATGTCTGTACGAACAGCAATACAAGGTTCACCATGTCCTATTTCAGCTATAAGCCCTGTTTCTAAAGGATAATCTATTATTTTTATATCATAAGTTTGTAATATACGTTTTAATCGCTTAGTTGTTTCATATTCTTTCTGAGATACTTCAGGAAATTTGTGAAATGTTCGTCTCCATTTAACAAAATCATTGTAAGTTGTCATAGCGATGGTCTTCCTTTCTTTGTAAAAATAAAGTGAACGACATAATAAATAAGTGTGCCTATAACGACACCTATAACTAAATTGTGTGACATTAATATTAAAATAATCGTTATGAACATTACGATACTATGCTTTATAGGTGCTTCTTTTAAATGTTTAAACATACGTCTATCAAATGTATTCATTGATATTGTAATTAATACCGAAGCCAATACTGCCATAGGAATAAAACCTACAATCGTACCTAAAATAACGACGCATGAGAGAAGAAATAATCCTGTAACGAATGTGGCTAATCGCGTAGTAGCACCCATTTTAAAATTAAATTTTGATTGACCTACTAAGGCGCTTAAACCATATCCACCTAATAACCCGACAAACAAATTAGCTAACCCTTGACCAATAACTTCTCGGTCTTTATTGGAGTGACTTTGTGTAATTACATCCATCATTTCATTTGTAAGATTTGTTTGTACTACGCAAATAATAGACATGGTTAATGCATATAAAGTAATAATACTTAATGCATGTATGTTTAAAAGTTCTGTATAAACAGAAATTTTAGGAAAGGTAAGTCGAATTTCTGCTAAATCGTGGACTAATTGAACATTCGGTTTAAGAAAATAACTTGCTAAAGTCACGACGCTTATAGCTATAAGCGGAGCTGGCATAAATCGAATAAATGTTGAAGATAAATAAGTCGCAGTAGTTATACCAAAAATATATTTTATTTGCGTTGTAAGTAATAGAATGCCCAATACATTCATAAATCCAATAACAACAGTATCTGGAATATGATTAAGGATCTTATCTATGTGACACATGTCAAAAATAATTAGAATGATGCCCATTATAAACGTGGCTATAATTAAGTAATGAATATTGTATTGTTCTACTAGTGGTGCACCTACGCACCTACTATCGAAATACCACTACTTGGTCCAGACACCATACTTATTCGTTCTCCAAGAAAGCTAATGAATAACATCATTAATCCACAACTCATTAACCCTATCGTAGTACTGATATGAACAATAAACGAGAAGGCTATAGCTACAGGGAGTAGTGCTAAACCCATTAAGATACCTGCCATTATATTTTGCGAAATATCTCCAAGCCATTGCTGCTTATAACTTAACCGCTTCATCACCATCCATTACCTCCCTAATTATTTATATCGTAACATAATTGTCAAACTTTTCTATCAATTAAAAGTAATTAAAAAAGTAGAACAGAATTCAACGCGAATTCAACGTTCTACTCATTCATGTTTGAATTTAATTTTAAAGGTTATCGTTATCTTCTAATTTCAGAGTCATATACGACAATTTAATTCTACTTTTTAAACTAGGAAATGGTGAATTAAATTCGCCGCTAACTTTGACGTACGATTATCAACATCATAGTCTGGGTTAGTTTCTGCAATACTAATTGATGATACCTTATCGCTTAATATTACACGCTTACTTATTTCAAATACGGAATGAGGATATAATCCTAATACACTAGGTGAACTTACACCAGGCGCAAACGCACTATCAATAACATCCATACATATGGTAAACATAATCGTATCATGGTCATGAATAAATCTTTCTATTTTATCTTTAATGGTCGGTGACACTTGATGTAAAAGTTCGTCCGCATACACATAAATAATATTATTATCTTTTGCATAATCATATAACGCACGTGTATTACCACCTTGAGCCAAGCCTAAAACTAGATAATCGACATTTTCATCATTATCTAAAATTTCTCGGAACATAGTGCCGGATGTAGGTGGCTCATCAGGACGTGTGTCAAAATGAGCATCAATATTGATAATTCCAATTGAAGCATCTGAATAGACTTCTCTAGTAGCCAAATATTGTGCATATGTAATATCATGACCACCTCCAATTAAAAAAGCCTGTTTATGTTGCTTAATAACTTTAGCAGACAATTGTGCCATCTCTTGTTGCGTTTCTCTAAGATGATTACTTGTATGTTCAACATTACCGTAATCAATCAACATTTCGCACTCACTTAAATCTGGAAGTTTCGCGAATTCATGTTTTATGATATCTGGTCCCTTTCTTGATCCGATTCTACCTTTATTATTTTCAACACCTTTATCAACGGCATATCCTAAGAGACCAACACCTGTCTTATCACTTACGTTTTCCATATTTTCCAAATTAGCGAACTTTACTGTTTGAAAATGTCTAAACTGTTTAGGATCTGTTTCACTATCCAAACGACCAGTCCATAGTTTTGGATTACCCTGTGTATACATTATATTGCCCCCTATTTATTTACTCTATAGCATTATCTTACATCATAACGAGATTTATCATTACCATTTGTTTATATTTATGATTACCCTTTTCAAATTAATTTAAGACATTAAAAATTGTTTTCAATCATATAAAAATAATTCAAGACTATTACATTTTAATGATATTTAAAATGGACAATTTATTTATGGCCTTGTAATATGTATAATATTAAAGAAAAAGTTTTTACGGTTACCCTAATGGAGGTTACATAAATGAAGACGAATCGTATATCAGGATTTCAATGGGCGTTAACTATCTTCGTATTCTTCGTTGTCACGATGGCGCTATCATTAATCCTACGAGATTTTCAAGCATCAGTAGGTATTAAACGTTTTGTATTTGATATTACTGATCTTGCACCGTTTATCGCAGCAATTGTTTGTATTATTGCATTTAAAGATAAACGTACTCAATTAGCTGGATTAAAATTTTCAGTTGATATTAGAGTCATTGAACGTATATTACTAGCATTGATTTTACCGCTAGTTATTTTCATGATTGGCATGTTTAGTTTTAACACATTTGCCGATAGTTTTATTTTATTACAAGCAACTGATTTATCTGTATCAGTTCCTACAATTATTATTGGTCATATTTTAATGGCATTTTTTGCGGAGTTTGGATTCCGTTCTTATTTACAAAATATTGTAGAAAATAAAGTTAATACATTTTTCGCTTCAATCATTGTCGGTTTAATTTATTCTATATGGGCTGCTAATACGACATATGGAATGGAATATGCGGGATACCATTTCCTTTATACTTTCATGTTCTCAATTATTATTGGTGAACTCATACGTGCAACTAAAGGACGTACGATATATATCGCTCTCGTATTCCATGCAACAATGTCATTTGCACAAGTATTTTTATTTAGTGAAGAAACTGGCGACCTATTCTCAATGAAAGTTATCGCATTAAGTACGACGTTAGTGGGCATTGTCTTTATCATTTTAAGTTTAATTATTAGATTTATTGTTTATAAAACAACTAATCGTTCACTTGATGATGTTGAACCTAATAATTATTTAGACCATATGAATGATGACGATACATCTACTTCAAATAAAACAAAGTCTGAAGATCATGAACTTAACGATAAAAAAGACAGCTTCACTGAGAGTCAACTTAATGAAGATCATGTTGAACATAAATCACAGTCTGAGAATCAAACTGATTCTTCAAATGAAAAACTTAAAGACAACACATCTTATAAAGAAGATAGACGTTCATCTGTAGTTGATGATGCTAAGGATGAAATAGATCAAATGAGTGATACATCTAGTCATAAAACTGAGAAGTAAAGCTTATATTACGCCTTCTTTTGAAGGCTAAGTGCACATACAAATAGCCAGAAAATGAATTTTTCTAAGTTCATTTTCTGGCTTATTTTTATTTATTTAAGTTAGATTTTTTTATGAATTTAACGCCATTTTGTGTACCTACTATAACTTGATCAGTTATATTTAAAAAATATCCAGTTTCTATGACACCTGTTAGATGAATTAAATACTCATGAAATTGATATGGGGCAATCTGTTTATTTAACTGACAATCTAAAATGTAATTGCCATTATCCGTTATAAATGGAACATCATCACTCATTCGACGTTCGGTAATAACATCATCATAAGCTTCAATTTTTTTAGCGATATGGAACCAATTGAACTTATCTACCTCTACTGGCAGTTTGAAACTTTCACCTAAGTAATTTACGAGCTTGCTTTCATCTACTAAAACTACAAAACGATGAGCCATTTCATCTATTACTTTTTCGCGAAATAGCGCTCCACCACCGCCTTTAATTAAATTGAGATTAGCATCCACTTCATCAGCACCATCAATTGCTAAATCAACATGACCAACATCATTGATATCAACAACATTAATATCTAGTTTTTTTGCAATAAATGCACTTTTATTAGAAGTACACACGCCAGTAATATTTAATTGTTCTTTGTGAATTCTTTCAGCGAGCTTTGGAATAAGCAATTCAATGGTACTACCCGTTCCAATTCCTAGCACCATATCATCTTCAATTTGAGCTACAGCATCATCTACTGTCATGATTTTAAGTTCTTTAGAATCTTTCATTTAACTGTGACCCCTTTTCAAATATACTCACTCATTATTTTACATGACGATCATACAAATACCTAGTTCAATATTGGAAATTATTTTATCATTTGTCTTATGTTTTAATTATTAATATAATATAATTTTTCTTAACACCTTAACTAAGGGGGCATAAATATGATTTCAGTATGTGCAATTTCAGTAGGACAAATTAAACAATTAGATTACGGTCAAAAGAGAGAAATGTTGTCTGCTTTGAATAAATCTCCTATTTCTGAAACAATGTGGTTATCAAGAACTGGATTTGTTGAAGATGAACAGGCATATAAAGACCATGGTGGTCCACATAAAGCAGTATGCTGTTTTAGCAAATCTCATTATCAAATGTATAGAAATGATTTAAATACGCTTCCTGATTACGCAATGTTTGGTGAAAATTTAACTTTGGAAAATTTAGATGAATCAGACGTGTTCTTTGGAAATCAATATCGTTTAGGTGAAGCAATTTTAGAGGTATCTGAAATAAGAGAACCTTGTTGGAAAATTCAAACAAAGTACGGTATAAAAGACTTAGTTAAAAGAATGTCTACTAGTGGAAAAACAGGTTTCTATTTTCGAGTGTTACAAGAAGGATATGTAGCTCAAGATGATGATTTAGAATTAATTCAGTTGGCAGATGAAGCAACTCGACTTTCTGTACAAGAGCTTAATGATATTTACTATAATGATCGTAAAAATTTATCTCGACTGAAGTATGCGCTACAAAATCCATATTTATCTGAAATGCGTTTAGCTAAATTACAAAAGTTATATGATAATGCAATGAAATAAATTCTATTTAGCATAGGATAAAGCGGGTAAATCATAATGACGATGTACCCGCTTTGATGCTTTTTTAATTTTATTTTTCTGATATATGATAAGTTGTTTTAGAATAAAAATGCTCGTTAGGTTTTAAAATAGAGTTTGCTTTATTACCATACAAATTAATATCATTAGGTAAAAATTGTGTTTCTAGAGATATACCTGAGTGTGCTTTATAAATATTAAAATCACTATCCCAATCTTTCGTATCATTAAATGTATAAATGACAACGTTCGGCATAGATGATGTAACATCTAATTGAAACTCATCATTTTCAATGAAGAATTGTTGATTTCCAACATCAAAAGGGTGATCTAATCCATTTCTAGAACCAATTTGCTCTTTAAGTAGTTCATTATCAGAATTAAAAATATCACTAAAAGATATACTATTTGTTTTAAAGATAGCTAACAAATCAATTGAATTAGTATTCTCAATAAGGTTGTTTCGATCAATTGGATACATATTTAATTGCTCACTCTTAATTTTATGATTATATATAACATTATTGTCTCTATTCAAATTAAAATAAACATGATTAGTTGGATTAAATAATGTATCTTGATTTGTCTGTGCTTCATATTCTACTGTCCAACGGTGTTCGACGTCATAAGTATGTATCACTTTAATAGTCATATCCCCTGGATACCCATCTTCCATTGACTTTAGTTGAACTGTAAAAGTAACCTTAATATTCGTGATATTATCTTGAATGTCGTAATTAAAAAGTCTTTTATCTAAACCATTACTACCACCATGAAGGTGATGTACATTATTATTAGCTTCTAATTGATATTCCTCATCGTTCAAATGAAATTTGGCATTTCCAATACGTCCAGCATAACGACCGATAGTAGCACCAAAATGATACGGATTTGATGGATAAAACTCATCCGCTTCAACTCTATTTCCTAATACAACGTTGTTATCATGGTACTTCCATGATACGATGCGTGCACCGAAATTTGTGAACACAATATTGGTTTCATCGTTGTCAATTTTAATTAAGTCAATACCATGTCTTTGCTTTTCTACTTCAACTATCATTACTTACGTCTCCCTCTTAAACACGCTTAATCAGGTTCTGCTCGGTAATATCATAACGCATACACCAATAATACAGATGCATGCTCCAATTAAATCGTACTTATCAGGTGCTTGTTTATCGACAATATATGCCCAAATTAAACTCATTACAATAAACACGCCACCATAAGCAGCATAAACACGACCGAAAGTTGGAAACGACTGGAACGTTGCAATGACACCATACATCATTAATATAACGCCACCTATAAATCCCAACCAACTTGATTGTCCTTCCCTTAACCACAACCAAATTAGATAGCCACCACCAATTTCACAGAGACCTGCTAATAAAAAGATAAAGATTGAATAGAGCATTGAAATGACCTCCAACTTGTAATAAAGTTATCCTCATTGTATCAATGCAATGATACCTTTATCTATTTAAATTTTAAGCACTGACTTTTTCACATACATATTGTTACACTTTTTTTATTAATATTCCATAGATTTTATATAAATTAAAAAATGAAAACGCTATCTATTAAAATTTTTAATAGACAGCGTTTGCGTAACACTTTTATTCATGAAGTGTGCTGCGAATTTGTTTGTTTTTAAGTTTGAGAATCAATAATTCAACGACAATGAATATGGTTGTAATAAAAGCAACCAATGGCATTTGTTGCATGATTAATTCGATGAATATATCAATGATACACATAATAGTTAATCCGATTGTTATCCAAATAAAATTAGTCGCATGTACTTTTAATATGACTAATTTCTGTTGTTCATCTGCATATCTATAATTTGGGATTAAATTTATTACACCTTTAGGTGACGCACCACAATTCTCTATGGTAGGTGTATCCATTTCTGTATATTTAATTCGCTTATCATCAAACATACATAATGCAACAACTACACCTACTCCTAAAATAAGCCAACTCGGTTCAAACACCCATTCATAGTTACTTGTATGATTAATGTTCGGTGTTACTATGTTAGCGATGAGAACCAAATAAACTATCCACAGAATAAGATAAACAATTCTTTTTAATTTAGAATGACGATTTAGTTTTGATTTATCGCTAAAGTCATGTACATAAATATGAATATCATCAACTGTTTCTGAATGAATTGTTAATTTACAAACAATAACAATTAAAAGTAATAAACTACCGATAAAAAATGGTGAAAGAAATTGCCGTTGCAAGTCGTTAAACATTGCAAAAGCAATGATAGCACATAAGAAATTTAAACTTAAAATGCCAAGTTTAGCTTGCAATGTAATTTTTTCTACTTGCAAAGCTTCATCATTTTTAGTCATTCTCTACCTCCCAGAATAAATCATTCAAAGTAACACCTAGCGTCTTAGCTATATTAATACATAATTTTAATGACGGATTATACTTATCATTCTCTATCATGTTAATGGTTTGACGTGATACTCCAACTGATCGTGCAAGTTCTAATTGCGAAATCTTCTTTGCACCACGATAAACTTTGACTTTATTCATATCTCCACACTTCTTTCAACATCCCATATTATTCATCATAACGATATAATGCCAATATCGTCAAATATATATGACACTTATATTTAAGTCTTTAAATTCTTGGTTAATTTCAATTATAATTGCAATCATAGTATATTTTAATTGTGTTATACCAGTCTAAGCTTCAGCTTTAATTATCAGTTATTAAATTTTCAAGAGGAAGAAGGTGTTCATGTGGATTTTGTATCAAGACCAACGACTGAAACCGCTAAAGCGTTATTAGGTGTCAAAGTCATGTATGAAGACGAATTTCAAACGTATAGTGGCTATATTGTTGAAACAGAAGCTTATTTAGGTTTTACAGATCGAGCAGCTCATGGATTTGGAGGTAAGCAAACGCCTAAAGTGACTTCACTTTATAAAAGAGGCGGCACCATTTACGGACATGTGATGCACACACATCTATTAGTGAATTTCGTAACTCAAAACGAAGGTGTCCCTGAAGGAGTACTGATTCGAGCTATTGAACCTTTAGATGGCATAGAAATGATGAAACATAATCGTAATAAGTCAGGATATGAATTAACAAATGGACCCGGAAAATGGACAAAAGCGTTTAATATACCTAGAGCAATTGATGGTGCCACATTAAATGATTGTCGCTTATCCATTGATACTAAACACCGTAAATACCCTAGGGATATTGTTGAAAGTGCTAGAATTGGAATACCGAATAAAGGCGACTGGACTAATAAACCGCTACGATACACAGTTAAAGGTAATCCATTTGTTTCACATATACGTAAATCAGACTGCCTAAACCCAGATGAAACTTGGAAATAAAGAAAAAAGACATTCTAGAAATTTTAATCCTTAGAATGGGCCTTTATGACTATTTCTAAATTGTTTAATATCAACAAATCTATTTTCATAGATATTACAAATTAATATTCCAATTAGTTTTTTATCTTTTTATAAACTTATTAAAATTTCGTATTATATAAAAACCATAATACCTATCCTAGAAATCTATATTTCTTATATGTATAATGTTATACATGGGGATTTATAGCGCTTACAAGAAGTGCTATTTAAAATTTTTTAACTCGTTTATAAAGGGGGCTATATAAATGGAAATAGATGCGATCACAACACTATGTCTTGCCTGTCTTTTATTTTTACTAGGTGAATTCATCGTCAATCACGTTTCATTTTTACAAAGAATTTGTATACCACCTCCCGTTATAGGAGGATTACTATTTGCAATTCTAGTTGCAGTCTTAGATACCTTAAATATTATTCAAATTAAATTAGATGCTAGCTTTATTCAAGATTTCTTCATGATGGTATTCTTCACTACTATTGGATTAGGTGCATCTTTTAAATTATTTAAAATTGGTGGGAAAGTTTTAATACTTTACTTTGTATGCTGTGCATTTCTGGCAATATGTCAAAATTTCATTGGGATCTCATTAGCTAAAGTATTACATATTAAACCATTGTTAGGTTTAACAGCTGGTTCAATGTCAATGGAAGGTGGACATGGGAATGCAGCGGCTTATGGTAAAACGCTTGAAGAAAGTTTTAATATTGATTCAGCTATTACTGCTGCACTTGCAGCAGCAACTTTAGGCTTAGTATTTGGTGGATTAATTGGTGGACCATTAGTAAAGGCACTCATTAAACGCTATAACCTAAAACCTGAAAACAGCGATGATTCGTTTAAAGATTATAGTAAAGTAGAATCTAATGAAGTGCTGCATCGTAAATATCAACCTACACAAGTATTTTTTCTACAATTAACAATTATTGCACTGTGCATGTCATTAGGTACATGGATAGGTGATCAATTTTCTAATTTAACTGGTCAAAGTTTACCTATGTATGTAGGCTCAATGTTTGTAGCAGTTGCAATTCGAAATGTATCGGAATATGCGAACATACAACTCATCGATTTAAAACTGATTGATCAAATTGGTGATGTAGCTCTAGGCTTATTCTTATCACTAGCACTGATGAGTATTCAACTTACTCAAGTATATTCACTTGCATTACCTCTTATCGCTATCGTTTTAGTTCAAGTCTTATTTATATCACTATTTGCATTCTTTATACTATTTAGAGTGCTTGGTAAAGACTATGATGCTGCTGTTATGGCTGGTGGATTTATAGGTCATGGTTTAGGGGCTACACCAAATGCGATGGCAAATTTAGATGTAATTACTAAAAAATATGGTAGTTCACCAAAATCATATCTTGTCGTTCCTATAGTTGGAGCTTTCTTAATTGACTTAGCAGGTGTACCTATCGTTATGGGCTTTATTAATATTTTTGGAAACTAAAGTTTTATATTATGCATTATAAAAAAGCAAGTTGGGAGTCCAAACTCTCAACTTGCTTTCTTTGTATAATTTATTAATGCGAATTATGGTTGAATGACCTATTCAATATTACCCTCTATGAATGTCTAAACCGCGTTGTTCAATCCATGACATTAACTTATGATCGAAAACGAACTTACTTTGTTTTAATTCACTAATATCTCTTGCATTTAACATTGTCATAATTGATTTCGTATGTTCAATAAATGACTCAACATACTCAATCGTTGTCGTGATGCCCCCATTTTCAACTTGATTTAAGAATGGTCGAGACATACCTACAGCTTTAGCCCCTAATGCTAGACTCTTAACAACATCTAGAGGCGTACGTACACCACCACTAGCAAAGACATTAAGTGAATCTTGATAAGCTGAACTTTCAAGCAATGACTCTACAGTTGACTGTCCCCAATTTGCAAGATAGTCCATATCTTTATTTGAACGACGCTCATTTTCAATTGTGACAAAGTTTGTTCCACCTTTACCACTTACATCAACGTATGTAACACCAACATCAATTAAATCTTTATATAGTTCTTTGCTCATGCCGAAGCCAACTTCTTTAATAATAACTGGAACATCAACACGTTGAACAATAGCTGCTACATTATCTAACCAAGTCGAGAATTCACGATTTCCTTCAGGCATCACAAGTTCTTGTGGTGCATTCACATGAATTTGTAAAGCCTGTGCATCTAATAAACTAACCGCTTCTACGGCTTTATCTACAGGAACATCGGCACCAACATTACTAAAAATTATACCTTCTGGATTGGTTTGACGTGCAATACTGAATGATTCCGCCATTTTAGGATTTCTCAAAGCGGCATGTGTAGAGCCTACAGCCATTGCTAATCCAGTTTCTCTAGCGACAACTGCAAGTTTCTCATTAATTTGTTTTGTCCATTCACTGCCGCCTGTCATCGCATTGATATAAATAGGGTATGTCATATCAAAATCTGTTATTTGACTTGTTAAGTCTACTTCATCTACATTTATGCTAGGGATTGAATGATGCACGAATCTCACTCGATCAAAGTCTGATTGAGGTGCATCACTTTGAGCCATTGCTATTTCAACATGTTCATTTTTCCTCTGTTCTCTTTGAAAGTCACTCATCTTTGTACCTACCTTTGCTTAAATTAATAAAGTTTCATAATATATTAGAACCATTTTTTTCTTTTGAAAAAGATAATCAATGCAATAGCTATAATTAACATGACGATCATACAAATTGGATAGCTATATTGCCATTTAAGTTCTGGCATATATTCGAAATTCATGCCATAGACACCTGCAATAAATGTCAAAGGTGAGAAAATGACTGAAACCAATGTTAATACTTGCATGATACTATTCATTCGAAATGATGAATAAGATTCGAAGTTCTCTCTTATTTCATTAGCCATCTCCTGTGATGTTCTTATGATATTATTTTGCTTTATAAGATGGTCATCGATATGTTGAATATACATCGAATGCTTACTATCTACAATCAATTTACCTTCAGTTTTAATTGTATTAACTAATTCTTGCATAGGGAATAATACCCTTTTAATTTTGATTAAATCAGATTTAATTTGAAAAACATTATCCATTATTTTTTTACTTTGAGTATCATCTACATGTGCATCTTCAAAGTTATATGTTTTATCCTCAATTGTATATACGAATTCAAAATATTTATCAACCATCATATCTAAAATATGTATCACTATATCTGCACAATCCAAGTCTGAATCATGATGTTGTGCATTCATTTTAGCCACTTCATTTAACGATTCAAAATGTTTGTGGTGATATGTAACAAGTACTTTCTCACTTAAAAATACATTTAAAGAAATTGGAGAAAAATCATCTTTGTACATACTGTGAAATACTAAATATTGATATGATTCATAGGATTTATATTTTACACGTGGCACACCTGTAATGGCGTCTTCTAACTCTAAATAGTTAAATTCAAATTGACTTATTAAATAATCATTCTCTGCTTGTGTTGCATTTTCAAAATCAAACCATACAATTGTTGCTGTTTCAGGAATCTCCTTCACACTATCAACTTGAGTGAGCGATTGATTTTTAGTTTGATATCGAATTGTCATAGTCATTGTTACCTTTACCTCCTACATAACCATACGTCTTTCATTCTACCATGAATTAAATCATGTGTATGTGTTATTTTTATTTAGTAAAATAGAACTATCAATATATGAGCGAGGTCTTTAGTAATGAGTAATCCTGTAATTATTAATAAAGTGGTAGAAACAAATCAAATTGATTATAACAACCACATGCATGACTCAGAATATAATAAAGTGTTTAGTGAAGCTGTAAATGAATTTAACTACACGCATGGACTTTCTTTAAAGGAACGTGAGGTACTTCAATACACAATGTTCACTTTAGAAGAACATACGACGTACCTAGCAGAGTTATCACTCAATTCAGCTTACCGAATCGAAGTTTATATTTATGATTATGATTATAAACGTGTACATTTCTTTTTAATGCTTTATACAGATGAAGATGAACTAGCTGCAACTAACGAAGTTATCATGATGGGAATTGACAGTAACAAACATAAGTCTGCTCCTTTTCCAAGTGATTATCATCAAAACATTGCTAATTATTATAGTCAACAAGGTACTATTGAATGGCCTAAACAATTAGGTCATCAAATAGGAATACCTAAAAAGGAGAACTAAAAATGGTATCACAATTCCGCAATCAACTTTTAGAATTATTATATGATTTAAATGATGAGCTTAAAGTAGACTTAATAGAACTCAATATTACTAAACAATTATTTATGAATGGTCCCAGTCAGGAATTGCTTAAAAGAGCATTTAATATTAGTTATTATCAAGGACAGAAACAAGCTATTGAAGCATTACAAAATATCGTTGCATCAGAGGAAAATGAGGAAATTTTGAAACATTTATTAAATGACTATGCAAGTCAATTTGCGAACTTATCATCTAATTTAGTGAATTTGTTAAATCAACAAGATGTATCTCAAATAGATTTGGCACAAGGCATAGACAATTATTATCATAACTTAGGTCAACAAACGGTTATAACTAAAGTTCAAAATTTAATTTAAATTTTGAACAATGAAGTTATTCATATTTCATGATTTGAAGTGACAGAAGACGAGAACTCATCTTCAACAAAAAGAACTGAGAAGGAACAATTAAATGCCCTTCTCAGTTCAATTACCTACGTCATATCTGCTAAGTAGACTTAGAGTACTTTTTTATATCAAACTATGTTTTGTTTGATGTTAATTAAGCATCAATCGTCTTAGTAATTTGTTTAATTACTTTGTGTGACTCACGTATAGGGAATAAAGGGAAATCGTGGAACATTTTCGGATACTCAAAGAATTGAACTGGTTGTCCCTTATCCTCCAAATTATATACAAAACGCTTCATATCTGGATGATAAATTTCTCTGCCACCACCGAATAAAACGATAGGTGGTAAATCGTGTAGTTGTCCATAAATTGGTGATATTAATGGATTAGCTAGTGCTTCTCCTTGCGTCCATATATTGAATATACGTTGTAAACCATCCCTATTGACGAAACGGTCTTTATTGCTTAAATCCTTAGTTATTTCAGGATTAGTCAATGTTGCATCCAACATTGGTGAAAGTAGATAAACTTTATTAGGTAATGGTTGATTATTAGCCACAAGTTGTTGAACGTAACTTAGTGCTAATGCGCCCCCAGTACCATCCCCCATAATAACGATATGCTTGGCATCCACTTCTTCTAATAAAGATTGATATATCCCATCGATTGCTTTAAATGTGTCTTGAAAGTGGTGTTCTGGTGCTTTAGGATAAATTGGCAACACAACTTCATAAAGCGTACTAAGTGCAAGTTTATCCATAAACCTCCAATGAAATGGTGAGGGTTGCAACGTATTATAACCACCATGAATATAGAGAATTTTCTTTTTTGTTTCATGACGAAAATTAAATCTAAATACTTGCATATCATCGTGTGACAACTTATCTAAATTAGATTTAACATTTAAACTTGAAGGTTGCTTATGCTTCGCTTGATTAATATCTTTTCTTTTATCCATGAACTTATCGAAATCTGAATCATTATCAAACATTATTGAACGATTGTGCAGTAAGTATCGATTGATGATTCGATTAACCATATGTGATCTCATAAAATTCTACCTACCTTAATTAATAATAAATTACTTAAACGTCATTACATTTAGCACAAAAAGCGATATAATGAAAACTATGTTCAAAAAAATCATGATTAAATATTTAATATAATATTGTTAATTGCATATTAAATTCAGTATAAATTAGTCAATCTTAGAAAACAAATGAATTATAGAAAAGGAGTTAGAAAAGTGTCAGAAAGAAAAACAACACAATATGATAATAAATCTCCTATTGATAATCACAACTATCTTCGTTCTAATCGTAACAACCGAAAAAGAAGATCTTGGGTGAGTTTAATTATCCAAATCATAATTTTCATATTAGTAGCTATTACGGGTTATAGTATGTACAAACAACCTATCTTTAATTTAGCATTTGCTAATCAACCCATTAGTTACGGTCAGATTAAAGATTTTCAGTATACGGTTACACAAATAGGTACACTTAATATTAATTTAAGCCAATTAGCTAATCTTGAAGATGTGGCCAATCGTCTCGTATTTGTTTTTAATATATTTTTCATTTTAACAATTGTAAGTTTAGTTATCACTATTTTGACTATTATCTTCAATCGAACTTTATTAAAGATTTTAAATTTTATTGTGATTTCAATATTATTGATCATGTCACTGTATTTCGGATATGCAATACAAGTAATTGGTCAACGAATTGCTGATAAACTACAAAGTTTCTCGTTAAATGTTTCTGCTAATCAAATTATTAGTGAAGCGGATGCTATTCATAATGCGCTTATTTTATTAGTATGTAGTCTAGCTTTATTAATTGTTAGTTTCTTTTTCAGAAATCGAAAAATGAACCATCCTAAAATCAAGTAATATATTTTTTGCCATTGTAGACGTAATCATTTAGTCACAATGGCTTTTTTCTAATAAAAAAAGTATCGATCACACTTAAAGAAGTGTACCGATACTTTAAAAATAATGTCCCCCAACATCATTTTATTTAAATTTATTACTTTCTGCATTCATCATTCTTTCATGTTCTGCATCAGCGCCTTTTTTACCTTTTAAGAATAAACTTAAAATAAATGCTAAGACTGCTAATCCAGTCGCAATCCAGAATGCATCGTTAATGCCTTCGATATATGCAAGCTGATTTACGTATTTTAAGATAGCTTGTACTGCTTCAGATTGACCACCATATTGTGCCGCCATTTGACGGACGTGGTCTTGGATCACAGGATTTGTTTTATCTAATTCATCTGTAAACGCACCAACATGATTTGTTGTTTGCGTCGTCATAACAGTAACAAGAATCGCAGTACCAATTGAACCAGCTAATTGTCTCATCGTGTTTAGGAATGCATTACCATGAGAAATAAGTCTTGGTGGCAGTGCGTTAATGGCCGCTGTCATAAGTGGCATCATTACAAATGCCATACCGAATGATCGAATCACATAAATACTCATTATATGAAGATATGATGTATCCATATTTAATTTAGTAAGTTCCCATGTTCCGTAAGCCATTACAGCTATACCAAACAATGCTAAAGGTTTTAAACCAATTGTATCAAGTAGCTTACCAGTAATTGGTCCTAATATACCCATAACTAATGAACCAGGAAGTAATAACAGTCCTGAATCAAGTGCTGAGAAGCCACGTAAATTTTGTAAGTAGATTGGTAATAAAATCATACCACCGAATAAACTCATCATAACAACCATGTTAATGATAGTTGTTAGTGTAAATGTTGATGATTTCAACACTTCAAGATTTAACATTGGCGCTCTCATTTTTAATTCACGAATGACGAATGCAGCAATGAATATCGCACCAATTATGAACATCGTTACGATTTCAGCTGAACCCCAACCTTTATTACCGGCTTCACTGAATCCGTATAATAGTGCACCAAATCCAATCGTACTGTAGACGATACCTTGATAGTCGGCTCTTGGATTTGTTGTTCTTTGATATAATCTGAACCAGAAATAACCGAATATCATTGCAGCAATTCCTAGGAAGAACATACCATAGAACATAACGTTCCAATGATAATTTTGAACGATGTAACCTGATAAAGTTGGTCCAATAGCTGGCGCCAATATCATTGCTATACCCATTGTTCCCATTGCAACGCCACGTTTTTCTGGTGGGAAGATTGTAACGATTACGTTAGAACCTAATGGCATTAACACACCAGCACCAATGGCTTGTAGTACACGTCCACCCATCATCATAGGGAAGTTATTAGAAAGTGCACAGACTAGTGAACCAATAGTGAATAATAAAAGTGCAATAATAAACAACTTACGATAAGAGTATTTATTAAATAAGAATGCACTTATTGGAATTAAAATACCATTTACTAACATGAATCCTGTCATCAACCATTGTCCAGTTGACGCAGAAATATTGAATTCTGTATTAATCTTAGGCAATGCAACGTTTAATAACGTTTGGTTTAAGATGGCTATAAACATACCAAACAACATTGCTGCTAAAATTTTATTTCTTGTAATCCCTTTTCCAAAAACAAAATCTTCTTTTTGTTTCTTAATACGTTCGTTTACACGTCCTTCTTGAGAATCAGGATTAATCGGTTCATAAATTGAATCCTTAGGTAGATGTTGATTGTTTACATCATCATCTTTTTTGTCATCCTCAGTAGCATCATCAGCATAATGTAAGGAATGTGATGCTTGCTTTTGCTCAGGATGTATTTGCTCTGATGCATGATCTTGCTGATCTTGTTCATTCTCGAAATGATTTTTTCGTTTATCATTTTCAATGTGTCTATCTTCAGAGTTCGTGTGACGCTGTTTATCATCGTCTCTTTGAGAATCTTGCGTGCGATTCGACGCTTTATCTCGGTCTAAGTCACTGATTTTAAATTTAGATGGATTACTTTGACTTTTAGATTCTTCATTTATGTGTTGTCCCTTAGCTTGGTTCTTACGTTTCTTACGTGATTTCAACACAAGAACGTTAACTAAACCAACTAAAATGACCGCTAAAACAATATATCCAACAATGAAGGTCGTTGTCATTCTATGACCTCCTTAGTCTTTATGAATTTTTACTTCAGCGTTCATTCCAGGAACAACATTTTTAGATGGTGCAGAATCTAAAGAAATTTTAACTGGTACTACTTGAGATACTTTAGTGTAGTTACCGTCAGTGTTAGATGATGGCATTAATGAGAAGCTAGCTGCAGTTGCTTGGCCTACTTCTTCAACTTTACCGTCAACGTCAGAATCTTCACCGTCGATTGTTACGTCAACTTTGTCGCCTTTTTCTACACTGCTAACATCTTTTTCGTCAATATTTGCTGTAATATATAAATCATCTAAATTGTAAGCATAAGCAATTGGTGAACCTGCTTGTGCAACTGAACCTTCCATACCACTTGTTTTAACGATAGTTCCGTTTTTTGGCATTTTGATATCCATTGTTTGTGACTCACCGCTTTGGCTTTGACCACTCACTTCTGCTACTTTGTCACCTTTTTTAACTTTGTCCCCTTGTTTTACATCAAGAGATTTAATTTGACCTGAAGTTGGGCTAGAGATTTGAATTTGTTCTCCATCAACTTTGGCATTATCAGTTGTTACAAAGCTTGTAGCATTATGATATAAGTAGAAACCTACAATACCAACTACAACTAGAACAACGATTGTGATGATATTAATTAACACCATTTTCTTCATTGAACATTTCCTCCTATTTGCTTTTCAAAATCACTTTTAATATTATAAAGACATATAAATAAAATTAACACCAACAATTATTAGTAAATTGTCGGCTAAATGAAGTACAAGATAAATCAGGTGACAAGATGAAGCAAAACGCTAAATATAAAATTATAAAAAGTTTAATTGATTTATTAGAAATTTATCCCTTCGAAAATATATCTATAAAGATGATTTGTGCAAATATTAATGTCAATCGGTCAACTTTCTATGATCACTTTCAAGATAAATTTGACTTGCTATCAAAAATCCAAAATTATCATTTGAATAAATACGAACACTTACTCAACACATTCTCTTTTAATTTTGATAATATTAAAAAAAATCCTGAAAAAGTTTATAAATTCTTCCATATTATTCTAAAATATATCTATAGAAAAAAAGCGTTTTACCACGCTATTTTTATTTCCCATCCAAATAAAGAATTAGTTATGGAATATATTGATATTACGAAACAGTATTACACGAGAATTTTAGGAGAAAATAATACAACCATTCAAAACGTGCCTTTTTTTATAACTTATACAATGAGTGGTCAAATAGGTGTCATTTTAAATTGGTTAAGATTAGGGTGTCAAGAACGCCCGGATGAAGTAGCAAGTGCATTACTAGCTAATACTTTAAAAGTTCAAAGATAGTTGTATTTAGCCAATGAAGAAGCCATTAATTGAGTTAACTCGATTAATGGCTTCTTCACTTTGATACTGTATTTAATTGTTTCATCGTAGCATAGTAATTAATTTAATTTCTTTTATAATTTGTCATGTTTAAATACTTTAATATTTAATAATTGTAAAATGATAAGTAAAATTGCTGTGAGACTAATAATAATGATATAAGGCATACTGTTATATTCACCTTTTAGATTAACAAGTGGTGTCACAAGGCCGCCTAATAAAGATTGTAATAATCCCAATAAACTTGATGCGCTTCCGCTTCCGGTTGTACGTTCTTCCATTGCAATTGAAAATCCTAATGTCGCGACGCCTGTAACTGGCACCACTAAAACGATAAAACCTATAACTAATAACGCAAAATGCCAATGATTTATTAATGTTAATGACACAATCACAACGCCAAAGATTTGGATAATTGTAAATGCACGTAGTAGCACTTGTGGGTGAAAATAGTCTACTAATTTTCCAGCAATCTGACTCGCAATAATAAGTGTGATTCCCACTCCTGCAAACATCCAACTAAAGTGTAATGGCGAAACACCATATATTTTTTGAACTAAAAATGGTGATGCAGAAATGTAACTAAATAACATGATGAATGTAACGCCTTGAATGAGCATTGGTAAGACAAATCGTGGTGTTGTGAGTAGACTTTTAAAGTTACTAAAAATCACATTCACTCCACTGCTATCACGATTTTCTACCGATAAAGATTCAGGAACTTTAAACAATGAACCTAACACCATTAATACACCAAATAGCGTTAAAATGACAAAAACCATTCGCCAAACAGCAAAACTCAAAATTAAGCCCCCTAAAGCTGGCGCAATCACAGGTGCTACTCCATTAACTAGCATGAGCAGTGCTAAAAATTTAGTCAGTTCATTTCCACGATACATGTCACTAGCAATCGCTCTTGATATAACAGCTCCAGCGCCTCCAGTAAACCCTTGAATAAATCTAAGAAATACCATAATCCAAATATTTTCAACGAAGACAATACCTAAACTTGCTAAAGCAAATATAATCATTGATATAACTAGTGGTTTCTTTCGCCCAATACTATCGGATATTGGACCTACAATCAGATTACCTAACCCTAAACCTATCATAAATAAAGATAAAGTTAGTTGTGCATTAGCAGTAGTCGTATTAAAATCATTTTTTAATTCTGGTAGCCCTGGCAAAAACATATCTATAGATAAAGCACCTATAGCAGTTAAAGCACCCAATATAATAATAAATAACGGTGAATTTTTCTTTTGCTTTTGCTCTATATCCATTATATTATCCCACCTTTTTAGGTTTCATATTTTTATGTATTGATTAAAATTTAATAAGTTGGAATAAAACATGCTTCAATATTACTCTAGCTTTCGAATTTTTAAACCACTTACTGAAATTTTAAGTTTGTGTTTCGTTCATTCTCTTATAAATGACTAGAACTGAGAAAAGCTTGATTTAATCACCTTCTCAGTTCAGTCTACAAATACTTATTTAAAATGAATGTTAAAGATACAATTTCGATCGCTACTCATTCATTTATTTTGAATCAACTAATTGAATATTACCCGTATCACTATCTTCTCTTAATTCATAATTAGTGGTTTCATACTGCCCATTGCTATTTAAATGTTGCACTTTAGTATTAATCGTGTTGCCTTTTTGACTAGCACTTACAACTTGTGGATTAATAAAAGCAACTGATTGGTTTAAATTGTTTTTTATAGACTTATAGATACTCGATTTATCTTTTAAAAATGTACTCACTAAATTGAAATCACTTTGTGAAATAGCTGAATTCAAAGTGAAAGAATAATTACTAAAGAAATTACTTAGCTTTGTTTTCAAACTATTTTCTTCCGCTTCTTTTTCCTCGATATAATCACTAATCTCTTCATCATCAAACTCTAATGTAGCACTATTAATATTACCTAAATCTCTTGCTTTGATTGTTTTTGTCTCTGCATGGAATGTTTTCCCTTTTGCCTTACCTAGTGCAGAAACTGTAACATCTTTCGTTTGAGGATAAGGTCCATATTCTCTAGAACTGCTATATTTCATTTGTTTATCATTTATTTCAACTTTTAATGAGCCTTTGTCTAAATCACTTTTTCCTTTTAATTTGACTGTTAATAACGCTTCGTTGAAATTTTCATTTACTTCAACTGTGTTACTCTTTCCATATCTAAAGTCAAATTTAAGTTGACCACTAAACTCACCATATTCTGTTTCTTTTTTAGCATCAACAGAATATATACCTGGGATATAAGTACCTAGTGAAGTCGTCTTATTCGCATCAGCAATAACTGTTTTCTTTTTTCCACCATCTTTAAATTCATATTTCGTATCCAATTTAGGTTTCACAATTGCCTTCTTTGTAGGAGCAGTGTAACTCATATTATCGAATATTAATAATCGTGTACCATTTTTACTTACACGTAAGTAGTTATTACCTGCACGCGTTTTTAAATTAATTGCCTCTTTTGAATCACTTTTATTGAGTGTTTCTACTGTAGATTTAATATCGCGCGCAAACTTCTTCATTCCAACTTCACTTCTAATATAGTCTATATATACACTTGCCTCATCAGAATCTATATGAGAATTTTTAGAGCTTAATAGCGTCGCTACTTTTTGTGAATCATTATTATCAATTGCATTAACTAAAATCTTTGTTTGCGCATTAGGTGAATTGTAATTTCTAACCAATACAAACACAATAATTAGTAAAACAATGATAAACGCAACGATAGCCCAAGGAATAAACTTTCTTATCCTAATATTAGATGTGTTGATTTGAGGGGAGTTTATTTGATTGTCTTTATTGTCTAATTTATTTCCACAATTAGGACATTTGTTTAAGTTACTATCAATTTTCTGTCCACATTTCGGACATGTACTCATTTAGTCACCAACTTCCCCTCTACTAGAATATATTTATCGATTGATATTTTAATTTCAAATTAAGAATATGATTTCTATTATATAATAATCATTCTAGACCTTCATACTAATTTAAACTTTTGAATTAAATTTTTTTACTCTCTCATCTATTATATATAATACACTTAAAGCTTTCTCAATATCTTTACTTGATAAATCAGCTACCATATCACTAACCATATCGCTAACTATTTTATTGTTTTCTTCAGTATATTTTCTACCTTTTTCCGTTAGAGCAACATATTTTAGTCGTTGATCAATATTGTTATTTGGCTTTTGTAATGCTACGAAGCCACTATCGATTAGTTTCTTGATACGTCGACTTACTGCTGCTTTATTAACACCTTGTTTTTCAATTATTTCAGTAATTGATAATACTTGATGATGGCTTAGCAATCTTAGAACATTGGATTGCTCCATTGAAATACCATACTTGCTTTGCTGATCTTTTAATAACTTTGCAGTTAAAGTATTAGTATCATCAATGAATTGCTTCATAAATTCGATGTGGTTTCTTGAAATTATGCTCATTACTTTACTCCTTGTTAAATAGTAATCAATAGCGTTTTACATACTCTGTTAAATAATATCAATAAACAATTCTCTTGAAAACCTCATTACTTTATTAATAGTTGCTAATTGGTAAGTTGTTCGATTACATTTATATATATAAAGAAATTAGAGGTATTCCTTATGATTGCAATTATCTTAGCTCTCGTTGTGTTATTGATTGTACTAGGTGTATTATTCAACGTGAAATGGCTTCTGAATTTAAGAATGTTTATTACAACTATTATATTATGTATGTTAATTACTGTTTTGAATCTATTAACAATGACACTCCCTACTACACTAATAATAATCATGATGATTACTATGGGTGGTTTACTAGTGAAGCACAACCATCTTTTCTCCTTACAAAAAGGTCAAACTTTTATAAATAAAATGACGAAACTTCTCATACTAGGAGTACTCTTTACATCGATTCTTGCATATCTTAGCACTATGCCTATTCCTATAATTAATGGTGTTTTCTTGTGGCTAACTATGATTGCGATAAGTACTTGTTATGCATTATTGCTTTACATGTCTTGGTCATCAGCTTTAGGTCGTATCTCAACTCATAAGCAGTACGACTTAATTATGGTATTAGGAGCTGGAATTTTCACAGAAAAAGTTACACCAATGTTAGCCGAAAGATTAAATCGTGCACTTAGTGTATATCAACATCAAACTGACAAATGTAAAATAATTGTTAGTGGTGGTCAGGGGCCAGATGAACCCATATCTGAAGCATTAGCGATGCAGCGTTATTTAATACAACATGGGGTTCGCCAATCTAGTATTATTATGGAATCTCAATCTACAAATACGTTTGAAAACTTCTATTATTCAAAAAAAGGCATACACAATCTATACTCAAATAGCCCCAATATACTTTGTGTTACGAGCCAATTTCATATCTTACGAGGAATGAAATTGGCGCATACGAACCGAATGAAAGTTGATGGTATAGGAAGTCACACTCCTTATCATTTTTTTGATGTCGCATTAGTGAGAGATTTCTTAGCACTAATGTATCAATATAAATTACTATTGACCATTTACTTTGCAGTTTTATTTTTTGCTTCTCTTTTCATTCTATTTTAAAAAATCGGGAGTGGAACAGTATGTTTTGTTCCACTCCCGCAAAATGATTATAGCTGAGAGAAGTTTGATTATTGTGTGATTTAAATGACACAACTAATTAAACTTTCTAAGCTTATTTTTTATAACTCGATTTTACCATCTTCAATTTCAATCACTCTATCCGCATATTCAAATAATCTTTTATCATGCGTAATCATAATACCAATCATATTTTTAGTTTGAACATGTGCTTTAATCATTTGCACAACAGATGTCGCTCTATCTGCATCTAAACTGGCAGTTGGCTCATCTGCTAATATGATTTTAGGTTCATTCATAAAAGCTCTCATTATAGCGACGCGTTGTTTCTCTCCTCCGGATAACAAATGAGGATAAACATCTAAACGATGACTCAGACCTATCTCATTTAATAGTCTTTGTGCTTTATCTTTAGCCTCTTTACGCTTTATACCCGCTTCTTTAGCTACAATCATTAATTGTTCTCTAACTGTTAGATAAGGAACTAAATGAGATGATTGAAAAATAAAACCTATATCATTTAGTCTTAGACTTGTTTTATCTACTTCATTTGACAATAAATGCTCACCATTATACAAAACATCTCCACTCGACGG
Source organism: Staphylococcus sp. MB377 (assembly GCF_001922505.1). Taxonomy (NCBI): domain Bacteria; kingdom Bacillati; phylum Bacillota; class Bacilli; order Caryophanales; family Staphylococcaceae; genus Staphylococcus; species Staphylococcus sp. MB377. The sequence goes on along the minus strand of NZ_MAON01000022.1, from coordinate 181,095 downwards.
ACTTAGTAATCCACCTAAAATATTAAGAAGTGTAGATTTACCTGATCCAGATGCGCCACTTAGTATGATGAATTCACCTTGATTCACATTAAAATTAATATTCTTTAATACTTCTGTTTGTGCATCTCCATTGCCAAATGTCTTAGTAATGTGTTTGAGTTGTAATGCCATTATTCCATACCTCCAATTGCTTCTATAGGATCTACTTTTAGAACTTTTATAAAGGATAATAATGCACCGATTAACCCTACAATTAGAAATACGACTATCATTAATAACACCTGACTATAACTTAAATAAAATGGCATAGTTACAGGCATAAAGGCATTTAATATAAGTATGAGAGAAAATGCTAAAATAACACCTAACATTGTCGTTAAAATAATTTGTAGTAAAAGTGCAGTTAATAAATGTTTCGTTTTAATACCTATGGCTTTAAGAATGCCTATTTGAGGTATTTTTTGAATCGTCATTACATAGAAGAACGCACTTAAAACGATTGCTGTAATCACGAATAGACTAATAATCATTAAATTAAGTGGCATTTGTTCTGCTTGATAACTAGCAATGTTATCAGTTAATGTCTTTTCATTTACAACCTTGATGCCTTTAATTTGTTTAAGTGATTGTTTTTCATCTTTGTTGATTTTATCAACCGGATAAAATGTTGATACTTGTTTATTTAATGACTTAAACGCTTCTTTATTCATTAATATCATTGAACTATGTGCGTACATTGACTCATTCATTATGCCGCTAATTTTATAGTCTTGATTATGTCCTTTAAAAGTTACAGTATCTCCAACTTTCAAGTCATTTCCAGTCAGTTTCTCACTAATAGCTATTTCATTCTGTTTTTTTGGAAAATTACCACTTACAAGTTTTGGCGTAAGATGTTTAGGCGTATTTAGCGTGATGACATCTTGATCTTGTTGGTTTATTTTAAGTGTTTGCGTCCCCATTTGAGTTGCATTTTCATGAATGATATTCTCTATTTTGTTTTGTTGTGATTGGTTCAACTGGGAACTTTCTAACTTCGGTTCCTTATTATCTTCGACTATATAATGTTCAGCTGGCATATTATTTAAATATGATATATTTTCTCGTGCTAAGCCTTGAGCTAATCCACTAATAAATAACACCATGCTTCCTAATAGAAATATAATTAACATGATTAATGTATAACGAAATCTGTAAAATTTTATTTCTTTCCATGCTAAATTCATATTTAGTACCTCCCACTGCTATTTCAATACATAGTTTAATGACACATTGTGAACTGAATATGAACTTTAAGAAGAATTGTTTTCTGATATAGTTATTCATATAATCATTTTATGAATAATAAAGGAGTAAAACTGATGGTGAAGTGTTTAATAGTAGATGACGACTATAAGATATTACATTATGTATCTCAACATCTCGAAGCAGCTCAAATTCAAACCGTCACTCACGCAAGTGGTGAAAGTGCCATCGCATACCTTGCAAATAATAAAGTCGACATTGCAGTTGTTGATATTATGATGACTGGCATGGATGGATTTGAATTATGTCAATTGCTTAAAAATGATTATGATTTACCTGTCATAATGTTGACGGCAAGAGATGCTCTGAGTGATAAAGAACGTGCATTTGTAAGTGGGACAGACGATTACGTTACCAAGCCTTTTGAAGTAAAAGAATTGTTATTTAGAATACAAGCTGTGTTAAGACGTTACCAAATTAATTCTCAAGACATTATAAAGTTAGGAAATGTTACTTTAATTCAAGAGTATATGGAATTATCTGTCGACTCTAAAAATGTCAATTTGCCTACAAAAGAGTTTCAATTATTATTTTTATTGTGTGGTAAACCAAAACATATTTTCACAAGAGACACACTAATTGAGCGAATTTGGGGATTCGATTATGAGGGAGATGAAAGAACTATAGACGTTCACATTAAGCGATTACGTCATCGATTAAATCAATTAAAAGCCACAATTGAGATACAAACAGTTCGTGGACAAGGATACAGGGTGATTACACATGTTTAAGACGCTTTATACACGTATTGCGATTTACACGATTACAGTCATTCTTTTTAGTGCTTTAGTCAGTTTTCTTTTTGCAAACGTGTACTATCATTTCAATTTAAAAGCACATAATGACGCAAAAATTATGCGTACTTTAGAAGAGGCAAGAGCATTTCATACATCTTCAAATCAATCTGACACTCAATCATATTTTAAACATTTAGGAGATATGAACTATCAAATTATGATTGTAGATCACTCACATCATAAAACATTTTTTGGTGAACCATTCCGAAAAGACACTATTTCAGATTCAGCTATTAACCAAGTACTAAAAGGTAAAGCCTACCATGGTATTAAAAATAAACCTTTCGAACTATTTATAACTGGCTTTTTTGATAATGAAACGGATAATACTGTGGGTATCCCTTTTAATCAAAATAATCAAAAGCTTGCCGTATTCATGCGTCCTGATATAGGTGAAACATTTAGTGAGTTTCGCACTTTTCTTGCTGTTCTTTTAATATGCTTATTAAGTATATCTATCACGCTCGTTATTGCATCTACATATTCAATTATTAAACCTATAAAAATATTGAAGCAAGCAACTGAACGTTTAATGCATGGTGATTTTAATTCACCAATCTATCAAAGTCGTCATGACGAAATTGGTACGTTACAATATCGATTTGAAGCGATGCGACAATCTTTAAAACAAGTAGATGATATGCGACAACACTTTGTTCAAAATGTTTCACATGAAATCAAGACGCCATTAACACACATTCATCGTCTACTTAGTACGTTACAAAGCAATGTAAATCAAGGAGAGCGTGATCAGATTATTCATGAAATTCATGAAGAGGTTACGCATTTAAGTAATTTGACAAAAGAATTATTATTATTATCCGAACTAGATAACGCTACTCATCTAAAATTTGAAGATAATGTTCACTTTAAAGAATTAATAACTGACATCATTCGTCATGAACAATATGGGATAGATAACAAACAATTAATGTTGATGTCTGATATAGATACGATTCATTTCCGAGGAAATAATCGTTTATTACATCAAGCATGTTCTAATCTCATTCAAAATGCAATTAAGTATTCTAATCCCAATAGCATGATTGATGTGAAATTATTTATTAACGAAGGAATTATTTATTTTACCGTTAAAAATGAAGGGCATACCATTCCAGAATCAGTGCAACCTCATCTATTCGATCGTTTTTATAAACGTAATGCTGAGGATAATAGCAATGGATTAGGATTAGCAATTACTCAATCTATCATTCATTTACATCGTGGACAAATATCAGTAACTAGTAATGAACGTGACGGAACGACGTTTACAGTGACATTGCCTGAAACTAACTAATCAATTTAGTTAGATATTATTTTACAAAGCTAACCACTTACTTCAATATATCTACCATTTAATATTGTTCTAAAAATTTTCTATACATTTGTGGTTAAATGACGTTGAGGAGGCATTAGTCAAATGAAACTACGGTTACATATATCACCCGAAGAAGATGAGAAGTATATCACGATTCACGCACCTGAATTTGATGATGAAGTACAACAAGTTATTACAAATATTGAAGATTTGAATAGTTTAAAGCAACTCTATGGCAAACAAGATGACATGATCCATATTATAGAAATTCAAACCATCACTAGTTTTCGTACACATAAAAATCAAGTCATTGCAATTAGAGACGGCGAACAATTTAAATTGAAAGAACGATTATATGAACTTGAAGAAAAACTTCCTACTTCATTTATTCGAATTTCTAAATCTGAAATTGTAAATATTAATAAGATTAAAAAATTGCAATTAGAACCTAATGGTTTGATTAGAATTTATTTGCAACATATTGATTATACCTACTCCTCTAGAAGATATTTAAAATCCATAAAGGAGAGACTTTCATTATGAGAAAATTATATCAATTTGTTAGTATTTCTTTAGTGATAGGTTTAGCACTTTCTATCATTTTTAGTTATATCAATGCTGGAGGTGAATATTATCCAATTTCACCAGTTACAACACTAGGTAAGTTATATTATTCACACTTGTCTGAACCATTAGTAATGCTCATCGCCATTTGTTTGTGGCTTTTAATTGGTGCATTATTTTACTTAGCAAACTTTTTCTTTACGCACACAGATTGGAGTATCACACGTAGCACATTAATGCATTTTATATTGAGTTATATTGGATTATTACCAATTGGTATTTTATCCGGATGGTTTTCGATAAGTGTTTCAAATATATTTATTTTTACATTCTATTTCATCATTATCTACATCACTATTTGGATTATAGAGTTTTTAAAAAGTAGAAAATATGTTTCTGAAATCAATAACCAATTAAATAAAAAATAATTACTAATGGAAAAGCTCCTTATAAAGTAAACACTTAAAGTGCAAACTTTATAAGGAGCTTAATGTTATTTTATATTGAAATGATACTTATTTTACATTTAAATATTTTTGAATTTCTTTATTAACAGCGCGATAGACGTCCTCATGCTCTGTTAATTTAAGTCCGAAAGAAGGTACCATTTCTTTAATTTTTGGAATCCAATTTTTAAATTCATTACCATAACAACGTTGTAATAAATCTAACATAATATCTACTGCAGTTGATGCACCAGGTGAAGCACCCAATAATGCTGCAAGAGAACCATCATCAGATGTAATTACCTCAGTACCAAACTGTAAGTTACCTTTACTATCTTCAGTATCTTTAATCACTTGTACACGTTGACCTGCAACAATAACTTCCCAATCTTCGTCTTTTGCATTAGGCACAAATACACGTAAATCATTCATACGATCTTCATGTTTTAACATAAGTTGTGATACGAGATATTTAGTTAAATCTATTTCTTTAACACCTGCTGATAGCATTGTTAATAAATTATTAGGTTTAACTGAACGTATTAAGTCTAAATTTGAACCTGTTTTTAAGAATTTAGGTGAAAAGCCTGCAAATGGACCGAATAATAAAGCACGTTCCCCATTTACAAACCGTGTATCTAAATGAGGTACCGACATTGGTGGTGCACCTACACTTGCCTTACCGTAAACTTTAGCATGATGTTTTTCGATAACGTCTTTATTAGTACAACGTAAGAACAGACCACTTACTGGGAAACCACCGATATGTTTTGATTGCTTGATACCTGTTTTTTGGAGTAACGGTAAACTTGCACCGCCGGCCCCAATAAATACAAATTCTGATTCATACGTATGACTTTGTCCAGAATTAAGATCTTTAACAGTCACTTTCCAGTTTCCATTATCCAGTTTCTCAATATTTTCAACTTCTTGTTTATAAGAGACTTCTACATTTCTTTCTTTTAAATTAGAGATGAGTTTTTTTGTTAATGCACCAAAGTTTACATCTGTCCCACTTTCATCACGAGATAATGCAATTGGAACATGTGATGTTCTTCCTTCAACCATTAAAGGTACCCATTCTTTAATTTTTTCACGATCTTCAGTAATATCCATTTTTTCAAATAGTATATTTTCTTTTAATGCTGCTACTCTGTTTTTAAGGAATTTTACATTGAAGATACCTTTTACGAAACTCATATGTGGCACTGATTGAATGAAGTTAGATGGATTTTCTAATTGTCCAGTTCTTACTAAATGTGCCCAAAATTGCTTAGATACTTGGAATTGTTCATTGATTTTAATTGCTTTTGTAATATCAACAGAGCCTTCTTTTCCTTCTTTAGTATAATTCAATTCACAAAGTGCAGAATGACCTGTGCCAGCATTATTCCAAACATTTGAACTTTCTTCACCAGATTGTTCTAATTTTTCAAATATTTTAATTTCTTTGTCTGGAGATAATTCTTTTAATAACGTACCGAGTGTTGCGCTCATTATACCGCCACCTATTAAGATGACATCTGTTTTGCTATGTTCTGAACTCATAACAATACAGTCCCCCTTTTTTTTCACATCTTTAGTCGATAGGAAATTGATCTTGGCTTAATAAATTAAAACGCTTTCTTTATTTATTAAAATTTTTAATATTAACTTTACGCAGAACGTAAATCGACTTTTTTAATAACTAGTTTAATTATATACATAATCGTTCTATGAAAAAAGTGTTAACATAAAGTTTTCATCTTTTATCTAGAATAAAGGATAGACACCTAATATCTTAGTTAGCATTGGCTATTACTATTAGACACATCTCAGAAATGCTATAATTTTCTATTATGAATTATTTGAGGTGTAACTATGAAATCATTCACATTTTTCATGCATAATATTTATGCATTAGGTGGAACAGTTAAAGCAGTTTCTGAATTAGCTAATACACTTGCCGACAAAGGACATCACATAGAAATTATTTCTGTGTTTCGAGCTCAAGACGAGCCTTACTTTGAAATAAATGACAAAATAAAAATAAAGACATTAGTAGACTACCGTTTAAAACCTCAGAACACTAAAGCAATAATGATGAATCGTTTAAATAAATATACTTCACTATTGAAACCAAAAGAAATAAATCAGTTTGAACCCGGGTTAAATCAATTTTCCAAATATGTAGAACATAAAATGATTAAAGCAATTAAAAAAGTAGATACAGATGTACTCGTAGGTACTAGAGCGAGCTTTAATATTTTAATTTCAAAGTATCATTCAAACGATGTCATAACTGTGGGAATGGAACATATGAACCTACATGCTCATCCGGAAAATTATCAACAAGATATACTCACTGCCTATCGCAACATAGATTTAGTCACAACGCTAACTCAACAAGATCAATTGAATTACGAGCAACAAATCGACACACCTGTTTATACAATTCCAAATATCATCAATCCAGTAAAATATGCTACTAAGAAAGAAAATATCATTATTAGTGCGGGTAGATTAGAATTTGAAAAAGGGTTTGATATTTTAATAGAAAGTGTTCGCCGTATTCAAAATGACCTTAAGCGATTGAATTTTAAAGTAGAAATATACGGTGATGGTCAAGAGCGTGGACATTTGCAACAATTGATTGATCAGCATCAATTAAATGATTTAATTACTATCTATCCTGCAACTCAACAACTTAATACCAAATTATCTAACAGTAAAATTACTGTGGTTCCGTCGAGAAATGAAGGCTTTGGTATGGTTTTATTAGAAGCTATGGCTCAAGATAATATTGTTATCAGCTTTAAAAATATACTTGGACCTGCTAGCATTATTAATCATAATTCCAATGGCTATTTAGCCAATTATGGTGATGCAGGTTCATTAGCAAAATATATAGACATCGCTATGAATCACGTCGATGAAGCTAGTCAGATGATCAATGAAGGACATGTTACTTTGAAACAATATACGCCTAACACGGTTTATGAAAAATTTATGACCGCAATTAATAACGTTTAATTCTACTTATAATTATGTTTATTTATGGGGACTGCTATGAATATTGAAAAAGCCCGTAAACGAATTTTTACAATTCATTTACGGGCAATTTTTGAAATAATTATGTCTTAGAATAATATTGTATATTAATTACAGAATTAGAGATAAGATAAATGTCCAAATACAGATGAAGATTAGTAATCCAACACTGTAACGTAATGTCATTTTAAGTAATTCTGATTCTTTACCTACTTCTTTAACAGCAGCAGTCGCAATTGCTATTGATTGAGGTGAAATTAATTTCGCTGCTACACCACCCACTGTATTTGAAGCTACTAGTAATGAACCACTTGTTCCAATTTGTTGTGCAACTGAAGCTTGAATTGGTGCGAATAATGAGTTGTTATTAACAACTGATCCTGTCATAAATACGCCTATCCAACCTAAGATTGGTGATAACACTGGGAACACGTTTCCAGCTTTAGCAATACCTTGACCCATTGCTGCACTTAAACCACCATATGTAGTGATTTTTGAGATTGCTAAGATGAAACAAATTGTTAAAACTGGTAACCATAGTTCTTTAAAAGTTACACCGAATAAACGTCCTGCATCTCCGAAACTTACTTTCTTAGCCATTAATATTGTAATAATAATTGTAATTAAAATCGCAGTACCAGTTTGACCAATAAAATTGAAACTTAACATAATTGGTTTATGAGCGACTTCACTGAAAGTACCTGGTAAATTAAAGTTAAGCACTAATGAAGATAATTTACCATTTGGTAAGAATAAGTTCTTAAAGAATGGTGCGCTCCAAATCATAACTACAACTGTTAATATAACAAATGGACTCCATGCATAGATAATTTCTTTTGCATTGTGATGTTTCACCGGTTCAGGTTCCACATCTTTTTGTACTCTGAAAATATGTTTTGGTTGGAATTTTCTAGAGAATAAAGCTAAAGCTCCCATAGTTACTAATGGTGGGATAATATCAGCTAATTCAGGTCCGTTAAATACTGTTAGTAAACCTTGTAATACTGTATACGTAACAGATACAACTAAGATAGCAGGTAATGTTTCTTTTACACCTTTTAAACCATCAATGATAAAGATAAGTAAAAATGGTATAAAGAAGTTAATAATTGCTAATGTTAATGTAGATGTTTGAGATACACCCATTGCGTGAACGGCACCTGGTAAGTGTAGTGTATCTACAACACCTACTGGAATTCCTATAGCACCAAAAGCACCTGAAGCAGCATTTGCTACTAAACATAACATTGCAGCTTGTAAAGGTCTAAAACCTAATTGAGCAAGTAATAACGCACAAATTGCAATCGGTACACCAAAACCAGCTGCACCTTCTAAAAATGCATTAAATGAGAAACCAATGAGTAATAATTGTATACGTTGGTCTTGTGAAATACTTGTAATACTGTCTTGAATCGTATTAAATTGACCAGATTCTTGAGTGATTTTATAAAGTAATACTGCCATCATGACAATATAACCAATCGGAATAATACCTTGATAGAATCCTTCTACAACACCACCTGTTGCAATGCCAAGTGGTAATTTGAAGAACGGGATAGCAATAAGTAATGTAACAACTAACGTTGTGATAGCTGCATAGATACCTTTCATTTTAAAAACGGTTAAGCATAATAAGAATAGAATAATAGGTACTGCGGCTATTAAACTAGATAATACCAAATTATCAAATGGATTAAATGTTTGAACTAACATAATTCTGACTCTTCTTTCCTTTAGTTTGTATTAATGATCACTCTAGCGATATTGACAATTGAAGTTTGACTATACTTCTAATTGTTATATTGTTTATTAGTTTGTCGACAAGTTAATAATGCTAGATTTCACAAATTTATATCTTGTGAACTTTTTCACAATAAAAATATACCATCTTTCTACTTAAATGACAATACTATATAGTACTTTTTATAAAATTTTTGTTAAATTTTCAACAAAATAAAATCCCACTATTTTTCAACGAAAATTTCCAAACATTTCAATTATATAATGATGTAATTTTTGTAAATATGAATTTTTTTTAGTCACATGGTAAAATATATTTAAGAAATTTAAGAGTTAAAGGACAATGTATGATGATTAAACAAATAAATATTTCTAACATGCGCCATCTTGCATTACAATTAAACAAAGCCAAATCAGCTGGTTTTTCACATTTCATTCCTTATTCAAATGATATTAAAATCAATCATGATATGTTGGAAGCTATAGACTTAACACATAATTCAATAGCAGTAGATTATACTTTAAATGGTTTATATTTAAATGACTGTCGTTATTTTGGTGAAGATACATTAACATTTTTATCATGGATGAAAAATATTAACCACTATCCTAATATTATTTTCAATATTGAACGTGCTTTATTACATTTATCTAAGTATAACATTAAATCTATTATGGATTTAGCCGTCATTTCTGTTTTAAAAGACGAAATTGATATAGACAATCACGTCGTTTTTAATTTCATCAATGAATGTCGAACTAGCCATGCTTTCTGGGCATCATTAGATACTTTTGATATTAAAAAAATAAATCATTTTGATTTGAACAAATTGGCATACATTCATGGTCACTCTATACCTTACAGTAAATTCAAATATCCTGGTAAAGAAGAAGAAATGCGATTTGTGGATAGTTGGCTTGTTACAACTAAGTTTAAATTACCAAAATGGCTATATAACAAAATGCAAAATCATGCATTAAAAAAACATCGTAATCTAAGCTATGTATATGATAAAGATTCTTCAAAAGTAAAAAACCATGTTGTTTTTTTAGGTTTTGATTATGGTTATAGAGGCAATTCTAAGTATTTATTTAATTATTTTGTGAAGAGAAATCCTACCACGGAAGCTTATTTCATTACTAACGATAGACGTGGACCATACTTTTTACCTACTGATGCTGAGAATAATAAAGAACTTATTGAAACAGCAAAAATTGTAGTCATTGAAAGTTATATTCCTGATGAATTCAAACCAAATGGTACTGTTATTCAATTGTGGCATGGAACCCCAATTAAAAAATTATTCTTAGATAGTAAAGAACCAGATCAAAATAAAAATATTTATAATTACAAAGCACGAAAGTATAATAAATGGCTCAAACAAGATTATCTTTTAACAGATTCTGAATCAGCTGAGGGATTATTTGAAACAGCCTTCCCTACTCAACATACTCAAATGATACCTTATGGTTATCCAAGAATTAGCTATTTACTACATTATCAGAATGATAAAAATCATCAGAAGAAAATTAAAGATGCATTAAATGTTGATCGAACAAAGCCAATTTTATTGTATGCACCAACATGGCATGCGACAAAAGATTCAACTGAATTGATGTCGATTTCACCAGAATTATTAGAAGAATATCACGTCATTTTTAAAGGTCACATAGAGGATGACATGACACTTCCAGAAGGTGCAATTGAAGCACCAAATCATATTGAAACCCAAGATTTATTATTAATATCTGATGTCGTAATTACTGATTATTCTTCAATTATCTTTGATGCTTTAACTATTGGCAAAAAAATATGTCTCTATACACCAAATCATTCATCATATCAGCAAGAGCGTGGTGTTTATGATGATGTTATGGAAAGTTTATCTAAAGTTTGGTATACAGATGAAGATTTATTACACAATAACTTAATCCATCATACATTAACTGATATTTCAAATCATCAACTCGTGAACCGTAATAACACCTCACTAAAAAGACTAACTCAACTTATGCGAGATATTATCAATAATAAATGAACAATATATAGCCTGGGACATAATTCAATGCCTCAGGCTACATATATATTGGCAGTAGTTGACTAAATTAAAAGCGCACTTGTAACAAGCTTTTTTAATTCTAGTCAACCTTACCAAGGGATGGGGCCCCGAACCCCAACTCCCCTATTTTATTAGACCAAGCTTTATTCGTTCTATAGCTAAACTTCTCTTTCCATTATTAAATCTATATCGACTACTTCACCTGTTATAAATTCATGCTGTCCAGTGACTTCAAAGCCGTGTTTCCTATAGAATGATAATGCTTGTTGATTATGTTCCCATACACCTAACCAAACTTTATTTTTATTTAGTTCTTTCGCTTTATCAAGAGCCAATTGAATAAACTTTTGTCCTCTTCCTCCACCTTGATAAGTCTTGTAGAAATAAATTCTTTGAATCTCCAAATAATCTTCACCTTTAGGCTCAGTTTGAGCATTACCGACATTAAGTTTTAAATACCCTGCAATTTGATCATTCACCTTGTAAAAATAATGAAATGAATTAGGATTATTTAATTCATTTAACAACACTTTTTCATTATAGGTTTCTTTGAAAAATTGATTAAAATCATCATCTGAATATTCTCCTTCAAACGTGTCATAAAACGTTGTCTCAGAAATTTGTCGTAAATCACTCACATCCATATTTTCAATCATTGTTATATATTCACTCATCATTCCTACCTCCTAAAATACCGCTCATTATCCATTTTTTATTTTGTAACTTATTCCCTATTTACATGCCTCTATGCATTAAATTCGTTTTATTTATGAACAGAGCAAATTTCTATTGATAATATTTATCAATAAGTATAAAGTATAGATGATATTATTAACAATAATGAGTGAGGTTATCAATATGTTTGTATTAGGAATTACAGGACCGACAAGTTTAGTCGTTATTAGCATAATTGCATTAATTATTTTTGGACCTAAAAAATTACCACAATTTGGTCGAGCAATTGGTAGTACTTTGAAAGAATTTAAATCTGCAGCAGAAAATATAGATACAGATGAAAGTCATGATACTCCCAGTAAAGAGTCAAAACAACAACGAGAACACATTAAATAGTAATACACTTCTAGGACACTTTGATGAACTACGATCGCGTCTCGTCAAAGTGTTCATCGCTTTTATTGTTGCAACGATAATCGTATATGTATCATCACATTGGTGGATGAAACCATTTATACACTATATTAAACGTGCACATGTAACACTACATGCATTTTCATTTACTGAAATGATTCAGATTTACATTATGATTATCTTCTTTGTAGCGTTGTGTTTAATTATACCTATTATGTTTTACCAATTATGGGCTTTTATTGCACCTGGCCTCCATGTTAATGAACGGGGATTTATTATTAAATATAGCTTATGGTGTGCACTGTTATTTATAATTGGAGTAGCATTTGCGTTTTTTATAGGATTTCCATTAATTATAAATTTCTCTTTAACATTATCTGAAGTTTTAAGTATTGAGCCTGTTATTGGTTTTAAAGCCTATTTGCATGAGTTAATACGATGGTTGCTAATTTTTGGTGTTCTTTTTCAACTCCCAACATTATTTATGGGTCTAGCTAAATTTGACTTAATCAATGTTAATGAACTAAAACACTATCGTAAGTATATTTATTTTGGTTGTTTTGTAGTGGCGAGTATTATTGCCCCACCAGATATTACTTTGAATTTATTATTAACATTGCCTTTGATTATTTTATTTGAATTCAGTATGTTTATCGCAAGAATTTCACAACGATCATAATAACTAATAAACCTCGAGTACTTTTTATCCTCACAAGTCTCGAGGTTTTATTTTACTATTCATGATAATTAGTTTGGATTAGTATTCTTTTGTTTGTTTTGGCGATTTTTTAAAATGAAGAACACAATGAACACTATATATATTAATTGAGCTACTATTGACTCAATATTAGGATAAAATCCTATAAAACCAATTGTAGGTAAACCTTCAATACCATGTTGTGGAAGTGTGCCTAACAATTGTAGTTTTTGAACACTTACACCAAGCATTTTGAATGCCATAATAAAAATTAAAATTGAAAGTACTCTAAAGATGTAATAAATTGGAATAAGTTTCACTATAAATCTAAATAATAATGCGAAGATAATTAAAATTACAATCGCTAAAGCAATACCAATGACGAAGTCCATTGTTGTAATACTGCCTATCATACCCATGTAGAAAATAATCACTTCTACACCTTCACGTAAAACAGAAATCAATCCAATTGTACCTAACAATACTAGATTACCGTTACTAATAGCGTTTTGATACATATTTTGAATCATATCATTCCAACGTTTTGCACTTGATCGTCTATGCATCCAAATACCAACGATATACATTAGAACCACTGCAATTATTCCTAGTGTTGCTTCCATTCCCTCTCGTAGTAATCCATTATTGCCTAGCGTTTGTATGAATACAACTGCTAACGTAATACTTAGTATTAAGCCTAATATTGAACCACCGATAACACTAGCTGTACCTTTATTATCTTTAACATTACGTGTCATTGTAGTTAATGTCATAATGACCAACAATACCTCTAAACCTTCACGTAAAAAGATAATCATAACATCTACAAATGTATAACCGTCTTGACCAACAGTGTCTTTGATATCATTGTTAATGTCTTTTAATCCGTCTTTAACGCGATCTTTGTTACTCTGGTCTAGAATACTTTGATAATACGGTATTTTATCTTCAATTGTAGTATATAATGAACCGTTTTTTGTTTGAATTTTCCCTTCAACATATGGCCAAATTTGAACAAATTTAGATAATGCCGCATCAGTTTGATCTAAATTATTATCTTCTATCCCTTTAATCGCTTTATTTAACTCATCATTTAGTTGCGTTACTTTATATTTATCATTATCCGAGCTGGATTGTTTTTGATCGACCGTATCAATACTTGATTTGAAGGTTGTCCAGGCATTGTCAACTTTCTTAGTATCTAAAGGTTCTTTTTGGATAGCAACACGTAGTTGCATTAAGTTCACTTCAATTTGTCCATATTTACCTTCATCATAATTTCTTATGGCTGTTTCATGAGTCGTCCAAATTTGATTTAAACTATTGTTAATAGATTGTAGCTCTGACTCATTTTTACTTTTGATTGCTTTTTTAATAGGATCATCTTTTGCAGCAACTTGTTGCTTCAATGTTTTAATTTCACCACTGATATCTTTGGTAGAAACTGCATCTTCATAAGCGATTAATGATTTAGTTAATTGTGATAATTTATCAGCTTTAGCATTCATTGAAGAGGCTTTATCTACCGCTTCAAGTTTTGACTTTACGTCTTTACCTTCTTTGTTATCTTTAATGTTTAAAGATTTTACTTTTTCTTTAATATCAGCAAGTGCACTTTGTTTTTCTTTATTACTTTTATCTTTATCTTCTATAGTTGATTTTGCATCAGTTATCGCTACATACACATCACTTATTTTGCTATCATCTGCAGCATTTACTTGATGTGCTGAGACAATTCTAATAACCGTGAGAATAAGGACTAGCGCAACGACTAATTTAGTTAAATAAGGTTTCACCGATATAGCCTCCCTTTTTTACACCTGGTAACACAAGGAAGGATGCAGAACCTCGATGCGTAATATATTCATTTAACTTATCACTGTGTCCTAAATTGTTTTGAATATCGATAAATTGTTGAGTTGATTTTTGGAAACAAATAAACATTAATCCTGTTTCCAACGCCCCCGTTTTGGCATTTGTTCCATCATTATAATTATATGCACGTCGTTTGATTGATGTTTTCACTTCACGTGCTAGACGCGCATGCGCATTTGGATCGATAACATATTGACCACTACTATCTTTAGCGTCTAAATCTATATTGTCGAATTCTTTTTTACCGGTTAATGGTGCTCCGGATGCTCGTTTACGTCCGAAAGTAGCTTCTTGCTCTTCTAATGATGTACGGTCCCATGTTTCTATATGAATTTGAATGCGTCGAATAATGCAATACGTTCCATTTTTAGCCCAACCGTCGTCAATGAAGACATACTTTTTAAGCTCGTTATTTTTGCGAGGATTAACTGTACCATCTTTAAATGCCATTAAATTTCTAGGCGTTTCTTCTAGTTTGCCAGAGACAAAACCATTTTGTGACCATTTCATTTTAACAACATCTCTAAATGATCGAATTAAGTTGTGAATCGCATGGAATGTTACTTGTGGATCATTTGAACACGCTTGAATCATGATATCTCCATCACTGTATTCATCATCTAATTGGTCATTAGGAAAATGTGGTAAATCTTTAAATCCAGATGGGATTTTTGATGACATACCAATCTTTTTCAAAAATGATTTACTAATACCGTATGTCAATGTTAATTTACTAGCACCTAATCCAATTGATTCTCCAGTATCAACAGGGGGTAATAATACATTTTGACTATCTTTTTCAGCAGGTGCACCATCAGTCATATTGACTGACATTTGCGTCCACTTCTTAAACATGTCTTTAATCGCTTGTTTATCTTTAGTCTTTAACTCTAATGCAACGAAGTTACAATTTTTTTGTGTCGGTGTTGTAATACCTGCTTGTACACGTCCATAAAATTCAAATGCATCTTTATCTTCATTCTCAGGTGTATCGAACATCGATTTAAATGAAAAAATACTGCCTGCGCCACTAGCACCGATAACCACACCAGCGCCACCTATTCCTAACATTTTTAGAAAAGAGCGACGAGATACTTGGTCACTTTGATTATGATCTACTTTACTCATTCTGTAACCACAGCCATTTTACTTAGTGGTTCACCAAGTGAATTTACAGCATCTGATAGAGCTTTTCTATCTTCTTTAGTAACTGCACTATAATCTTTGAAGCCGTCACCGTCTTTATACTTGTCTAATAGTTGGTTAACTTTATCAAAGTTCTTTTGAATATCAGCACTTAATTTTTTATCTTTTTTATTTAACTCAGGTTTAAACAATTCGTAGATTTTTTGTGCACCTTCGATATTAGCTTTAAAATCGTATAAGTCTGTATGTGAGTAAATCTCTTCTTCACCTGTAATTTTTGAAGTTGAAACTTCATTTAATAAATCAACTGATCCTTGTAACATTAATTTAGGAGTAATATCTAAAGTATCTGCTTTCGCATCTAATTCTTTAGCATCTTTTAATAATTGATCAGCATCTTTTTTAGTTGTTTCATCTATTTTATTATCTTGATAAAGTGATTTCTCAATCTTATGATAACCTGTCCATTGATCTTCTTTTTTCTCTTCTTTCATATCTGCTAAACGAGCATCAATCTTAGGATCTAAATCACCAAAAGCTTCCGCAACAGGTTCTGATCTTTCATAATACATACGTACTTTAGGATATAATTCTTTCGCTTTATCCATATCATCTGCTTTTATAGCTGCAACAAATTTTTCAGTTCCATCCAAAAATTTATCAAGTTGACCATCTGTATACTTCTCATATTCTTTAGTTGCTTTTTGTAAAGCTACTTTGTTATCCCCTTTACTACTCTGCGATTGCTTATCTTTATTACTATTATCGTCACTATGACTATTGTTGCCACAAGCCGCTAAAAATAAAGAAGATGCTAATAAAATAGTTGGTAATTTTTTCATTATGTATTCACCTCAATATAGTTTAGAAGATTATCATTTGAAGATGAATCGTGTAATTATGTATACATCATATTTAACACCAACTTAATATCGTTGTTATGTCGTCTTTTATATTCATATAAACACTTTTATTTTTTCAATTGATAATCATTATCAAATTTATTATAGGTTTAGCCCAATAAAGTGTCAATAACAATTCAAATACATTTTTAAATAAAAATTTTTTTATTTTTTGAAGCCAAGAGACTTTTAATTTACCTTATATTTATAAGGCTTTAAAGCATACAATTGGTTTATTAAGGGTATAAAATAAGCACTAATACAATATATAAAGGAGTCACATAATATGAGTAATCAATTTAAAGCTTTTTTAGTGGATAAAAACAACGATGGAAGCGTTAATAGTGACTTTACTCAGTTAACAACTGATGATTTACCTGAAGGTGAAGTCTTAATCAAAGTTCATTATTCAGGTATTAATTATAAAGACGCATTAGCTACAACGGATAATAATCAAATCCTTAAATCTTATCCTATGGTTCCTGGTATAGATTTAGCTGGTACCGTTGTTGAATCAGAAGATCCAACAATTAATGAAGGTGAAGAAGTCATTGTAACAAGCTATGATATGGGTGTAAGTCATTATGGAGGATTTAGTGAATACGCACGTGTAAATTCCGATTGGGTAGTTAAATTGCCTGATAATATGACTTTAGAAGAAGCTATGATTTATGGTACAGCAGGATATACTGCCGGTTTAGCTATTGAAAAATTGGAAAAAGCTGGTTTCATGACACTGGAGGGCGGCAAAGTACTTGTACGTGGCGCATCTGGTGGTGTAGGCGCATTGGCAGTGCTTATGCTTTCTAATTTAGGATATAAAGTAGTTGCTAGTACAGGAAACAAACATGCGGGTGACAAACTAGAAGCTTTAGGGGCGAATGAAATTATTGATCGTATTACAGATAATGATGAAAAGCCATTAGGTTCAAGAACTTGGCAAGCTGCCATTGACCCTATTGGAGGAAATGGAACACCTTTTGTCACTAATCGTATAGATAATAATGGTGGTGTCGCACTAATTGGCTTAACAGGTGGTGTTTCTTTTGATACAACTGTCTATCCATTTATTTTAAGAGGCGTAAGTCTAGTTGGTATAGATTCTGTATTCACACCAATGAAATTACGTGAACGTGTTTGGAGACGTTTAGCAACTGACTTAAAATCTGACAAACTTCATGATATTAAAAAAGTCATTTCATTTTCAGAATTACCAGATGCGATCTCAACTGTTTTAAACCACGATAATTTCGGTCGTATTATTATTGATTTTGATGCATAGTTAAATCAAAAAAAACACTAGGACAATCCAGTCTCAATATCATAGAATGAAACAATATAAAAACATGTTTTTCTATGATTTCGATTTGTCCTAGTGGTTTTTTTAATTAAAACACGATATACATGCCACCTGATTTTGGCTCAGTAGTCTTGAATCCAAATTTTTCGTATAGTTTGTCAGCTGGATAGTCTGCTATCAAACTAACATAAGTTCCCTTTTCAGCTACGGAATTAATATATGCCATTATTTTTTTCAAAATAAGCCTACCATAGCCTTGTCCTTGATAATCTGGATCAACGGCTATATCTACAATTTGAAATGTCGTTCCACCATCACCTATAACTCTGCCCATTCCAATCAATTGTTGATTTTCATAAATCGTAATATTGAAACAGCCATTTGGTAAACCGTTTCGAGCTGCAGTTTCTGATTTAGGGCTCATTCCTGCTTTAACTCTTAAGTCACAATACGCTTGAGCCTCTGGTGGCTCATTAGAATATCTAATCATTATTTTCTATCCCCTTAATATAATCTCATAAATATTGATTAATAACTTTTTTATTTGATTCTTTGAATACATCATTGTGACTTGAAACATATCCTTCTTTGTATGCATCAGGGTCAATGTAAGTTTTAGCTAAGTTTGCTGCATTTCCAGCATCACTAAACGCGCTAGCAATGAGGTGTACTTTAGCATCATGATGTACGATATCCCCACAAGCAAAGATGCCAGGAATATTTGTTGACGTGTTGCCAAAGCCTTTAACACGATATTCATCGTATAAATCAAGTTTAGATGTACAGTCTTTAAGTAGTGGATTCTCATGATCAAAACCATGACTAACAATAACATCATCAAACGCTTGTGTCGTAACTTCTCCAGTCTCAATATTTTCAAGTTTTACTTCTTTAATACATTTACATTTATTGTCACCTATTAACTCTTTAATTTGTGTTTTAGGCAACAGGTTCACATTTAACGCTTTAAGTACACTTATCATTGCTTCATAGCCTTTAATGTCTGATTTTCTATAAACAAGTGTAATCGAATTTGCAATATTAGCTAAATCTCTTGCCCAATCTAAAGCAGTGTTACCCCCACCAGAAATTAGAATATCTTTTCCCTTAAATTTTGAGAAAGATTGCACAACATAATGTAAATTTGTTAAACGATAACGCTCTGCATCTTTAATTTGAAGAGGCTTAGGATTAATAATCCCTCCGCCGACAGCAAATATTACAGCTTTTGAGTCATAAATTTTTCCGCTATCTGTTTCTACTTCAAAGTGTCTTTCTTCTATTTTGCGTATATCTGTTACACGTTCGTTCAAATTAACTTTAGGGTTAAAATGTAAGCCTTGGTTAATCATATCTTTAATGATTTCATTGCAAGGTTTAGGCGCTACACCACCAATATCCCAAATAATCTTTTCTGGATAGATTTGCATCTTTCCACCTAATTTATCTTGTACGTCAATGATTCGCACAGACATTCCTCGTAAACCAGCATAGAAACTCGCAAATAATCCAGCAGGTCCACCACCAATAATAGTTACATCTTGCATTGTAAATCCTCCCAAGATTATGTCCCGTTTCGAATGATAATTATTATCATTGTTTTGCCTTAATTATACTATATGTGCATATATTATTGAAGAAAATCATATTTTAATTGCAATTCTACTTTTATTAGCTAAAAAAAGACTTTTCATCAATAACACGATTGTGCTATTAAAAATGAAAAGTCTCACTTCAAATCAATTAATCTCTTGGTTCTTTGAGTGCTGCTTGTCGAATTAAGAAAAATAACAATAATAATCCTGCTAGCATTCCTGTATGACCAATACCTGCAAATCCAGCAAATGCTTCTGGAGAAAAACTTTTTCCTAATACTTGGAACGTTCCTTTCGTTACCATCATACCAATGGTTGCTATAACACTAATGTTATAAACGATGAAGAACCAGTTAAATAAATAGTAACTACTTAATTTAAATACTTTTTCTAATGGTATCAGTATTAAAAACATAAACATACCTAAAATAAGTGTATGCGTATGTACAATAGATAATTGTGTATCACCCGTAAAATGATGTGCTTTTGTCAATTCTCTATAATAGAATCCGCTGAAAAGTCCCAAGATCATATAGACCAAAAATGCATATAGTAATCGTCGCATAAACAATGCCTCCCTCACATTATTATTATAATTTATTATCATCAACTTTACAGTGACAATATTTGTAATATTGAGTCACTTGTTAATAAATAGAATTATGAGAGTGAGGTACTTTAACTGAGTCAAACTTAATATACAATTCAACTCAGTTAAATAAGTTATGCCTATTTACAAAGAGACTTGGTCCTAGCCTCACTCGTAATATTATTTATTTCTTGAATGTTTAAATAATGCGACTAATGATAATATAATTGCGATGATTGACACGATCCATAAAGCAATTGAACCGCTTGAAGAAGTTTGTTCACTAGCAGTATCTTTTGATTTTTCATCTTTTACATCTACTGCATTAGCATTCTTTTTAACTTCTAACGTAGGCGCTGGGTGTTCACTATTTTCTTTTCCAGTCCATTTAACTTTATCATCGTTATCATAGGTTTGAATTGCTTTAAATGCATACTTGCCTTCATCTTTAGGGCTGGCTACAACAATTGGAAAATCCATAAATTCATCTGGCCCAATACCTTTACCTTTAGCAGTCCAAATAATTTTAGTAATGTTACCTTTTTTATCTTTATCTAATTTATACTTATAGCCCTCTACTGGTTGTATATTAACAACTTGAACTTCTTTTGGAACTTCTAATTCTACTTTTTCAGTATGATCTTTTTGTTCTACAGGAACTCTAACATCTACTTTTTCATAAGATTCTGGGTCAACTGCTTTTGGGTTTAAAGTAACATGCGCATCTGCTACTTTAAAGAAACCTAATGTAAAAAAGAGTATGAAACTTGTAGCTAATAATTTTTTTATCATCTTTTTTCTCCTTCTATGGAATACTGATTTGGCTCATAATTACTCCGACTAAAATAAGTAATATACCAATTAAAACTTCTATAATTAATGAAGATTTATTTACTCTATTACGTTTATTGAGTGCACGTGTTGTTTGCAATAATCCCAATAACATCATTATTAAAGTACCAAAAACTTTAAATAATAAGAATACCGTCCAAGTTTGCATATTTGTCCAAATTGACAAAATCTTCGTTTGATCAATAGACATTAATACACCTGAAATAATGATTATTGCTACCGCAGCAGCATTAACTTTAAATAATATTTCTCGCAATAAATCTACGGCATCTTTTTTACGTGTAAATACTGAAATCAATAAATAGCTTAATGCACCTAACCATAAACTAATACCTATTAAATGTAGTGTTCTTAGTATGATAGACCATAATGGTACGCTTTGTGACCATGCATGTCCTGACATACTTATAGCTAGAATCATTGCAATAGATACAATCCAGTACCATGATTTCTCCATGTTTCTTAAGACGAATAAACCACTTAAAACAATTAAAGCAATGGCACTTAATATGTAAGGGAATTGTGTTATTGCACTAGGCTCAAGGGATAATATTGCATCTAATACATCCGAAGACAATGTCATCAAATAAAGTACAAGTGACATCAAGTATGCCATCATCATTATTAAAGACACTGCAACATGTCTAGGAAATACATCGAATGTAGATAGGTTATTACGTCGTGCAATACCATTTAACCAATATAGACCTACAAGAATAATCGTTGCACCTTCAGCTATGTATCTGAATAATCCAAACCAGAAATTAGGTGTTTCGTAAAATGCTGGAGATGTATCAACTCCGTTAGCTGTCTTCTTACCTACTGAGAACTCAAAACGATCACTAATCTCATGACCGTCAGCAGATACTGTATGCCATTCTAATTTCTGTGTCCCTTGTTGAACTTTATCAGTAGGAAATGTAAGTGTCTTAGAATGTCCGGTTGTTGTAGGATCTATATCCCCTACTTTATTACCTTTATCATTATATATTGTGATGCCTGAGTATTCAGCGTTAACGGGTTCATTAAATGTTAACTCTATCGTATCAGGCGCTTTCGATATAACCCCATTTTGTGGTGGTGTAGTTTTTTCCAAAGTTGCATGCGCAGATGCGACATTATGAAGTATCGGAATTAACAATAATAAAAACATCATTATCAATGCCAAAGCTACTTTAGAACTTCGCTGTAAATTCACCATTGACGTCCTCCCATAAAATTTTGCTCATTTACTTATGATAAAATAATGCGTGCTATTTAACAATAATTATTCTAATTTGCCACTTTTTATCCAAAAATAAAAGCGAGACTGAAATCGATATCATTTCATCCCCTCGCTTACCCAATTTATAAAATTATAGATTATAAATAACTTATTGTTAGTACTATTGACGGTTTCAATTCATTTAGCCAGTAGTTTTTCGGGCTAAAGCCACTATCCTATGTTATTCCGCTTCAATTAAAGTTGCTTTATCAACTGTTAATCGATTTCTTAATGAATACACAATAAACATAGCTAAAAATTCACATACTGTTTCAGCTATTAATAATGACCAAATGACACCACTTAAGACAAATAAGCTATTTAAGACAAATAAAACTGGAATAATAACTATTCCTTGTGCGATTGCCATTATTATAGCCCCACGACCCTGTCCAGTAGCTTGCAGCATGCCAGTAAATAAAAATCCAATGCCATTTAGAAGTAATGATGTCATAGTCACTTTTAAAATAAATGTAGCTAGAATAACAATTTGAGGATCAGTACTAAATAATTGAACAATTGAATGTCCGGCTACAAGAACGACAGTCATGCAAACTGTAAATATAACAGCAATAGACACGATGACCACTTTAATGGTATCTTTCATTTTTGTTTTATTAGATACGAAATTATATGCAATTAGAGGTACAACACCTTCTGAAAGTCCCATTATGATTAGTTCTGGGAATTGAACAAGTCTAAATGAGATGCCGTAACTTGCTATCGCATAGTTACCATATGTTGCTAAGAATAAATTAACGACTAAACCAGTTACTCCCATTAGAACTACCATCAAGAAGGCTGGAATTTCACCAGATTCAACTTTTTCCTTCATTTCTGCTTTTTTACTATCCATTACTACTTTTTGCGTTTTACTCATTGCATTTTTTGAAAAGTCTTTGTTAAAAATAGCTACCCCATAGTATTTTTCATCTTTAAGACCTTTTTTAATATCTGATTCTTTATCAACTTTAACCCACTTAACAGTATCAGAATCACTATCCATTAATTTATCTTCAATTTTTTCCCGATATTTACTTTATTACCTTGAATGTCTACACCTTTATCATTGTTTACAACGGCTATTGGTATTTTTTTGGTTTTGGATTAAACGCTGGATAAAAAGCCAAAGAGAATATAACTAATAATAATATCGCTGCAATAGGTGCAAGCCATAATAGTTTGCTTTTAAAAATATTCATGAAATCTAACCTCCTAAAATTTATTGAACAATGTGTTGAATATTTAATACCTTGTAAATTATAATGAGATAGTCAAAAATAAACAATAATCAATTATTCAAATACCTTACATTATTGAACAGATTGTAAATTTTTGTCTATTTACTATTAGGAGGTCGATATTTAATGAAGGAAGACAGGAGAATAAGAAAGACAAAATCAGCTATTAAACGTGCATTTACAGACCTTTTAAAAAAGAAAGACCTCGACAAAATCACTGTTCAAGATATTTCAAATCAAGCAGATATTAATCGTGGTACATTTTATTTACATTATGAAGATAAATACATGTTATTAACTGATATGGAAGATGAATGCATTTCACAAATTTGGCCATCAACTCAATTTAATCAACTCGACACTAGTACACCAGAAAATACAGCTGATGATTTTATTAATAATATTTTGACCAAAGTATTACAACATATCTCCGATAATATGGACTTTTACCATACGATTCTTCAATTAGAACGTAAAAGTAGACTTGAAGAAAAAATTCATTCCTTAATGAAAGAAAATATGCAAAAATATATTAGTATTGACCATGAGATAGATGGTATACCTGAAATGTATTTTCATAGTTATGTTTCAGGTGCTACTATTTCAATCATCAAATATTGGGTACAAGACGATAGTCGTATTTCTGTAAATGATTTAACAAAGTATATTTTTAATATTATTTATAACGGTCAATTACGTATTATGATTCAAAATCATTATGAACGTACCCAATCCAACTGAGACTAAATGAATATGAAAGGAATCATTAACCATGCTAACTGCATATAAACATTCAACTAACAATGACATCGTTGAAACAACTCTAGATCACTCTGCATCATGGATTAATGTTGTAGAACCTGAAAGAGAAGAAATTGAACAATTAATTGAAACATATAATTTGCCCGAGGATTTTATTCGAGATCCATTAGATGCTGATGAAAGCGCACGTATTGAATATGATGACGATACAGGCTATTCCCTTATCATTATCGACTTACCTATTGTAAGTTCTACGCACCGTCGCGTCTTATCTTTCGTTACAATCCCATTAGGAATTGTTATCGGAAAAGGACTTATTTTGACAATCTGTGATGCTGAAAATGAATTCTTAGAGAATTATGCACGACAAGATGATGTTAATTTAAATTTTCATAGTCGCTTTGCGCTAGATATTTTATTAACTATTTCAAACCACTACAACAGAAATTTAAGACTTTTAAATAAATCACGAATCCGCATTGAACGTGAACTAAAAAATAATATTACCAATAAACAACTATACAAATTAATGGAAGTTGAAAAAAGTTTGGTATACTTTCTAGCTGCTTTAAAAGGGAATGATACAATTATTAAAAAATTATTCCGTTTACCTGCCATAAAACGCTTTGAAGAAGATGAAGATTTATTAGAAGATTTAGTGATTGAAAATAACCAAGCGATTGAAACGACAGAATTATATACTGGCATTTTAGAGAGTATTACGACTTCGTATTCCTCATTGTTATCTAATGAAATGAATAATATTATGAAGACACTTACATTATTTACAGTATTACTCACATTACCAACACTTGTGTTTAGTTTCTTCGGTATGAACGTTCCGCTTCCACTCGATGAGAAAAGTTATTCATCATGGCTCTTCATCGTAGGAATTTCACTCATTCTCGTGACTATAGTAAGTATCTTCTTATGGAGAAAACAAAAATTATAATTATAATAGATACAAAAAAGCCTGGGGCATAATCAATGACTCAGGCTAAAAATATATATTGGCAGTCGTTGACTGATTTAAAAATGCACTTTTAACAAACTTTTTTATTTTAGTCAACCTTGCCGAGGGGCGGGACCCCCAACAAAGAGAATTTCCTAAAGAAATTCTACAAGCTAAGCAAGTTGGGGTTCGGGGCCCCAGCAAAGAGAATTTCATTAAGAAATTCTACAAGCTAAGCAAACTGGGGTTCGGGGCCCCAGCAAAGAGAATTTCCTAAAGAAATTCTACAAGCTAAGCAAGTTGGGGTTCGGGGCCCCAGCAAAGAGAATTTCATTAAGAAATTCTACAAGCTAAGCAAGCTGGGGATAAAACGAAATGAATTTTGGAAAATATTATTTCTGTTCCACCCCTTATTTTTGTTTATTCAGCTGCTGCTTGATAAGCTTTGCGTCGAGATAAGACTAAAGTAATAGCTACAGAGACAATAAAAGCAATGAGCATGCCAATAAAGTAATGCAACCACCCAGCATGTACTGGATTAATAGAAATAAAGCCTGGTAGGCCAGCTGTACCTAAAGCGATGGCTTTAACTTTAAAGAATGAGATATAAGCTGATCCAATAGCCGATCCAATGATTGCACCTATAAATGGATATCTTAATTTAAGATTTACACCAAACATTGCTGGTTCTGTAATACCTAATAGCGCTGATACACCAGCTGCAGATGCAACACCTTTTAATTTTTTGTTATTTTTAATAATGATAAATGCTGCTAATGCTGCACCACCTTGTGCTACGTTAGACATTGTTGCAATTGGGAAGATAAATGAACCTCCCGTTTTTGCTTGATCAGCGATTAATGTTGT
Source organism: Staphylococcus sp. MB377 (assembly GCF_001922505.1). NCBI lineage: Bacteria > Bacillati > Bacillota > Bacilli > Caryophanales > Staphylococcaceae > Staphylococcus > Staphylococcus sp. MB377. The sequence continues at coordinate 154,704 of NZ_MAON01000022.1, read as the reverse complement.
TTCAACAGCGATAAAGCTATGGTGCATACCTGTTATAACAATTGGCGCATAGAATAAACCGAAGATAAACCCACCAATTGCACCACCAAATTCATATAACCATGTTAATCCGTCTGATAACCAATAACCAAGCTGTCTTGTTAATGGTCCTACAAATAAAAATGTTAGAAATGCCGTAACTAAAATAGATAATAATGGTGTTAATAAATTATCTAATACAGTTGGTATAACCTTACGTAACCACTTTTCAATAGTTGCTAAAATATATGCTGCCACCAACATTGGTAACACCTGTCCTTGATAACCCACTTGATTAATATGTAAACCAAATAAGTCCCAATGTGGAATTGCTTTACCCGCTTCTACAGCCTTAGGAAAATCGTATGCGCTCATTAATGATGGATGTACTAAAATCATTCCTAAAGCTGCACCTAAGAATGGATTACCTCCAAATCGTTTCGCAGCACTAAATCCAATTAATATTGGTAATAACGTAAATGGTGCATTTGCAAAGATGTTAATCATATCTGCTAATCCAGCAAACTGACTATGAACATCTATTAAAGACTTATTATCATAAAAGAGATCTGGTGCAGTTAGAATATTATTAATTCCCATTAATAACCCACCAGCAACAATGGCTGGAATAATAGGAACAAATATATCTGATAGCATTTTAACGAATCGTTGTAATGGATTCATGTTTCGAGCAGATTTATCTTTAACATCCGCTGTTGTAGAAGCCTCTTTCCCTGTTATTTTTTCAAGTTCATTAAATACTTTATTGACTGTACCTGAACCAATAATGATTTGATATTGACCGCCAGTTGAAAATGTACCTTTAACAACATCCATCTTCGATAAAGTGTCCTCATCTACTTTACTTTCATCATTAAGTACGAGTCTCAATCTTGTGGCGCAATGGGCCATCGCATCTAAATTATCTTCCCCACCTATAGCTTCAAGAATTTCTTCAGCCGACTTTTTATAGTTCATTAAATTTCCCTCCTATTGAATGGAACCGGTTCTATTCATTAATTTTATTGTAACCGGTTCCAAAAAATAACGCAATAACCTTTTTTATCTTCACCAATTATTCATATTTTAGATTTGTAATCTAAGTTTCTGGGAAAAACATATTAAAACTTATAAAATAAGTGAGCGAGGCGGTATTTGATGAAAGAACGTGGCTATATTGAAAAGTTATGGAGAGAAGAAAAGTATAATGTCTTGTACCATAGTCAACAGCATTATAATTATATTCGTGAATTACTTAAGCAATCTCCAACTTTAAATGAAGTTCAACTCGCTATCAATGAAGCATTCCAAACGACTCCATCCAATGGTTCAATAATCAATGCATACGATCATATGTGGGGATACTTTAAACACAAAGCTAATGAAATTGAAAAAAACAAATCAGCTCAATTAAAAACTGATTTCAAACAAGATAAAGTTCAAAGTAAAGAATTGCTGATTTTTATAAAATACTTAGCCGACAAATATGAAGTATATTACCTTCAAAAAAGTACCCTGCTTAATTTCCAATGAGAATACTTAAAGTATGAAAATTTTATTGGCACGGAAATAAGTAGCACCTACTATGTTTGAATTAAGTACTTATAATAATAAAAATGCTACTGTTATTCGCTAAATTTTAAAAAAAGTTGAGACAACGTATGCGTTGTCCCAACTTTTTTAAAATTAATTCTGTTTTTCTGTAAAATATTATTCTTGATGTTACCCCTATAATAAAATCAGTATATTAAAGGATGGTAGATATTAAAACTGTTACTTATACATCAGTGATTTAGTAATTGGGGGAGTTAGGTTCCTTAGTAATATACATTAGCTTGCTACTGCTAATACCACTGTTAATAATACGCATACATATTCTTATTCTAAGTTGAATGGCAAATCTTAGGTGTGGTGTCTGACTATTATTTAATTTATTAATTCTCACTCTCTAGTTGTTTAATTCATGATGAAGATGAGTTGAATTTCTATATCACGCACAAAATAATTTACTTTACTTGTGTAAGATGGAAAATTCTTGTTGTCTTGTCTAAACATTGATATAGAATTTAATCATTTTAATATGTTGTTGATACTTGTATCATTAACTTTAATATGTTGGCAGAATTTGAACTCAATGATTTAATTATAGCTTTTCTTATTGTGGAAATATTTTATGTTGCTTTTTCATGATGTTGATACAGAACTAATGAATGTAAGATTTCGAATCATCAATTAAATTAATGAAAATGATGTTTAATCAATTCTGTTTCGAAATCTATATTTATTATGCATCAAATTAAGTTGTACCACGCTATTAAAATTTTCCAAATCAGTCACACTATATTTTCAATTTTTCATTTAAGTTGCTTCTTTGAGAAAATTTTTATCGCTTTCACAAAATAATCGCAAAATTTTTTTTATTTTTAGTTATTAATTTTTTCTTACTTTTATTTTATAATAGCTTTTATTATTCACAATTCAATTGAACAGTAATATTTAGCCAATAAATATAAAAGCTAGGAGAACAACATACATGAGTAATTCTATTCTATTACATGAACATTTAACAACTGCCCCATCGCGTAATATAAATTATATTATTATATATTTCTCTTTAACAAATGAATTAACGATTACTATTAATGGTGAAAAGAATGATATTCAAAACCATATTACTATAGTCAATCAAGGTGATTTATTTAATATCAATCATGCTAAAGATTTAATTGAGTTAAAAATTCCAATAGCTTACTTCTATATAGAAGATAATGATTTCTTTAATTGTTTCTTTGACCGTTATTTATTGCAGTCGAATCATTTTATTAAATCTCAAATTTTGCAATGTCTTTCTAACTTTGCAAATAATGAAGAACAAGATAGTGAAACAGTATCTAAAATTATAAGAACGTTATATAAAGAAGCCGTAGTTAGAAACACAACATTATATGTACCGACTATGTCTATTGATAATCAGTTACTGTCTAATATTGTCATGTTTATTAACAATAACATTACATCTAATCTATCTTTGTTAGATATTGCACAACATGCACTTATTTCAGAATCATATTGTTCTAATTTGTTTGCTCGCATATTAAATGTAAATTTTAAAGATTATTATACCAGTCTAAAAGTTAATCACTCTGTACAATTACTAATGACAACGAATCACTCTATAACAACGATTTCCGAATTATCAGGTTTTAGTAGTCACACCAATTTTACTAATCAATTTAAAAAACATTTGGAAGCGAGCCCTAAGCAATTTCGTACGATGCTAAATCAATTAGAACCTCTGCCCTCTATTTTAATAAGAAGTTCAGTTAGTCAATCTTTTTTAAATTTAATTTCACAATTTGAGTTTACGAATCATTTGACCACGGAAACCACACAAATTCATATTGCTAATTACGATCCTAAAGATCAGACGCAATTTTCAACGGCTTTTATAGATTTTCAAAACATAAATGAATTATTTCAATTTGTGTTTAATGATTATTTTGATATTGATTTATCCTATTTACCTAGACCAGCAATTTTAATTAATGATGTGAGTGACATGGTAGGTCGTCACACAAATTTAAATTTATTAAATCGTTGCTTTGAGAAATTATTTGAAAAAAATATTAGATTAGCTGTCACTATTAAAAATAATCAAGAATTTAAAATGATATACCAACTAATCATGATATTCTTACAAAATAATAGAGATTATAAATGGAATAAAAAATTAGTGAAATTTATGCTTGTATTTGATACTGAAACAATGTCCATTCATGATATCCACCTTGCACACCTTAAACTCAAGAATAAAAACCGTGCTATCAAATTTAGTTTAATGGTTGATGGTTTGTTAAAACAACTGGGTTCATTACAAGAAACATATGATATTATGCATCGTATGAACTTTGATTTTTACTTTGTTGATATTGAAAATATTGATACCAAGAATGTGCTTATTGATATACAACGTGGCTTTACTCACTCATCGACGCACTTTGAAAATTATTTGCGTTTTATAGAGGGATCTAATATACCTTCAACTCAGTTTATTTATAGCAACCTATCATTAAAATGTTTCAAATACACTAATAATGGTACACAATCACTTCAATTGTCAGATCTCGTATGTCATCTATATCAGTTAATGAGACACGGTGGTGGCGTGTGCTATAAATTAATAGAAACAGATCCAATGTATATCTCACTCTTTAATAATCATGGTAGTTTATTACCTATCATGCATTTATATCGATTTGTTTCTACATTTAGTAATGAGTCATTTCAAATATCAAATAATTATTTAATGTGTTATAAAGATGGGAATTATCATGTGATACTTTTCAATAAAATCAATGACCGTTATTTATCTGATAGCCAACAACACTATATCTTTGAAAATGACTTTAAAGAAAACACCCTATTTATTGTAAATACATTAAATAATGAACATGGCTCAATACAACATTTAATTCCACAATATAAGCGTGATGTTTACATTGAAAAAGATATCATTCAACAATTAGATAGATGTAATCATCCAAAGACTGAACTATTGATTCAAGAAAATGATTATGCCGCATTTCAAATAACGCTAAAACATGATGAAGTGAAATATATTTGTATTAAACCTTCTTAGTATACCTTTGATGTAAGTTTAAAAAACATTATTTAGGCTAAAATTAGTGTAAGGAGATGATAACTTTGGATAAACAACAAGTGATTCAATCAATTGAAAAAGTCTTAGATACTTCAAAAGTCGGCGTCTTATCAACAGCATATAATAATCAACCAAATAGTCGTTATATGGTATTTTATAATGATGAATTAACTTTATATACGAAGACAAGTAATGAGAGCACTAAAGTTGAAGAAATTAAAAATAATCCTCATGCATATATTTTATTAGGTTACAATGAAACAACAAATAATAGCTTTGTTGAAATTGAAGCAAATATAGAAATTGTTGAAGATCAAAAAGTAATTGACTGGCTATGGGAAACGCAAGATAAAACATTCTTTAATTCAAAAGAAGATCCAAATCTATGTGTGCTCAAAGTCGTACCTAAAACCATCAAGTTAATGAATGATGATGACATCGATACACCTGTAACGATTACTGTATAGAATTTAAATAACTGTTTATAATAAAGGGTTTAGGACTGAGTTAATCAAGTTCTGAACTCTCTTTTTTTGATTAATTGGTTAACACCTTTGATGTAGTTTATGTCATTAAATTATAATTCAATTTAATACAGATTATTATTTTATTGCAATTTAATAGTATTTTATGTATAAAAGAGATAGAACTTTTTAAAGGAGTCTATAAAATGAAGAATAAAAAGGGTTTAGGCATCGGTATTGCACTTATTGCTATCATGTTAATTGTATGCATCGTTCTTGTTGTCATGATGATGACAGGTGGTCAAAAAGAAACGTATTATGGCTATATGAAAAACGACCATACAATTGATAAGATGGTAAATGAACAGACTGAAAAAATTGAAAAAAATGTTGAATTGCCTTCTAGCAATGCTAATGTTAAGAAAGGCGACTTCGTTTTTTTAGTCAAAGAAAAAGGATCAGATAAATTTTCAAGAGTATCTAAAGTAGATCACGATGACGTACCACATGGTTTAATGATGAAAATTCATGAAATGCATGATATGAAAGGTATGTAAATTACAATAAATCACTGTCAATGAAGAGAAATCTTCGTTGGCAGTTTTTTAAATATCATAAAGTATTTATACACTAATCTTTATAATTTTAAGCAATAAAAAAGTATCGAGCCTATGCGCTCGATACTAAAAATGTCAGATTTCTTTTTTAAATTGATTCTAAGTATTTTTTACCTTGTTCTTTGTCATAAACCTTTTCCCATTTAGAGATAACAACAGCTGATAGTGCATTACCTATTACGTTAACACATGTACGAACCATATCTAATAAACGGTCTACACCGATAATTAACGCAAGTCCTTGTGCTGGTAAGCCCATAGCTCCTAATGTTGTTAATAATACTACGATTGAAACGCCTGGTACTCCAGCCATACCTTTAGAGGCAACCATTAATGTCACCATTAAGATAATTTGTTCCGATATAGATAAATGAATGCCATACATTTGTGCAACAAATAATGCTGCAATTGATTGGTATAGCGCTGATCCATCAAGGTTGAATGAGTAACCTATTGGAATAACAAAGGATGTGACATCTCTTGGCGCTCCGAATTTTTCCATTTTATTCATCATTACTGGTAATACTGCTTCTGAACTTGAAGTAGAGAATGCTAGTAATAACTCATCTTTCAAAATTTTAATGATTGAGAAGATACTAATACCACAGATTCTTGCTACAATTCCTAGAACAACGATAATGAAGAACACCATCGCGAACACTACTACTAATACTAATTTTAATAATGGAATTAAAGCAGATGCTCCAAAAGTCATTACTGTTGTACAAATAAATGCAAATACACCTATTGGTGCTAATTTTAAAATTTTATTAATCATCCAGAATACTGCTTCAAGCGTTCCATTTAAAAAGCCTTTCACAGGATCTGCTTTTTCTCCTATTGCAGCCAATCCTAAACCGAAGAATACTGCGAAGAAGATGATTGGTAATAATTCGCCTTTAGTTAATGCTTCAAATATGTTTGTTGGTACAATATTTACAATGGTATCAATAAAGTGATTGCCATATGTAGATTGTTCTGCTGCGGATGCAGATGATTGATATTTAGAAATATCGCCTTTTGGTAATTTATCTGGATCTAAACCAGCACCTGGTTTGAATAAGTTACCAATGATTAGTCCTAAACCAATGGCGATTGTTGTTATAATTTCAAAGTAAAGAATTGCTTTCCATCCATAGCTACCTATCTTCTTTGAGTCCCCTAAGTTAGATATAGATAATGCTAATGCACAGAATACAATTGGTATGATGATCATTTTAATTAAATTTAAGAAAACATCACCGAACGGTTTTATATAATTTGCTACGTTATCTTGTCCAAATAATAATAAACCTACAACTACACCTAGCACCAATGCGATGATAACCTGCATCGGTAAACTAATTTTCCTCTTGAACAGAGCCATGTTGAAACCCCCTTCATCTGACATCGTTTAATTATATCAGATAATTATGAAATGAGATATAATATTTTTAAAGCTAACTATATATATACTATTCAATCAAGCTAAAATAATTAAAAATACTATAAAAAGGAGAACAGAAATCATTACGAATTCTATTCTCCTTATTTTTCATGACTTGTAAAATATTAATCCTCATTTAATGCGAAATTAAGGTTTGAAATTTTGGTTAAAATAATTATGTTTTGCATCTTTAATACTTTTTTTAGTTTCAGTATCAAAGCCTTCAGCAAAGATACCTTTGCGTGTTCCTATAGGTTGAATGACATACGTCATATGAGGTTCATCTTTAAAAACGACTTCTTTGTAATAAACCCCTTTTTTTGCACTATATTGTGTTTTTTCAGATTTAATATCATCACTTAAATGTTTTTGCTCTATATAACTATCTACCATTTTAATATTTCTATGACCTTGATACGTTTTCATAGCAAAAAAGAAAGCAATTGCCACTACTAATGAAATCGCCAAAATAATACAAACTCTAATCCATTTTTGTTTTTTACTCATTTTGAACTCCTTTGTACACAACCTAGTCTCATCATCTCTAGTTACTATCTAAATTATTATGAATGATAGTTAGAAAATTTTAAAGTATTTCAGTATTTCTGTAACAAAATGTCCTAACAATTTATCTCTAATTCAAAATAAATCGACACTTACATTAAACATGTAGACGTACTTTCAAATATAGTTCAAAACCCTATAAAAGTCCATGAAATACTATGGCAACAGCATTGACATTACTTTTAGTTCATAATATCTTTAAATAAGTTAAGGGGGGAATTGTATGTATATTAAAGATAGTTATTTAAGTAATCAATTATGTTTTTTATTATATGTTACTTCTAAAGAAGTCATAAAAAAATATACTTACTATTTAAAAAAGCATGATTTAACATATACAAGCTTTATGGTCATCATGGCCATCGAAAATGAAGAAAAGATAAATATTAAATCACTTGGTCGTCGCGTATTTTTAGATTCTGGAACACTAACACCTCTCTTAAAGAAATTAGAGAAAAAAGGCTACGTACAACGTATGCGTGAAAAAGAAGATGAAAGAAACCTTCAAATCACACTGACTGAAAGCGGTATTAATATTAAACCTACATTGGAAGCTATCTCTGACCAAGTTTTTGAGGACTTTGATATTTCACAAGACGAAAAAGATAATCTTGTTAACAGCTTAAAACATGTTATTTCAAATAACTTCGATTATACTACTCACTAATATTTAATCCTGGCAAAAGCGAAATACTTTATTTCACAATTACTAGGCTTTATACATATTGAGACTTTTGCCATGGATTTACTATTCCGCACTTTATCTGCGCCTTATTCTTTTATAATTCCTTTCGCTTTACGTTAATCCTCTCTATTACTATAATGTACTTGAAAAGTATCATTTTACAATTTTGGTATGCACGCTTAAATAAAGGAGAGACATTAGTATGAATAATAGAGAGTTTTTTGAACAATCCATTTTCAAGAATAATCCAAAAGATGTATTTCGTGATTTAGGTGAACAAGTTTTTAATCAATTTTCATCAAAAAGTTTCCCGACAAATATTTATAATCAAACTAATCAATACGTATTAGAAGCTGAACTACCTGGTGTCAATAAGTCTGAAATTGAACTTAAATTTGAACATGCGGCATTAACAATTAAAGTTCAAAAGCATGTATCTGAACAAACAGGTAGCGTTCAATTAAGTGAACGTGCAAGTGGTGAATTAGTTAGACATTTTGAATTTAACGATATTGATAAGTCACAAATTAAAGCAAGCTACGAAGACGGGATTCTAGTTGTTATTTTACCTAAAGAAGTTAGTGCACAAGATCAATCAACAACAATTACAGTAGAATAAATAGATATACAAAATAAAATGTTAAAGAGCAATACAAAACTTTCTTTAGCTTTGTATTGCTCTTTTTTAATGTATAAAATTATTTTGCATATTCTTTTTTATATAAGTGTCCCATAGTAATAAATGCTAAGGTACCAAATATTGCTAAAAGAATAAATGCTAAATGACTTGAACCTGTTAATCCTGTTACATAAGTAATTACTAAAGGTGGGAAGAATCCTCCTAAACCACCCATCATAGAAACAATACCATTAGCTGCACCAGATTCTTTTGCGAAGTAAGATGGTACAAGTTTAAATATTAAACCATTACCTAAACCAGCACAGATACTGATAGTTAAACAACCGATAGTAAATAAAGCAATATGACTTGAAATTCCTAAAATAACAGCACCTATAATCATAATAATAAAATCGATCATTAGTACTTTCACAGCATTAAATTTGTCTCCAAGTATACCGCCAATTGGTCTTAAGAAAGTTGCTAAAGCAATGAATACACCTGAACGAATACCTGCATCGACTTTATCAATTCCAAAGTTATTTACTAAGTAGTTAGGTAAGAATAATCCAAATGCTACAAATGCACCAAACGTAATAAAATACCAAAGACTTAAGTAATATAGCTTATAATTCGATGATAATTTTTTAAACTGAGATGCTAAAGGAACTTTCACTTTCGGTTCATTTTTATCGCCAAAAATAAACATTAAAATTGCAAAAATAGCAATAATAATTAAGTAACTTCTTACTGTTGTTTGCCAACCTATAATACCTGCAATTGGTGGTGCTAAGAATGATGATACTGCCGTACCAATGTTACCCATACCATAAATTCCATTCGCAAGCCCTACTTTATCTTTTGAAAAATATTTAGGTATCGATGTAACACCTACAGAGAATATCGCACCTCCAACACCTAAAAAGAATCCTGATAACATTAGCATTCCTGGCTTTTGTGCTTGTCCTAAAAAGAAGATAGGAAATAATAAAACGACAAAACTACAAAAGAATACCCATTTCGCACCAATAACATTCGTTAAATAACCGAATGGTACACGTAAAATCGAACCTAATATTACTGGAATTGCCAGTATAATTGACAACTGCCCAGGATTAACTTTAATATCTTGAGAGATATATGGCATTAACGGAGAAATAATACTCCATGCCATGAAACCTACTACAAGACTTAACGTTTGTAATGTAAGTTGAAAGCCACCTTTTGTCTTATACATTTTTTCACCTTCATCATTTAATTTTCTATATCAGTAATTGTTATATAAAAGAGGTCAAAAATTTATAATACAATCACATTACTGATTACAATTAAATTTTAGTGTAATTGTGAAAAAATGAACATAAGGATATTCCCTTATACTGCCTGGGAATCCCCCTATATTTTCATTGTTAAATGCACAAAAAAACTGAGACATTGCTGAATTGTCTCAGTATCATTTTCATCATTTAAAAATCTAATAATTTCTTTTTTAATGCATATTCAACTAACTCAGGTTTAGATTTTAAATCGAGTTTAGTCATTATATGTGTTTTATGCGCTTCGACCGTTTTGACCGACACGAATAACTTTTCAGCAATATCTTTATTACCATACCCCTTTGCAATTAAAGGTAGTATTTCTAGTTCACGCTTAGACAATATCTTAAATGGATCGTTAGTAGATACATCATCAGAATGTTTATGATTTACAAATTCATTCACTAATGACGTTGTTAATTTCATATCTACATATGTTTCGCCTTTATAAACTGTTCGCACGGCTAGTAATAATTGTTCATCAGGTGCATTCTTTAATATATATCCTTTAGCACCATTACGAAGAACGTGGAATAGATATTCTTCATCATCATACATCGTAAGTATTAATATTTTAGTTTCTGGAAAACTTTCTGATATTTTACTAGTTGCAATTAAGCCTGATTCACCAGGTGGCATACTTAAATCCATAATTAAGACGTCTGGCTTATGCTCCATCACCTTTTGATAAGCTTCTCCCCCATCAGCAGCAGTTGCAACCACTTCCATATCCTCTTGAAAGTTTAATATCATTGAAAATCCTGTTCTAACGACTGCATGATCGTCTGCAATTACAATTTTCACTTTATATTCCCCTAACATATTTTAGACTGGCACATCCAATGTAATAATTGTACCTTTACCAATATGTGTTTCAATATTCACTGTACCTTTAACAAGTTCTGCCCTTTCATTCATACCATATAGTCCTAATCCCGTGCCTTGCGGTTTTAAATTAGGATCAAAGCCTTTACCTCGATCAATAATTTCAGCGATAAGGCCTGCTTCCGTTTGTTGAATCGTCACTTCCACTTCATAAACACCTGCATACTTTAATGCATTAAATATCGCTTCTTGAACAACGCGATAAACAACCGTTTCAATTTCACTATCGAAACGTATATTTTGAATATTAGATTGATAGACAACGTTTAATCCATAATTATGCTCTAATTGTTTGAAATAGGATTTAAAAGCCGCTTCTAATCCTAAATCATCAAGTGATGAAGGTCTTAATTCTACTGATAGATTGCGAATATCATTAATTAAATTAGACATTAACATTTCGATGTGTTCAGATTTTTCTATGAGTTGAGCCATATCTTGTTGATATTTCAATAATCTCAATTCAACATCTACATTTAACATCTCTTGAACAACACTGTCATGTAATTCTCTAGATATACGTTTTCTTTCATTTTCTTGTGCAGCAATAGTTTTACGTAACATCTGACGTTGATACATCTTTTCTTGTCGCTCTATTTGTGGAGATATATCTTGTAATGTAAAAGCGTAGATTTGTGCCTCATCATCAATACATTGATACGAAGCAGTAAATGGTTGAATTTTATTATCTACCGTCTTCATGAATACTTGGAAGTTCATATCATTAGGCTTTGTCGTATCAAGATAACAGTTAATGCAACTTTGTAATGCAAATTCGTTAGAGTAACCTTCACAGCGATTACATATCGCATTGGTCATCGCACTATAATTATTATCCTTTGAAATTATCTCTTGTGCTGCGTCATTCATCGCGATAACCTTACCATCATTATTTACAAATACGATTTTTTCATTCGTCTTTTCGTAATATTTTTTTAGTAAGTTCTCTAAATCAAGATTATCAACATCCAACATTTTAAACACCTACATTTCTTCTGAAAATGTCCAAAGCTTGCCACTAATATCCAAAGTTTCATAATCAGGAAGAGGCTTGCCATCTCTCTGACCTAAGAGTAATACACCATACACCTGATTTTTGTAACACAATGGGATAGCTACCATTGCAGTTAGATTTTCGGCAATTAAGATTGGATATTTAATCTTATCTTCTGGTGATAAACTTGCTACTACGTCGGCAATGATCATGCGTTTTCCAGTCTTCATAACCATACCGGCTAGACCTCGCCCTTTACGCAAGATAATCATTTTATAGCGATCATTCAAGTTACCTGAGACATAATGCCATTTAATCGGTGCTGAAGTCATATGATGCTCATAAAGTGCAACCCCTGCAAAATCATACCCTTCACTGACCCTTAGATTATTCAATTGTTGTTGGAAATCCTGTTTTTCAAATACTGGATTCGTAATCACATTTGAATCTCCTCTCATACTCATGAACGTGTTTTATGTTTACGATAAACAATATATCTACGATTAGTATACGATAGCGGTACACTCCAAACATGCACTAAGCGAGTGAATGGCCAACAAGCTAAAATTGTAAACCCAAGTAAGATGTGAATTTTAAAAGATAAAGGAACACTCGTCATCAGACTCGCATCTGGTGAAAATGTAAATAAGTGTCTAAACCATATAGATATCGTTTGACGATAATCAAAATCACTTACCATCGCATTCGTAACTAATGTTGAATAACAACCCATGAAAATAATTAATATTAATAAGAAATTTACAAATATATCAGAAGCTGAACTTAGCTTTCTAACATTTTTAATAGTAATTCGTCGTGCTGTTAATAGTAACATACCAATAAACGTCATTATACCAAAGATACTACCGATGTATACAGCACCAAAATGATACATTTCTTCGCTTACACCTAATCCATCAATCCATTTAGCTGGTATAGCGAGACCTACGACGTGACCAAAAAACACCGGGATGATGCCCAAATGGAATAATAAGCTACCCCATTTTAATTGTTTTTTCTCTAAAAATTCACTCGATTTAGCAGTCCATGAGAATTGATCATATTTATAACGAGCGATGTGTCCAACAATGAAAATGGCTACACACAAATATGGAAATATAATCCATAAAAATTGATTAAGCATGAGATGTCACCTCATTTGGAATTTCTAGACAAGCTTTTAATGTATTTCTTAAAGCACGTATCACATAAGCATAAGGATTGTTATCTTGAGCTAAATGATTTGCCATTTCATACGTACCGTCTTCAATAATCATAATAACTAGTTCAATATTACCTTCTGCTCGTGAATCATTTTGCCATGATGCTACGTGTAAGAATTGGAGCATCAATGGTAGATAATCTGATAACTCGTTATCTACCATTTTCAACCCAAACATTTCATATAACACTTTAAGTTTAGCCAACATTTGGCCTCTTTCTTTTTGAGTGTCAAATTTGTTGTAAGTCATATAAAGCGGTGATTTCTTATTAAAATCAAAGGTATCTGTATATATTGCTTTAATTTCTGACAATGTGAATTGATGCATAATCTCTCTGTATTTTACTAAATCATCATAACCAGGATGAGAGGGCTCAATCGTTTCTTCAAATGTTTTTGGATGAAACGTTAATTTCTCCGGAAAATTAAGCTGCTGAGCGATATAACCAAAACTTTCTTGATAATTATGAAATTGTTGTAAATTAATCACGGAAAATCCCTCCATAGAAATTCTCATTATAAATTTCTTGTCCTGTTTTTTCTGAACCTACTGGAACACCACAGCCTTCACAATTGTCTCCAAAGTATTCGCCACCATACCCTTGGCTACCTTGCGCATGATACGTATCTAAATATGTTTCTTTATGAGATGTTGGTACAACAAAGCGATCTTCATATTTTGCTAACCCTAATAAACGATACATATCTTTAGTTTGAATTTCTGATAATCCAAGTCTTTCTAATTTAGAAGTATCAAACTCTTTACCTGTAACTTGTGAGCGCATGTAACTTCTCATCATAGCCATTTTTTGTAAAGATTCCTTAACAGGTTGAACATCACCGGCAGTAAATAAATTAGCTAAGTATTCTATTGGTAAACGCATTTCTTCAATAGCTGGGAAAATCATATCTGGGTTTTGTCCTGCATTTTTACCTTCAAAATAACTCATGATAGGACTTAATGGTGGGCAGTACCAAACCATAGGCATTGTTCTAAATTCTGGATGTAAAGGAAATGCTAATTTATATTCAATTGCCAGTTTATACACTGGTGAATTTTGAGCTGCTTCAATCCATTCATAGCTAATGCCATCTTTTTCAGCTTGTTCAATCACTTCTTCATCAAATGGATTTAAGAAAATATCTAATTGCTTTTCATATAAATCTTTTTCATTTTCAGCTGAAGCTGCTTCATGAACTCTATCGGCATCATATAATAATACACCTAAATATCTCATTCTACCTGTACATGTTTCAGAACAAACAGTTGGTAATCCAGCTTCAATTCTTGGGAAACAGAATGTACATTTCTCAGCTTTGTTTGTTTTCCAGTTGAAGTAAACTTTTTTATAAGGGCAACCAGTCATACAGTAGCGCCAACCACGACATGCATCTTGGTCAACTAAAACAATACCATCTTCATCACGTTTATACATTGCACCAGATGGACATGAAGCTACACAACTAGGATTTAAACAATGTTCACATAGACGAGGTAAATACATCATAAATGTTTCATCAAATTGGAATTTAATGTCTTCTTCAATTTTTTGAATATTTGGATCTTCTGGACCAGTAATATGTGCACCGGCTAAGTCATCTTCCCAGTTAGGCCCCCACTCAAGATTAAGTTTCTCACCTGAGATAAGTGAGTGCGCTTTAGCAACAGGAGAATGCTTACCTTCTTTAGCAGTAGTTAAATGTTCGTAATTGTATGTCCATGGTTCATAATAATCTTTAATAAGAGGCATATCTGGGTTGTAAAAGATTTTACCTAACGCCATTTTTGTCCAACGACTACCAGATTTAAGTTCTAATTTTCCTTTTTTATTTAAGACCCATCCACCTTTATAATGTTCTTGGTCTTCCCATCGTTTAGGATATCCTACACCTGGTTTAGTTTCTACGTTGTTGAACCACATGTATTCTGCACCTGGACGGTTAGTCCAAGTGTTCTTACATGTTACGCTGCAAGTGTGGCAACCTATGCATTTATCTAAATTTAACACCATTGCAATTTGCGCTTTAATCTTCAAGCCAATTTACCTCCTTCATCTTTCTCACTGCTACATATACGTCTCGTTGATTTCCTATTGGTCCATAATAGTTAAAGTGATAACTAATTTGTGCGTAACCACCTACAAGTTGGGTAGGTTTCAAATGAATTCTTGTTGGTGCATTATGTGAACCGCCACGAGTATCTGTAATTTCTGATCCTGGTGTTTCAATGTGTTTATCTTGTGCATGATACATAAACATTGTTCCTCTTGGCATACGGTGTGATGTGACTGCTCTTGCAGTTACAACACCATTTCTGTTATAAACTTCTAACCAATCGTTGTCATTGATGCCATGCTCATCAGCATCCTCATTAGATAACCAAACGACTGGACCACCTCTAAATAATGTCAACATACGTTCATTATCTTGATATGTTGAGTGTATATTCCATTTACCATGAGGTGTTAAATAACGTAATACTAATGCATCTTGTCCACCTTTAACTTGTTTATCTCTAGTACCAAATACCATTGGTGGTAATGTTGGTTTGTATACTGGTAAACTTTCGCCGAATTGTTGGAATACTTCGTGATCGATGTAATAACTTTGTCTACCTGTTAATGTTCTAAATGGTACGAGTCGTTCTACATTAGTTGTGAATGGAGAATATCTACGTCTATTTTTGTTTGAACCAGGGAACACAGCTGTCGGTATCACTTCGCGTGGTTGTGAAGTAATGTTTAAAAATGAAATCTTTTCAGATGCACGTTCTTTTGAAATGTCTTTTAATTCCATACCTGTTTGATTTTCTAAATCTTCGTATGATTTTTGTGATAATTTGCCGTTAGTAGCTGATGATACATTTAAGATTGCATCTGCTACTTTTCTAGCAGTATCGATACGTGGACGATTATTTCTGACTGATTCAGGGTTCTCATCGTTCCAAGTACCTATCATACTTTTAAGTTCTTCATATTCATCTTTCACGCTGAAGCTTACGCCATGTGCACCAACTTTTCCTTTTTCAAGTAATGGACCTAAAGTCACATATTTATCGTAAATTTTAGTGTAATCTCTATCTACAACTGCGAAGTTTGGCATTGTTTTACCTGGAATGGCTTCAACTTCTCCTTTAGACCAATCTTTAACAATACCGTATTCTGAACCTAATTCCTGTTTAGAATCATGGCCAAGTGGTGTCGTTACAACATCTTTAAATGTTCCTGGCAAGTAATCTTTCGCCATTTCTGAAACAGCTTTACTTAATGTTTTATAAATATCCCAGTCTGAACGTGATTCCCATAACGGATCGATCGCTGGATTAAATGGATGAATGAATGGATGCATATCTGTTGATGACAGATCGTGTTTTTCATACCATGTTGCAGCTGGTAATACGATATCTGAGTACAATGGTGTCGCAGTCATTCTGAAATCTAGTGACACTAATAAGTCTAATTTACCTTCTGTATCTTCACGCCATTGAATTTCTTCTGGTTTGTCTTCTTCGTTAGGTTCAGCCATTAGTCCTGAACGTGTACCTAATAAATGTTTCATAAAGTACTCTTGTCCTTTGGCAGAACTTGAAATTAAATTTGAACGCCATACGAATAATGTTTTCGGGTGGTTCTTTCTTAAATCAGGATCTTCTATCGCAAATTGAGTTTCTCTATTTTTAACTGATTCGATTGCTCTATTTAATATCGCTTCATTAGAGTCATCGCCGGCATCTTTTGCCTCTTCTCCGAATAACAAACTATTCTTATTGAATTGAGGGTATGACGGCAACCAACCTAATCTAGCAGCTGTGACGTTATAGTCAGCTGGGTGTTGATGTTTAATATTATTAGCTAATGGAGATTTTAATTTATCAACATTAGATTCCTCATATTTCCATTGATCAGTCGCAAAATAGAACCAACTTGTACCATTTTGCAGACGTGGTGGTCCTTGCCAGTCTTTGGCAAAGGCTACCGTATTCCAACCTTCTATTGGTCTACATTTTTCTTGTCCAACATAGTGAGCCCATCCACCACCGTTAACACCTTGACAGCCACATAAAAGAACAAGATTTAAAATCGCTCGATAAATCGTATCTGAATTGAACCAGTGGTTAATACCAGCACCCATGATTATCATTGAGCGTCCTTTTGTATCGATGGCATTTTGCGCAAATTCTCTAGCTACTTGTGTTACTAATTCTGGTTTAATACCAGTTACTCGTTGTTGCCATGCAGGTGTATATTTTGATTCAGCATCATTGTATGAAGTTGCTTCTAATTCATGATTAAATCGTTTAATGCCATATTGACTTGTCATTAAGTCATATACTGTCGCTACATACACTTCTTTTCCATCAGCTAATGTTACTTTTCTAGCTGCTATTGGTCTTTCAAAAATACCGTCACCTTGACTATCAAAGTAAGGGAATTGAATTGTTTTTAGTTCGTAAGTGTCGTCTGCCATTGACATCGCTGGATCAATCTTAGAACCATCTTCATTTTCTAATTTTAAGTTCCACTTCTTGCCTTCTTCCCAGCGTTGACCCATTGTGCCATTAGGTACTACAAACTGAAGACTATTCATATCGTGAATGACTGGTTTCCATTCGCTATTTTCACTTTCCATACCTAAATCACTTGCACGTAAGAATCGTCCTGCTTTATAGCCATTGTCATCTTCGTCTAACATAATCACGAAAGGCATATCTGAATATTGTTTTGAATAGTTAATGAACATTTCACTAGGATTATCTTGATAGTATTCCTGTAAAATAACATGTGTCATTGCTTGTGCTACCGCTGCATCAGTACCTGGATTAGGCGCTAACCAGTTATCCGCGAATTTAACATTTTCTGCATAGTCAGGTGCTACTGAAACAACTTTAGTTCCTTTATATCTCACTTCAGTCATAAAGTGAGCATCAGGTGTACGTGTAAGTGGTACGTTTGAACCCCACATAATAATATATGAAGCATTGTACCAATCACTTGATTCAGGTACGTCAGTTTGTTCACCCCAAATTTGTGGTGACGCAGGCGGTAAATCAGCATACCAATCATAAAAACTTAACATTTCTCCACCGAGTAAGTTGATAAATCTTGCCCCTGCAGCATAACTTATCATTGACATGGCAGGAATTGGTGTAAATCCTGCGATTCTATCTGGACCATCCTTTTTAATTGTATAAAGAATTTGTGCAGCAATAATATCTGTTACATCTTTCCAGTTAGCTCGAACATGTCCACCTTTACCACGTGCTTGTTTATACGCTTTTGCTTTCTCTTCGTCTTCAACAATAGATGCCCACGCTGCAATACGATTTCCATTATTTTCTTCTAACGCTGTATTCCATAAATCTAATAATTTCCCTCTAATGTATGGATATTTCACACGAAGCGGACTATATTCATACCAAGAGAATGACGCACCACGCGGACATCCACGAGGTTCAAATTCTGGCATATCAGGCCCACAACTTGGATAATCGATTTGTTGATTTTCCCAAGTGATTACGCCGTTTTTAACAAATACTTTCCATGAACATGACCCTGTACAGTTAACACCATGTGTTGTTCTAACTACCTTATCGTGACTCCATCTTTCACGGTACATTTTTTCCCATTCTCTACTTTTGCTCTCAAGAACTGACCAATTACCATTAAATGTCTCAGTTGGTTTGAAAAAGTTTAATCCAAATTTTCCCATCTATATGAATCCTCCTACCGTTAAAGGTATTAACTTATTCCGATTTGCCGTTTTACTTTTGAATTTATAATGATTGTACAATTTTTCACATTCATTAGGTATTAGGGAATGTCCTAATTCGCATGGGGGAATCCCTAAAAAACAAAAAAGCAGGTAGTGGTACATAACGTTCTAAGAATTCGTTATACCACTCCTGCAAGGATGACTTATAAATTAATATATTTAATTTTATTGTTATTGATTATTTGTGTATATAATTGTTGTTGTGATGGATGGTAACTTTCATCAACTTGCACTAAACAACGATATCCTGTTTCAGATAATTCTTCAGCTTTTAATAAAGCATCTTCTTTCGAACCTTTTATAACATATAATAAATCATCTAAATTTCTTTCATGCTCTTGTTTCAACACTTTATCTTTATCAATATGGTCAACAATAGCACCTAAAATACAAATTCCTGGTTCACCTTCAAGTTCATGTTGTTGTAATTGATGCTCAATGGTGCTTAATTTACCAATGATGACGCTTTGGTTATAACACGTAGCATTAAATACAATTGCTATCGAATAGTTTTCTGAAGTATAAGCTGTGATTTGCTCAATGATACGGCCCAATCGCTTTATCCCCATATAGATGGCTAATGTCCCACCATTAATCAAATTACGTATATCTGTTTCTTGATTGATTGAATCTTTGAAATGACCTGTTGAAAAGGTCACACTAGGTGCTACTGATCTCATTGTTAATCCTAAATCCATTGTTGCAACAGCGGCACTTGCCGAAGTTACACCAGGAACAATTTCATATTCGATTCCATAGTCTTTTAAAGTATTGACTTCTTCAGTAACACGACCGAATATTGCTGGATCGCCACCTTTGAGACGAATGACTGTTTGATACTTTTTAGCCGCTTCAACGATTTTTAAATTAATTTCGTCTTGTTGTATGTGTTTAGCGTAAGGCTTTTTACCTACATCAATGAATTCCGCACCAGCGGGTGCATATTGAAGTATGAGTGGGTTTACTAAACGATCATATAGAATAACTTCAGCTTTCTTAATACATCGTTCTGCTTTTTTCGTTAAAAGATTAGGATTACCAGGTCCAGCACCTATCAAGTAAACCTTTGATTTTTCATCTACAGACATACATAAACGTCTCCATCGATGACTTCAACTGGATATGTTTCAACACATCCAGTATCAGGTTCTTGTACCTCACCACTTCTCAAATCAACCTTTTGATCATGTAGAGGACAATAAACGTAGTCGCCACTTACTGTTCCTTCTGATAATGGCCCTTGTTTGTGAGGACAAATGTTATTAATCGCATGAATGTCTCCACTTTCAGTTAAAAAAATGCCAATTTCCTTACCATCAACAATCACTTTTTTCCCAATCAATGGTGTTAATTCTTCTATTGTAGTTACTTTTACTTTTTCCATAGATTTCATATGTTACACCCTCTCAACTTCAAAGATTTTTCGAGCTTCTTTATCTTCAACGATTGCTTCCCAAGGTTCGCCATGTCCATCAATCGCTTTTTTAGCATCCATAATTCTATCGAATAATTCTTTTTGACGTTCAGGATCCAGTAGTACTTCTTTAACATTTTCAAAGCCTAAACGATTTAACCATGGTGCAGTTCTTTCTGCATATATGCCAGTTTCACGATAATACTGCATTAACGCACCACATAATTGAATAACTTCATCTTCAGTTTCAACGGTAGTTAATAATTTACCAACTGTAACATCTGTACCTCCGTTACCACCGATGTAAATTTGATAACCGTTTTCTACTGAGATAACACCGAAATCTTTAACTCCTGATTCAACGCAACTACGTGGGCAACCAGACACACCCATTTTGAATTTATGTGGTGTGTCAATGTATTCGAATGTTTTTTCTAAACGAATACCTAAGCGTGTAGTGTATTGAGTACCGAATCGACAGAATTCTTTACCTACACAACTTTTAACTGAACGTGTTTTCTTACCATATGCTGAAGCTGAACGCATACCTAAATCTTCCCATACTTTAGGTAATTCTTCTTTCTTCAATCCATATAAACCTACACGTTGAGAACCTGTTACTTTAACTAATGGAACATTGTATTTTTTTGCAACTTCACCTAATCTTATTAATTGGTCAGCATCTGTTACGCCTCCACGCATTTGTGGAATAACAGAGAATGTACCATCATTTTGAATATTTGCATGATAACGTTCGTTTGCGAAGCGTGATTCTTTTTCATCTTGATGGTCATGTGGGTATACCATGTTTAAATAGTAGTTTATTGCTGGACGACATTTTGGACAGCCATTTTTATCTTTAAAGTCTAGTACGTGACGTACTTCTTTAGATGTTTTTAGACCTTTAGCTCTTATTTGCGTAACAATTTGATCACGTGTTAAATCAGTACAAGCACAAATTCCGGTAGGTTTCGCTGCTACAAAGTCATCACCTAATGTGCATTGTAATAACTCGCCAATTTGTCCTTTACATTTACCACATGAATTACCCGCTTTAGTTGCTTTCGTTACTTCTTCCACTGATGTTAATCCTTTAGTCGTAATCGCATTAACAATCGTACCTTTATCTACACCGTTACAGCCACAAATAGTTTCATCGTCTGGCATATCAGCGATAGAAGTTACCGCTTCTTCTCCACCTTTGTACAATAATGATACTAATGTATAGTCTTCTAAAGATTCATGTTTTTTCATCATATTATAGAATCTTGAGCCATCATCTGTATCACCATATAATACTGCTCCGACAACTTGACCATCACTCAAATAGACTTTTTTATAAATATTATCGACACTGTTGAAAATTTCAATACCATGGACATTTTCATTTTCAACAATTTGTCCCGCACTATATAAATCACAACCAGACACTTTTAATGAAGTGAAAGTTGTAGAACCTTTGTACCCTTCTGTTTCTTTTCCAGTTAGGTAGTCAGCTAACACTTTACCTTGTTCATAGAGCGGTGCGACTAAACCATATACTTTGCCGTCATGCTCTGAACATTCGCCAACAGCATAAATATTAGGGTCTGATGTTTGTAAATAATCATTAACAACGATACCTCTATTTACTTCTAGACCTGCATCACGTGCTACTTGAGTAAATGGACGGATACCGACTGCCATGACCACTAAATCTGTTTCGATTATTCTTCCATCCGCCAATTTAATCGCTTCTACATCATCTTTACCAATAATTTCTTTAGAGTTCGCTTGTAACTCGATATTCATACCTTGACGTTCTAAATCCGCTTTAAGCATGCCGCCAGCTTTACGGTCTAACTGCATTTCCATAAGCCATTCTGCTAAGTGTAATACAGTTACTTCCATACCTTGATCCATTAAACCACGTGCACATTCAAGTCCTAATAATCCGCCACCAATAACGACAGCTTTCTTTTTCGTTTTAGCGATTTCAATCATGCGTTCAGTATCTTCTATTGTTCTCCAACCTATAACACTTGGTAAATCTGATCCAGGTATCGGTAATACGAAAGCACTAGAGCCTGTTGCAAATATACAAATATCATAGTTCACTTCAACACCTTTTGATGTTGTTACTGTTTGTGCTGAACGATCAACCGTCTCTACCGGGTCGTTGACGATGAGCTGAATGTTATTTTCTTCATACCATTCATATGGATTCATTATTGTTTCTTCTACAGTCATTTTCTTCTGTAATATATTTGATAACATTATTCTGTTATAGTTTGGATAAGGTTCTTTCCCAATAATTGTAATGTCAAATTGTGAATCTGAACGCTCTAGAATTTCTTCTATCGTTCTTAATCCCGCCATACCGTTTCCAATCATCACTAATTTTTGTTTAGTCATAAAATATGCCCCTTTTATCACTTTAAATTTACTTATTTTCCATTTGCAATTTTTTGTTTTTTAAAATGTTTGATATTCAACATTTGTTTCTTCACTGCTATTCTATAACAGATCCTACTTCAAATGTGATGATTTTCACAAATTAATTAAAAATCGGGGAATTCCCTAATACGTTTAATAACTTGTCCAATTACAATAAAAAACTGAGACAACATAGTGCCTCAGCTTATAAATCCTAATTAAATGTTAATTGCTTTAAACGTTCACTAATAATTTCCTTCAATATATTATCGAAATTAATAGATGGTGTAATATGAAGCGTACCCTGTATATCCATTTCTGAAATGAGTCGTTTTACTTTGTTTACTAGTCGCCCATCATATAAAAACATTGGCACTACAATAAGTTCATCATACTCATTCGAAAGTTGATCCAAGTCATTTCTAAAAGTAATGTCACCATATAGCGTACGACAAAAGATAGGTACAGGTTGATTCATTTTTTCACTAAATTCCTTTAACTCATCATGTGCTTTCGTATATGAGAAACTACCATGTGCGATTAATACAATCGCATAATTAGAGGAGGTAGAAATTTCAACATCTTGAATACGTTTTTCAACTAAATCTACCATATAGTCATGCGTACCAAGCGGTTCACTAATTTCGTAACTTATTTCAGGATGATCTTTTTTGATATTTGATAAAATTTCAGGAACATCGACGATATAATGCATTGCCGAAAAGATCAAAAGAGGTACAACTTTAAATTGAGTTTCACCTTGCTTTATTAAACGACCAATCGTATTTTCAATACTCTTTTCTTCACTTTCAATAAACGCTAATTCATATTCATACGTTTCATCACTTAATAAACGATCTAAGAATTCTCCCAATGCTTTATTTTGATCACCTTTTCTCATGCCGTGTGCCACTAATATATTCGCAACCAATCGCTTCATCCCCTTTATATAAGACTTTAGTGCTTTTAAAATTTGGTCATAAAATGCTTTAATGTTGATTAAAATGATATGTTTTAATCATAATTTAGTCAACTTTTTTCAATAATGTGGTTGAATTAATTCAATAAAAAAGGTTGTGCTATTTACTCATTTAACTTAGTGATAACACAACCCTATTATTGATTACTTAGCTTTTATACTATCACGTGAACCATTTAAATACGCATATACTAAACCAATAAATATACCACCACCGATATAGTTACCAATTAAAGCAAACACAATATTTTTAATAACACCTAACCATGATAGTGCATCTAAATTATAGAACACCATACCTGCGTATAAACCAGCATTGAAGACAACATGTTCATAACCCATGAATACAAACACAACAACACCTACGGCAATAAAGAATGCTCTTGCCAGTCCTTCTTTAAATAACATAGACACGTATATACCAATATTAATAAAGAAATTACAGAAGATCGCTTTAACTAAAATATTTAACCAAGTTGATTCTACCGTTTTCATATGTACTGTCTTACTTAAGCTGTCAATCATTTCTGGCGTCATAATATGCGTCCCTTTCATTAAGAAGAATAATATGAATCCGCCAATAATATTCCCTATAAAACAGAATAAGAAAATGAACAACATCTTATTAATAGTAATGGCTCTATAATACCAGCCGACCGTTAAATACATGAAATTACTAGTTAGTAATTCTGAGTTCGTCAACACAATTAATACTAAAGCTAAACTAAATGCAATCGCACCTAGCAAATTAACTAAACCTTCATTAGTGGCTGCAAATTGTGTTTTAATTGCCAACATAAATACCGTTACGATTGCTAATAAAAAACCTGACATGATTGTTTTCAATGCATATCTACCAGGCGTTTTTGTAGACATAATTTCTTTCGTCTGTACCTGCCCAACAGCAGCTTCTACAATATCACGCGTTGCATGGGTGTCCTCAACCGTTTTATTGTTCTTCAACATATGTATGCCCCCCTGCATCCTTTAAGGTTATGTTTCAATTATATATTTTATAAAAAAACATGAATAGCTTAAATTTTTTAGGTAAAAAAGTGAGGTAAAATCGTATCATGTAGACACGATTCTACCTCACTTAGTAATTCACTATTTATGTGCTTTAAGTCTTGATAAATAGCGTAAACCTGTAGCAAAAATGCCATAGCCTAGCGCTGTTCTTAAAACATATTTAATTGCACTATTATCAATTGCCTTTGAATTGAGTAGTACTGTTGGTATTAATGTACTAACTGAAAATAAAGCTAGTACTTTTAAATATCTTTCTTTCATATCATCAACCTCATTTCAACTACATTATAACTTAAATATAGTTGAATTTTTTGACATACCTATGACTTTTTTTGTTCCAAGAGTGATTCTAGTTGATCCAATGTAGAATTCATTCCCGCTTCTACACCCATATCAAGTGCTTGTTGCGCCGCATCTTTTGTTGGAAAGATTGAAGTTGACGTTACAAGCGTGCTTTGCGCTGATTCTGAAGTGAAATCAATCAAAATTTGCATCCCAGGTAATGATGTATCTTTCTCACCTTGAGATGTAGCAAAGAAATCTAAGTATTCAATATGATTAGGTTTATCCACCTTTTTATATTCAGTCAATGTGTAACTTGTTTGTTCTGGCATTTCTATCGCAAAGAAGGCATCACCACCGACTACTGGGTTAAAACGAAAAACTTTTGTTTTACCTCCTTGAGGATGAAACCATTGTTCGAATAACGTCTCCGTAGTGTATGCCTCGAAAACTTCATTTATTGGCGCCTCAAACGTTCTATTAAATATAATTTTATTATCTTTTAGTTGAATTGACATTTAAATCCCCCCTATCTATTTGTTAAATGCTCTCTGAATTTACCAGTTATTGATTTTAATTACAAAAAAGCTCCCTTCAAAGTTTACATTCATTAATATCTACTTTGTAGGGAGCCATATGAGTATTTTTATTAAGTAGTATAACTAGTGATTAGTCTTCAAGTGGAAATTCTAAATCAAATTCAACATTTAAGTCTTTTCCTAATAAGAAACCACCAGTTTCAAGTTGTTGGTTAAACGTAATGCCATATTTTTCACGGTTAAGGCTACCAGTAATTACTAAACCAGCAGTGTTTTTACCGTTTAATGGATTTAAACTAGTACCTTTATAATCTAAATCAAAAGTTTCTTCATGTGTTTGATCTTTCATAGTTAAGTTACCAGTAACTGATTTATCATCTACTTTAGTAATTTCAAATTTAATTTCTGGGTAGTTTTCAGCGTCTAAGAAATCTGCGCTTTTAAGATGATTATCACGATCTGCTACTTTAGTATCAATTGAATTTGCTTGAACAGTAAAAGTACCTTGCAATGAACTTAAATCATTGAAATCACCTGAAATGTTAGCGTCAAATTCGTTAAAACGTCCTTTAACATTTGATACAACTAAATGTTGAATAGAAAAGTTAACTCCTGAATGTGCTGGATCTAAATTTAAATTAGCCATGTGTACATACCTCCATTATTTAAATTATGAAACTACGTAACTGAAAATCAGCACTATAGTTTGTATAATTATTATACTTAATATAATAAAGAAACTTATATGGAAATACAAGTAAAAAGACTCAAATTTTAAATTTATTAATGTGCTAACATCTCTTCTTTAATATCGTCCTTATCTAATGAGGCAGGATAATACGTTGGCCAATGATCCATTTCTTCAAGTAATGTTTCATTGTTGTTACCCATAAAAATGTGGAAGTGTTCTGCTTTCTTAGGTGCGATATTATGATCACTAAACTGAACGTACTTAGGTAATGTTTGCTTGTCAGAGTGCTTCAATTTAAAAATAAATCTAACTCCACGATTACCTTTCTTATAATCTAGGATTTTTTTACCAACATATTCATACGTTCCAGTAACCTTATTCCCATTTTTTTCAAAAGTAATGTTGTCACCTTTAATATTTATGTTAGAAACGTCAGTTTTGTAACCTTTCTCATAGTATTTTTTATACTCTTTTTCTGTCATAGTGCTATCTTCTTCAGATTTATGTTTCATTACATCATCTAAATCACCATTTTTTAAATAGGGATACACTGATTGCCATTTACCTTCATAATCTGATAATGCACGATCTTTAACTTGTTCATCTTTGAAATAACCATCTGAAATAGCTTTATCATATTTATGTTCAGCTTTTTCGTCTTGTACTTTTATATTGGAACTCAATGCTTTATCTAATACTTCAATATTTTTGTTCATCAATGTTTGATAATTTATCGATGCATCTTTAGATTGTTCTTTATTAAGTGACTCCATATTATAGAATTTTAACGGTTTTGCATTTGTTTCTTTTCTGATTGTTTCAGTTACTTTATTCGCAACATTATCCTCATACAATATGTATTTAACATTTTTCTCATTAATCTCTTTTACTAAGTTTGTAAGTTTTTTTTGAGAAGGATCTTCAGCATTCATATTTTGAATTCCCTTTTGAACAAAGCCATAGCGATCTGCGAGATAACCTAGAGATTCATGAGAAATAAATACAGCATTACCTTGTTTATCTTTAGTAATGTTGTTCATTTTATTATCAATATCATTTAACTCTTTTTCTAATTTTTTAAAATTTTTCTCGTATTCATCTTTATGTTCTGGATCTTTAGTTACTAGCTGATCTTTAATTTCTTTAGCAAACACCTTATTTTTCTCAGGATCTAACCATACATGTGGATCATACCCACCATGATGATGGTGTTCGTGTCCATGTGAATCCTCGTGTTCTTCATCACCGTGTTCGTGTTGGTCTGTTAGTAGTGTTGATTGATCTAGTTTATCTTGTAATGAAACTTTCTTTTTATCATTTTTAATTGTGGCTGCAACTTTCTTAGCGACTGGATCTAAATCATCACCTGTATATACAAATAAATCAGATTGATTAACCTTTAACATGTCTTTCTGAGTTGGTTCATAATCATGTAGGTCTGTGCCAGCAGGATAAATAGACGATACATTGACATGGTTACCACCTATTTCCTCTATAAAGGATTGCAAAGGATATACAGTTGTAGACACATTCATTTTGTTATCACCTTTAGAATCTTTATTAGAACGATCTTCCTTTCCACAAGCGACTAATATAAATACAATAATAGTTATCAAAACAGTAAGACTTAAAAAGCGTTTCATTTTATACCTCCTAAATAGTAATACTTACGATTTAAAAGCATAACTTTATTTGTATAAAATTACAATAGTTTTTTATTTTTTTATTTTCAATTTAATAAAAATCATCTTTTATTAAAAATATCTATCATTGATTAAGTTACTACCTTTCTAAATTTTTAAAAAAAGAAGAATCATAGTGAAGTACACTACAATTCTTATTTGAATCAACATTATTAAATTTATTCCACTTCTCTTTAGTGGTTACAATATAACACAAAATGAATGTCAGCGTTACTCACTATGACATCGTGACTATAAGTATTTCTTCCATTCTTCGACTTTATAAGGATCTTTCACTTTTTTTCCATTTATAAAAACAGTTGGAACAGTATCAATATTATTATCTTCTGTTAGTTCCTTTTGTTTTTCTGCTTTTTTCCAAGCTTCACTGTTCTTAGTCTTATACTGCTTTTTAATGTCAGATTTTTGTTGCGTCGTAATATCTAACTTATCAATTTCTTTATCAAGAAATTGTTCTGTTAACCACTTTTTATCCTCGTCTTTTTGATTCGCGAATACGTTACGTTGAAAAGTTAAGTATTCATTAGGTGCAACTTTTTGCACTGCGTTTCCGGCTCTAGAGCCGACGATTGAATCTTTACCAAGAAATCCAGCATTAATAAATTGATACTCTACTTTATTCGTATCAATATAGTCTTTTTTAATTGTTGGCATTACATTCTTTTCCACTTTTTTACAGTATGGACATTTAAAGTCTCCATACTCAACGATTAAAATTTTGCCATTCTCAGTTTTAGGTGGCTGCTTTTCCTTGTTGTCATTAGAACAAGCACTTATGATGATTATTAAACCCATCATCATACTTATTAACAAAATTCTCTTTTTCATAGATGCTCCTTTGTAATAACATATTAATTCATATTTTCTTCCTTATAATCAGCATCATGTGATTCGATATATTGTTTTGTATCAAAGTTATCAATGCGTTTCGCTTTTTTACCATCAAATTGATAAGTGTAGTAATGAACTTCTTCATTATTACTTAAAGGTTTATACGCTAAGACAACATACTTTCCATCTTCATAAACATAAATATTCGCATCTTTTTTATCAAAGTGTTTAACCATATCTCCTGTATCATTCTTAGACATTTGTTCTTGCTTTTGATCTTGGATTTTTACAGCTTTATCTATTTTATCGACATATTTATCGTTACCACACGCTGCTAGCAATAATATACCGACACTTAACATAACTAATATACGTTTCATATATTCACTCCTATTGCCCAGTTCTCTCTATCTATCATAATACTTCTTTTGCAAATACTATCATACAATGGTTTTAAAATATGCGCTAGTTCATAAAAATTTAGTTTTCTAAAAATATTTATTATTATAAATTAAATATATATTTTAACCCACAACTAAAGTACGGTGTGATTTAATAACTTATCTTGTGTAATAGTTGTAGTTATTTGTTAAAATAAAGGATAATTCTTAAAAACGCAGAGGAGTAGATGAATATGAAATTCGTAACTTTATCACCGGAGGAATTTGAGAAATTTACATCCAGTCATTTCTCTCATTACACACAATCTCGAATTCACTTTGAAAACAGAAATGAATTAAAAGGTGATGTGCATGTTGTAGGTGTCAAAGATGACAGCGACAATGTCATCGCTGCAACTTTAATGACTGAGGCACGTGCTTTAAAAGTGTTCAAATACTTTTATACACATCGTGGACCTGTCATGGACTACAGTAATATTGAATTGGTTCACTTTTTCTTTAAATCACTAACAAGTTATTTAAAAAAACATAATTGCTTATATGTATTAGTTGATCCTTATATTTTGGAGAACCTACGTAATGCTGATGGAGAAATTTTAGAAAGTTACGATAACCGAGCAGTCATCAAAACGTTGGAAGATTTAGGTTACAAACATCAAGGATGGACAGTAGGTTATAGCACAATGAGTCAAATACGTTGGTTATCTGTCTTAGATTTAAAAGACAAGTCAGAAGATCAATTATTAAAAGAAATGGACTATCAAACACGTCGTAACATTAAAAAAACGTATGAAATGGGCGTAAAAGTAAGAACGCTACCTATGGATGAAACGGATACGTTCTTTGAATTATTCCAAATGGCCGAAGAAAAACATGGTTTCAAATTTAGAGACAAACCATACTTTTATGAAATGCAAAAAACGTATAAAGACCATGCAATGCTTAAACTTGCCTATATTGATTTAAAGGATTACTTATCTACTCTCCAACAAAAACACGATTCATTAACAGTACAATTATCCGAAGTCGATGCTGTATTAGAGGAAAACCCTAACTCTAAGAAAAATAAAAATAAACGCACACAAATACAACAACAAGTTGATAGTAATGAACGCAAATTAAATGAAACGAAAGATAAAATTGCTGAAGAAGGCGAAACACTTAATCTAGCTGCGGCTTTATACTTATATAATGAACATGAAGTTTATTATTTATCCAGTGGTTCAAATCCTAGATATAATGCGTATATGGGCGCATATCGTTTACAATGGGATATGATTAAATTCGCAAAAGAACATAATGTAGATCGTTATAATTTCTACGGTATTACAGGTGACTTTAGTGAAGATGCTGAAGATTATGGTGTGCAACAATTTAAAAAAGGCTTCAATGCTAATGTTTACGAATACATTGGAGATTTCATTAAACCGATACACCCACTTGCATACAAAGTTAAACAACTATTAGAACGTAAATAACTATAAAGCAAAAAACACTTTTCTAAGTTCAACTTTATGAACTTTAGAAAAGTGTTTTTCATTATTAATCTTCATTAATTACATTTAAGAAACGACGTAATTCTTCTGTCTTAGGATGTTCGAATATTTCGTCTGGTGTACCTTGTTCACCAATACGTCCTTCGTGTATAAAGACGATTTTATTTGAGACTTGGCGTGCAAATCGCATTTCATGCGTTACAATCACCATTGTCATACCTTCATCAGCTAATTCTTTAATTACTCTTAATACGTCATTAACTAATTCTGGATCTAATGCAGAAGTAGGTTCATCAAACAACATTACTTGCGGATTCATAGCTAGTGCTCTAGCAATTGCTACACGTTGTTGTTGACCACCCGAAAGTGTATGTGGACGTTGATCTTTAACACTTGTTAAACCAACTTTTTCGAGTAATCCCATTGCTCTTTCTTTCGCATCTGCTTTACTCATTTTCTTTACAGTTACTAATCCTTCCATTACATTTTCTAATGCAGATTTATGAGGAAATAGATTATAACTTTGAAATACCATACCCGATTGCTTGCGTACGCTCATTTGAGACTTTTTATTATTAGCGGTGTAACTTTCACCATTAACACTAACATTACCTTCAGTCGGAATTTCTAAAGCATTAATCATACGTAGTAATGTCGTTTTACCTGAACCAGATCGTCCAATAAGTGTTATGACTTCCCCTTTTTCTACGTTTAAATCAATGCCTTTAATGACTTCTTTATCATTGAATGATTTATGGATACCACTTAATTCAATCATGAGTTATACCCTCTTTCAATATATGATTCATAGAAGCTTTGGATAACTGAGATAATGAAGCAAATTACCCAATACATAACCGCTACAAGAATATAAATTGTGAAATATTCATATGTTGTAGACGCTACCTCTTGAGCTTTACGGAACATTTCTGCAACTAAGATAAAGCCAAGTAATGATGTATCTTTAATTAAACTTAAGAATGTATTTCCTAAAGCTGGTATTGAAACACGGATCGCTTGAGGTAAAATAATTCTTTGAATCGTTTGTCTATAGTTCATTCCTATAGAATAAGCCGCTTCTGTTTGACCTTTAGGTATAGAAATAATACCACCACGGATAATTTCTGATGCATACGCACCAACATTAAGTGACAAACCGATGATAGCTGAAACAACTGATGATAATGTCCATTGTTCATCAGCATTACCAGTTACTAAGCGTCCTAATTCAGGAATACCATAAAAGATTATGAATAACTGTACGATCATCGGTGTACCACGAATAATTGAAACGTATACTCTTGCGATACCTTTTAAAACTTTACTCGTTGAAATACGCATTAACGCTGTAAATAAAGCAATAATCAAACCTAAGATAAATGTAACTATTGTTATTGGAATAGAATATTTTAATAAACCTTCCAACATTGGTCCAAATGCTTGCCCTGCCGCATCTAATGCATGTTGTTGTTGACTATTTAGGCTCAGAAACATTTTCACCGAACCATTTCTTACCAATTTCCGCTAATTTACCATTTTCTTTTAATGTTTTAAGTCCATCGTTGAAATCAGATACAACTTTATCATCAACATCTTTGTTAAATGTGAATGCTGATTTACTTTGCTCTGCATTTCCTTTGATTGCTTTAATTTTAGCGTTTGGTTTTTGTTTTTTATAATCTAAGTAAGATAAGCTATCGTTGAATGTACCATCAACACGATTAGATAATAATAAGTCCATCGCTTGGTTAAAGCCATCAACTTTAGTAATATCTGAACCTTTATCTTTAGCTAATTGACCATAGTTAGACGTGAATGTTTGAGCCATTTTTTTACCTTTGACGTCATTAAATGATTTAATGTTCTTTTCATTTTCACGTACTACTAAAACTGCGCTTGAATAAGTGTAAGGTGTAGAGAATTTATATTTTTTCTCTCTATCTTTGTTTACACCAACTTGGTTAGCAATAACGTCAAAACGTTTCGCATCTAAACCAGCAAACATTGAATCCCATGATGTTTCATTAAATTTAAGTTTATAACCTTTTTCTTTTGCAACTGCTTTGATTACATCAATATCGTAACCAGTTAATTTGTCTTGTTTATTGTGGAACGTGAATGGTGCATATGTACCTTCAGTACCCACTTTCAGTGTTTTACTATCGCTGTTACTACTACTTGATTTAGAATCACTATTTTTATCAGATGATCCTCCATTACCACAAGCAGCTAACACAAAGATAAGTGCTAAAGCAACAAATAAAAGTCTTTTCATCTACCTTGTCCTCCATATTCCTATTAGATTAGTCAGAATAAATTAATTCTAATCTCATGGGTGGGAATAGTCAACATTATTTTACATTTGCCTAAGTGTTCAGAATGTTTGGATATTAATAAAATAAAAAAGAGACCTAGACATAGAACGTTTTTGTTAAAGGAGCCCTCTATGGTATCCCTTCTATGAAAAAATGCTTAAACATTTTCAACGTTCGTCTTGATCTCTTATTTTAACTATATAAAGTTCATTTAATTATTTTGTAATTTAGCTTCTGCCTTAACCTTTTTCTTACTTTTAATTAAAAATGTAAGCAATAAACTGATGACTGTAATAATAACGGCAAATAAAAATCCTGAATGATAACCATGAAGCATGGCATCAATTTGTATTTGTCCTGCCATTTCTTTTTTATCCATACCTTGATAATCACTCATCGTCGGTTGGAAATTCTTACTTGCTGTACTTAATATTGTTATTAAACCTGCTGTTCCAATTGAACCAGCAATTTGCTGAATGGTATTTGTCATGGATGAGCCATGAGCATTAAGTTCTGGTGTTAGCTGATTCATTGTATGCGTCATTATTGGCATCAAGCCCATTGCAATTCCAATCATACGAATAGCATAAACAGTTGCCAACATTATCGTAGATGTATGTTCATCCATGACTACAAAGTAAGAAGTAGTTATAAGAACAATAGACATACCAATTATTGCTAACACTTTAGCACCAAATGTTTCGTATAACCAACCTGAAATCACAGACATGATAGCCATAACAATTGCTCCAGGTAGTAAGATGAGTCCTGAATCGATAGGCGTTCTTCCTAAAAGATTTTGTACAAACATAGGCAATACTGTTTCAGAACCAATCATCGAAATCATTGTTGCAGCCATAATCGCTAAACCAACTGCAAACTCTTTATTCTTAAATACTTTGAAACTTAGTAATGGCGT
Source organism: Staphylococcus sp. MB377 (assembly GCF_001922505.1). Taxonomy (NCBI): domain Bacteria; kingdom Bacillati; phylum Bacillota; class Bacilli; order Caryophanales; family Staphylococcaceae; genus Staphylococcus; species Staphylococcus sp. MB377. The sequence goes on along the minus strand of NZ_MAON01000022.1, from coordinate 120,448 downwards.
TTCAAGTCTCTCTTGACGCCAAATAAATATTCCGACTAATAGTATACCGCCTATTATCGTTATTAATACTAGTGGATCATCCCATCCATCACTTGAAATAGAACTAACACCGTATAATAATCCACCAAATCCTAATATAGATAATATTATAGAAATGAGGTCAATAGGAGTTTTAACTGTTGTTCCAACGTTTTTAATAATTTTTAAAGCTATAAGAAATGTTATTGCTGAAATCGGTGCTACGACATGGAAAAGTGATCTCCAGTCAAAATATTCAACTAAATAACCCGATAATGTAGGACCAATTGCTGGTGCAAGACCTATGACCAATCCAAACATTCCCATATATTTACCACGTTCATGTGGTTTAAAGACATCTAGAATTGTTGTCATCATCAGTGGCATCATAATACCTGAGCCTAATGCTTGAATAATACGCGCGATTAAAAGGATTGTGAAGTTTGGACTAAAACCGCCTAACATCGTCCCGATAAAGAATATCAGAATTCCAGTTAGGAACATTTGTCTTGTTGAGTATCGCTGTATAATGAATGCAGATAATGGAATGACTACACCATTAGTTAGTAAGAATGCAGTTGTTAGCCATTGTACTTGTGAATATTCAATGTTAAAATCTTTCATTATTCTCGGCAACGCTGTAGTGAGTAGCGTTTCATTTAACAACCCGAAAAAGCCACCTAACAACATCGTAAATATCATTGCTAATTTTTGTTTATGTGACATATTATTCCCCTCCTATCTACCTAAGCTTTCAATAGATACATTTGACTATTATACATATATAATTTTAAATTTCATATAAATTTTTTGTGTTATTTTGTAAATCGTAATAATTACTATTTACTTTTAGCTTACTTTCCTTTATCCTTTTTAAAAAGGAGGAATCAAATATGAAACAAGATTTACAAACAGCACGTCGAAATTTGAATAGTCCTAATATCAAAACTCGCAAACGTGCATTAAAAATAATTAAACAATACAAACGTAATCGTAAATCAGCTTAATGTTATCTATTTCTTCCATAAATAACTCCTACAAAGAAAAAAGGCTGTGACTAAATAAAATGTCTCAGCCTTCTTTTACCATATTGGCAGTAGTTGATTGATTTGAAAATGCGCTTAAATCAAGTTTTTTTCAAACTTACTCATCCTTGTCGGGATGGGACCACGAATTTATTTTAATTTCTGCCCCGCTCCCACTACTTTAATTTAATAATTATAAATAATAATGATCAATTACATTTAAATTGTCATCTAATTCGTAAATAAGTGGTGCACCAGTTTTAATTTCATAACCAATGATATCTTCATCAGATACATTATCTAAATATTTAATTAATGCACGGATTGAATTACCGTGTGCAGCTACTAGAACTGTTTCTCCATCTAATAGATGTTGAGAAATCTTATCTGTCCATATAGGTACCACACGTTCTAACGTTGTTTTTAAACTTTCAGAATAAGGCATCATACGATGATCTAAATGTCTATAACGACGATCTTTTAAATATGATTCACGTTGTTCTTCAGTTTGTGCTGGTGGCTTAACGTCATATGAACGTCGCCATTGATGCACTTGTTCTTCACCAAATTCTTTTCGCGCTTCATCTTTATTAAGACCTTGTAATTTACCATAATGACGCTCATTTAAACGCCAACTTTTATGCACTGGAATCCACTCTTGATCTGATTCAGCTAATAAAAATTGAGTTGTCTCTAATGCTCTCGTTAACAATGAAGTAAACGCCACATCAATTTCAATACCATTTTCTTTTAATTTACGTCCTGAAGTAATTGCTTCATTTCGTCCTTGTTCAGATAGTTGAACATCTTCCCATCCTGTAAATAAATTTTTAGCATTCCATTCACTTTGACCGTGACGACATAATATTAATTTTGGCATATCAAAACACCTTCCTATACGTTAGTTTTAATTGAATGATTTTGTTTAAAATGACTTAAAACCAATCACTAACTCTAAACTTACTTCCCTATGCTTTGCAACAAGTAACCTACTCTTTTTCTATTACATTTATTATAAAACTATTTCGTTAAATTTCATAATATCTTAAATTCACGCCATTTTTGGCATAAATGACGTTAGTTTGTCATGTTCGTTATCTTCAGTTCATTTTTGATACTATCTTTTGATATTGTAGTAACCTATGTCATTAAATGAGGTGTTATAATGATTCTACCGTAATCAACAGCAAGACGTATTGGGATGCATAATCTAAAAGGATATTAAAAGATAAGTAATTATGACTTTACTTAATTTAATAGCAATTTTAGATTGCTTACAAAAAACCAATTTCTAAAGGAGATTATTTATTATGAAGAAATCAATTTTTGCATTAATGACAATGGTATCTTTAGGTGCCGCAGGATTAGAACCCGGTCAAGCACATGCAAGTGAAATGACACATGGTCAACAAAATCAATCTTGTCAATATAATCAACATACACAATTACAACACAATCAACCATCTCATCAGAGTCAACATTCTAATGTAACATCAGCTGCAACTACACAAGCTAATACAACTAATGTTACTACTAATACATCATCAAGTAACTCCGAATCTACGGCCGATAATAGCTCATCTAGTAACACTTCAAGTGATGACAATTCATCTAATGAAAGCTCATCAAGTGAAAGTACATCTTCAGTATACAAACAATTTATCGCAGCTGGTGGAACAGAAGAGTTATGGGAGAAAATTGTCTTACCTGAATCAGGTGGAGATCCTAATGCGTCTAATGGACAATATCATGGTTTAGGACAGACAAATCAATCTTGGGGCTATGGCTCTGTCGAAACGCAAACAAAAGGCATGATTTCATATGCTAAAGAACGTTATGGTTCAATTGAAGCTGCAATTAGTTTCCGTGAATCTAACGGTTGGTGGTAAAATTTAACAGAGCTTAAGTTCTGAGGCAGAACGCTTAGAATTTATGTTTAAATAACTCGAAAAGCGTCCGGGACATAAATTTTCTGGATAAGTATAACAGACAATTTCTATTGAAATAATATAGGAATTGTCTTTTTTATTTTAATGTAGAATTCCATATGAATTCAAAGTATTTTGGCGCGACTCTTGGCGTTTTAATTATTGAACACAAGTGCTGTTGCACTTGTATAAGGCGTTTTAAGATAGAATACAAAACATAGTTGCGAAGACTCCTAGGGTAGCAGTGCCAGTCGAAGACTACAGGCTGAGACGGCATCCCAGGAACGCGAAGCAGCTTATGTGAGTAATCATCTATCTAACGAACGCCTTTAGAGGAATACAGGCACGAGCCTTTCCTGCAAGAAAGTGTCGCAACTATAATGAGTAAAAATTCATCTAAGAATTTCTTTACAACCCAACCCAGTCCCCTAGGCAATTGAGCCAATAATACGAAGTATTATAAATAAAGAAGCTAGTAAATGAAGTTTTTAAGACTCATTTACTGGCTTCTTTATTCGTAATCACTATTTTCAGAAAAAAATCATTAAGATTAACAATGCTTTTGTTCAGAATCTATTCATCTTACTTTTACAAAGTATCCGGTTCTGGATGTACATATACTGATGATATACCTTTACTATGCAAGTGATTTTCCACTCGATCACAAATATCATGTGCTTGTTGAAGAGACAAATGTGCATCAACAACAATCGTAACATCTAAAAATATACTACTTCCATGGTAGCGTCCCTTAAGATTGTTCACATCTTTGACATCATCCACTTCCAATACAACATTACGATATTCTTCAAGATCCTGTTCATTGAATCCATCGCTAAGAGCAAAAATTGACTCTCTAAAAATACCAAATCCGGTATAAACAATTAAAAATCCTAGAATCGTTGCTAAAATAACATCGACAATAGGTAAACCAAATTGAGTAAATACCAGACCAATTGCCGTACCCATACTAACTAATCCATCTGATAAGTTATCTTTTGCAGCGGACTTTAACGAACTACTCATCGTTTTCTGAGCTAATCTCTGATTTATTGCAAACACAACTATCATAATTAACCCACTTATTAAACTTACAAATATTGTGACTACATTTGGTGTATTGTGCTCATTTGTAAATATTCTAGGTGCATTTTCAATCACAACTTGAATACCCACGAACATGATAATAAATGAAACCAACAACGTTGAAATATTTTCAGATTTCAAATGACCATAAGGATGATTTTTATCTGCTGGTTTTATTGAAATTTTCAACCCAACAATAACAGCTATAGATACAATAATATCTGTCATATTATTCAAGGCATCTGCTCTAACAGCTGCTGAATCAAAAACAAATCCAGTAATATATTTAGAAACAGATAAAATAATGTATACTACTAAACTTAAATAAGCGCCTCTTTGTGCCAATTTAAGATTTTCACTTTGAGACATTTTGTTAACCACCTTAAATGCTTTAATATCAATAGTATGTACTATCAAAATATGAATGACAACGTTTTTTGATTTCTATAAAATCCGTATAATTAATCTAATTAAATTTTTAGCAAAACCTAAATTTCACTTTAGCTAAAGCTATAAAATTGTCACTCTTTAAAGTCATTTGAAGTTTCGTATTATAAAAATAAATCACCTAAAGTTGCACGTCATTTAATCCTTTAAAATCCACTTTGAAACAATAAATGTAATTGGAATAGTAATAATTAAACCTGCAAATGGTGCGATTTCAGATGGAAATTGAAACCACTTAACAAAGACATATAATAATAATGTTTGCATACCCATATTTATAACTTGAGTTAATGGAAAGCTTAAAAATTTCTTAAGCGTTGGTCTTACTTTATAAACGAAATAACAATTTAAATAATAAGAAATAACAAAACTTACTAAGAAACCAGCAATATGACTAATCATATAATTCACGTGAAATAATTTTAATAATAATAAATACACAATATAATAATTAAGGGTATTAATCCCCCCCACAATTATAAATTTAATAATCTCAAAGTGGGTTTGATTCAATTTCATCGTCTTTCTCCTTTGTCGTCATTTTTTCTTTTTTAATTTTCAAACGGCAGTAGTTTAAACGAATATTTTTCTGAAATATGATGAAACTCTTTGAAGTTAGTTAAATCTGCTTCATCTGCTGGTGTAATTTCAAATAGGTAAGTTTCATAAGGTAAATGTGATAATGTTATGTGACGCTTATTGCTATCAATTTGCGATTTTACATCTTCTAGTCGTTGTTCACTACGAATATGTACATCAGTGAAAATAATTATATTTATAATTGCAAAGATAAGTATACAACTTTTTAAAAGATTATAATGGTTCAACGTCAAAATGCCTAATTCTGAAATTAAACTAATGAGTACAATTATACAAAGTAAATATGCTAAATAAAATTGTCGAACTGAAACTTCAGTAATTAAAATAACTGGTAACACACTAATTGTAATAGAAACAAGTGACATAAAAACCAACAATCGATTATATGGTAATTGAATGACTAACTTACATGAAATTGCAATGCTAACCATCATTATAAGACACAATAGAGTATTAATGATTTCAAACGTAAATGTCTCTGACAATTGTTTCAAATTAAAAGGTTCATATATAAAGATTTTATATATAGGCAATATACAAATACCTATTTGTAAAATGATTCGCTTTATTGTAGGTAAAGTTAAGAACGCGCTACTTTTTAATAGCAATATCATTAGAATAATCACTATTAAGGATAAAATAATAATATTATTAAAAAAGAGATATCTTGGAATATCTTTTAGAAGTGATATTTCGAACTTATGGTTTAACCCAAGCATGTCTAAGTGTCCTCTTAATGCCTCAACACTTGAGAAGATTTAAATATATTTATCATTTAATAGCATCACCATCGCCCCACATAATGAAAGCAACCAACCAAGTACCAGACTATAGTAAAACTTATGATTGCGTATGGCATAATAAATCATTCCTACAAGTAATATACTGGCATTATAAAAAGCTAAAGGCTCAGCAAACCACTGTCCCAATGTACATATTAGCCAAAATATAAAAACTTCAATACGACTAAATTCATCTTTATTAAGTAATACTTTTATTATAAAACTTAAGATATATAAAGAAAAACATGTGCCAAAAACATATGTATAAAAAAATTCAAAATTACCATAGCTTTGTGCAAACAAGGAATTGGGTATAATAAATAATAAAACAGTGCTTAATATTAAATAATTTGTGTCACCAAACTGATTCAATAATCTTAATAAAAGTACCACGATAAAGATTGATATAAACGCAAATGATAATGTACGAAGTAATATAGAATGGACACTTGCAAATTCTAATAAATTGCTAATGTATCTTCCATTAAAATTATTAAAAACATTTCTGACCACTTGCATACCGTGGCCACTACCCCAAAACCAATCTGTACTATGTAAAGGGATAATGTAGCCTAAATAGCCATAATATAGGATCAATCCAATCATCCAGATGTAAAATTCATGATGTTTAAGTCTATGCATGTCGAACTCCTTTATGTCATAAAGTTAATTAAATTAGCACTCGTTTTGGCTCAACTAATTATATTATATTCTTTTTTTATTAATTATACATTCAAATATTATTTTATACTAATTTTAAATATATAAACTATTGGAGGTCTACTAAGATGAATCTTAGAAAAATAGTCATTGCCACTGATTCATTTAAGGAGAGCATGTCAGCTAAAGAAGCTGGTTTAGCAATACAAGATGGTTTCAAGAAAATATTTCATGAAGATATTCACTATGACATTATCCCAATGGCAGATGGTGGTGAAGGTACAACAGATGCTCTAAAGGAAGCGCTTAATGCTAAGACGTACACCATTCCAGTTCATGACCCATTGCATAGAAACATTGAAGCTTCATATGCACTTTCCCAGGATAATCAAGTAGCTATCATTGAAATGGCTGCATCATCAGGACTAGATTTATTGACAGATGAAGAACGTAATCCACTTATTACATCTACTTACGGTGTTGGAGAAATAATATTAGATGCGCTTGATCATCATGTTACTAAGATCATTTTAGGCATTGGAGGAAGTGCTACCAATGATGGCGGTAGTGGCATGTTATGTGCATTAGGCGCTCAATTTCTTGATTCTAAAAATCAACCTTTAAAACTCGGTGGCGGCTACTTATCTGAGCTAGCAAAAATTGACTTTTCAAACTTAGATCAAAGACTTAAGCACGTCACATTTGAAGTTGCTTGTGATGTGACAAACCCGTTATTAGGTGCTAATGGCGCAACTGAAATCTATGGTCCTCAAAAAGGTGCTGACGCTAAGATGATACCAAAGTTGGATTCCGCACTTACAACCTATCATGATATGATAGAACGAGAACTAAATGTAAGTGTCAAAGATATCCCAGGTGCCGGTGCTGCTGGTGGATTAGGTGCAGGTATCCTCGCATTCTTCAATGCGTCACTTTCTAACGGTATTGATATTATATTAAAAGAAATTGACTTTTCGAGAAGAGTGCAGGATGCAGATCTTGTCATAACTGGTGAAGGAAAGATGGATGCTCAAACAGTCTTTGGTAAAACACCTATCGGAGTAGCTAAAGCAGCAAAAGAACATCACGTTCCTGTTATAGCTATTTGTGGTAGTCTTGCCGAAGGATACCAAGATGTTTATAAGCATGGCATTGACAGTGCATTTAGTTTAATTGAGCAACCAGAATCATTGCCTTCATTATTAAATAACGCTAAACGAAACATGACACATACTGCTGAAAATATTGCAAGACTATTCAAACTAACTATTTAAAATATGAGGTGACTATCTTGAAACGAACAGACAAATATAAAGATTCTTACAAATATGATGAACAATATCGCAAACGTAACCGACAAAGCGCGGATGGACGTGCGCGTCATGAACGACGCGAAAGTCAAGAAGCATACAATCGTAACAATTCACGTTATCGAGATGATGATCCGAGATATCGTAATGATGACCATCGATATCAAGATGATTATGATTATCGTGAGGATTATCGCCGACGTAATGATGAATACGATGAAGATGGTAATAGATACTATAACGATCGTGACTTTAGACGCGAACAACAGTTAGAAGAAGAGAACGAAAAAAATAAGAAATCTAAAAAATGGCTAATTGCTATTATTGCAATATTGTTGATTATCGTAGCGGTATTTGCCACAAGAGCAATACTTAATAACAATAGTAGTGATAACCAACAAACGAATAATGCTTCTAATGACAACAATGTATCTAAAGATTATAAAAATGAAGTACAAAATCAAACTGATAATATCAAACAACAAGTAGAAGATGCTAAAAATGACATTAAAGATAAAGTAGATACTGACTCAAGAATTAAACAAATTCAAGAGGATGTTAATAACTTAAAAAATAGTGAACAAACTGGTGAAGATTCTAAATTAACTAAATTTTATCAAGAGCAAGTCAATAAATTAAAAGAAGCTAATAATGCTCAACAAAATAACGAAAGCCAAAGTAAAGTTAATGACTTACTCAACGATGTAAATACAAAATTTGATGAAATTAAAGAGAAATTAAATAGTATTCTTGGAAATTCAAGTGATACAAATTCACAATAATTGGCTTGATTGAGAAAGCTTATATTCAAAACTTTTTGAAAGTTAATCAACCTATATTAGGCGACACAATGAATTCTGTGTCGCTTTTTTATTTTGTAAATTACAAATATACAAAAAACCTTTATAATGTAGTTTGCAAACTTTTTAAGGAGAAACATTATGCAACCTTCAACTCATACAAAATTACCCCTATTGCTTCTAATAGTATTAGGTGTAATGACTGCATTTGGACCTATGATTATTGATATGTATTTACCCGCATTACCTGAAGTACAACATCAATTTAGGTCATCGACATCTGAAATACAACTTACATTATCATTTGCAATGATAGGTTTAGCACTTGGCCAATTCCTATTTGGCCCATTATCTGATGCATATGGTCGTAAAAGAATAGGTCTTATCATATTATGTATATTTTTCTTAGCCACACTTAGTGGCGTATTCGCTACTAACCTAATTTTATTTTTATGTATTCGTTTTACCCAAGGGTTTACAGCCGGTGGTATTATCGTTATAGCCAAAGCTTTCGCTGGAGATAGATACGAGGGCGATTTATTAGCAAAATTTCTAGCATCATTAATGGTCGTGAATGGTATTGTTACTATCATCATGCCATTACTCGGTGGACTATCATTAGCACTTGGATCATGGAGAATTGTATTCATTATCCTAACATTTATAAGTCTATTAGTACTATTAGGCGTCGCTACAATGATGCCAAAGACACATAAATCGGAACACAAATCACTTAACTTTAAAGACATTTTATTAGATTTCGGTAGTCTAATGAAAAAACCACGATTCATTATTCCAATGTTTCTACAGGGGTTAACGTATGTAATGTTATTTAGTTTTTCATCCGCTTCTCCATTTATTACGCAAAAAATTTATAATATGACACCTCAACAATTCAGTATCATGGTCGCTGTTAATGGTGTCGGTTTAATTATCGTGAGTCAGATCGTCGCACTTCTTGTAGCTTATATTAATCGTTTCAAACTTATGATTTATTTAACCTTAATACAAGTTGTAGGTGTCATTTTAATTGTGATTACACTTGCAGTTCATGGTCCCTTATGGATTTTACTTATCGCATTTTTCTTAAATGTATGTCCTGTTACGTCTATTGGGCCACTTGGTTTTTCAATGGCAATGGAAGAACGTACTGGTGGTAGTGGTAATGCGTCTAGTTTATTAGGACTATTCCAATTTATACTTGGTGGTATTATCTCTCCTATTGTAGGACTCAAAGGACAATATGACACAACCCCATACATTTTCGTTATTATGATAACAGCAGTCATTTTAATAACACTACAAGTGATTTATTTTAGAAATCATCGTAACCCAGCATAATAAATCTTTTATTCAATATAACTAGAAGATTAAGACAAAGGATTAAAATGCTACATAAAATCATGCAGTAGTCGACTAAACTGAGAAGATGCTCATATCGAGCTTTTCTCAGTTTTTTGCATTTCATTTTAAAATGAGGCCATTAATTTAAAATCAAAGTTACTCGTTCACAATATTTTAATAACTTTCCAACAAATAGGTGACAGCTATATTTTTTCTAATTGATAATTATTATTAACGATTATAATGAAAGTAAATAAAGGAGGAGTTTTAATGATTACAAATGAATCTATCGTTGCAGAAATTGTTACTGATATCCCACTAAGTGCTGATATTTTCAGAAAATATGGCATCGACTTTTGTTGCGGTGGCAATATATCTATAAATGAGGCAGTTAAAAATAAAAAAGTTGATGCAGAAACTTTAATAGATGAAATTAATGAACTTCCAAACCATGATCAAGGAAACATTAATGTGAAATATCTTGATGCACCGTCATTAATTCAATATATACAATCTCGCTATCACGAAACAATACGTGAAGAATTTAAGAATCTATCCCCTTATGTTACAAAAATTGCTAAAGTTCATGGACCGAACCATCCATTTCTAATTCAGTTACAAGATTTATATCGTCAATATCGAGATGGTATGCTTGAGCATATGGCTCAAGAAGATGAACATGATTTCCCAGCGTTAATTAAACTTTCTCATGGTGAACAAGTAGATCATTCATCTGATATCATTCAAAGCTTAGTTGACGACCACACTCAAACAGGACAATTACTTGAAGACATGCGTGAATTAACTAACCAATATCAACCTCCTAGTGAAGCTTGCCAAACTTGGAGGTTAGTATATCATCGTCTAGAGAATTTAGAACGTGAAACTCATGAACATGTACATTTAGAAAATCACGTACTCTTTAACAAATTCAGTTAGAACAGGAAGTGTTGACTACGGTAACTAAAATAGCCGGCCATACATTTTTAGCACAATTAGGAAAGAAACGTTTACGACCAGGGGGTGTGTTAGCAACAAATTGGCTTATAAATAAAAGACACTTCACCAGTGGCAAACGTGTTTTAGAAGTAGCTTGTAATATGTGTACAACTTCTATTGAATTAGCTCAAAAATATAATTGCCACATTGAGGGCGTAGACTTAAATAAAACCGCTTTAGAAAAAGGTAAACAAAATGTTTCGAAACACAATTTAGATAAGCTTATTCATTTAACGCAAGCCAATGCTATGAAATTACCTTTTGAAGATAAGAGTTTTGATATTATTTTAAATGAAGCGATGCTAACAATGTTGCCTTATCAGATTAAGGAAAAAGTGCTAAATGAATATTATCGAGTATTAAAGCCGAATGGCATTATACTTACACATGACATTGCAATTATTAATAGACAAGAGGCAACAACGGTCATTGATGAATTAAGTAACGCCATCAATATGAAAGTTACACCTTTATCGCCTGAAGATTGGTATCAACTCTATCAAGAAGCTGGTTTTTCAAATATTGAGTCTAAAGTAGGTCCACTATCTTTAATGACTCCAATAGGCATGATTCGAGATGAAGGCCTCCTTGGTACGTTAAAAATTATTAAAAACGCTCTAAAATTAACTAATCGCAAAATGTTTATCAAAATGTTTAAAACAATGCGTAAACATAAAAAGAATATGAATTATATCGTTCATGCAATTAGAAAATAAATTGTGAAAGTATAACAAGAACTGAGAAACGCTTAAAAGAGCGCCTCCTCAGTTCTTTTAATTACAGTATTTTATAGTTTTGTAATACCTATTTTATCTAAATCTTTTGTCTGATCCTCTATAGGAATCCAAATTTCCGTAATATAATCACTACTTTGGGTATTTCCTGGTAAATAATGTTCAAACATAGGTGCTCTAATCGTCTTAAATTTAGCTTGAGGTAATAACTCTTGATAGATTTTAGGCATTATCGATTTAATCGCTTCGGAAACTTTTCCTTTCGCATCTATAACAACATACTTATGAGCTGACAATTCGAGTGTATTAAAGTGAGAATCATTATTATTCGAATTATCACAAGGTACACCAATGAAATAGTCGAAATGATTATCTTCTTTCTGTAAAATGACGCCTAACAATCCTGATAATGTTTGATTACTAAGTTCAATTAAATCATCTACAACCCCATCATTATTTACTTTTTGCCAAAATGACGGTATATCTTTTTGCATCTCATCGCCACTCTCATACTTTCTTAAGACACCGATGAGTTGAACATGATTTAACTGTTCCAATTTATATTGTATTGCCATTCAAATGTCCCCTTTTTCATTTATTCTATATCAATAAAGTCAAAATCCATATTAATATACGAGATGACCACTAAGGTATATAATAAATTTACTTAAATTAAGTGATGTAAATCATAAAAGTGTCTTTGAGGAGAATAAGGATGAAAAGAACGATATTATCAATCAAACCAATTAGCCAATTATTTCCAATTCCAATGGTCATGGGCTGCGAAGGTGTTTCAGCAGCAATGTTACTTCAATATAACAGTCATAATATTAAAGCAACTGAAATTATGAAACATTGGCCCAAACATCCTAATAATCCCTATAAAGGCTATGTGGGTCATCACTTACTTGTCAAATTGGGTCATCATCAAACCATCTTTCCAGATGCTTATGTTCCATATTTACAAACAATTGATTCACGTATTGTTGATGGCACAGGTACTGACCTAACATCGTTAGAGACCGTAATCGATTCAGGTCAACCGGTCATCATGTACCACACGAGTTTAGGACGTAAACCATTTCGAAAACACTTTACATTTGATGATCATGAGAAAGCACTCGTTTCTAACATTCATGTTACGCTATTAATTGGATATGATGATAAATATTACTACTATATAGATCCCTTATGGAGTCATTTATTTAAATTTGTTATCTTTCCTGCTATAGTTCCTAATCGCTTTCAAATTATTAAAATTGCAAAGTCGAAATTAGAACGTAGCTTTAACGCTCCTGGTCGTACATGTATTTATCTTAAAGTAAACACCAATGATTAATAGTTACTGTTAAGTGAGGTCGAGATAATTTAAGACACTTCCCGATCTCACATATATTTTATTCATCACTAATATCAAATGTTACTAAAGCGTTATTGATTTCTTGATTAATATCACTCGTTCTCCATTGTCGTTGATACCCTAAGCAGGGACAAATATATGTGATGCCATTTTCACTAATCATCTTGCGAAAATGCACATGCCCCATAATGCTATAACGAATGGAATAGGTTGAATAAAATTCATCAAAGTCCTTAGTACCAATATAAGCATTAAAGAAATCAAAAATGCGATGCGGCATAGGTACTATAAATTGAGGATGCGTAACAATGTGTGTCATTAAAATAACATGTTTATCTTTCACTTGTTCTAAGTCTTCTTGTATTTGTTTAGCCGCCTCTTTAGATAACACTCTATCATCAATATCCCAATCAATTTTCACTTTATCTTGCCATGTGGCACCATAATATTTCCCTCTTTTAATTCGATCCAAATCAAATTTGCTATCCGCATAGCTATAATCATACCAAGCTGTATGTCCAACAATTGCCCAATTATTATTAATAATATAAGGTTTTCCGATTAAACAATCTGGCTTGCTAGCATAAAATTCATAAATTTGCTTTGAACTGAGTGATGCTTCTGAAGTCCAATAGTCATGATTACCAGGCACGAATAAGATTGGTATACGACATTTTTCTTTTAAGTCTTGAATAAATTGATAACCTTGCTGAAAATGATTAGACATATCTCCTGCAATTAATAATAAATCAACACTTCTTTGTTCCACAATATGGGCGAGTGCATCAAGATATGCTTGTGGCTCTAGTTTAGGATGTCGATCGATATGTAAATCTGAAATTGTACCTATCTTCATTAATGTCTTCCCTCTTACTTGTTTTGAATTGAAATCATTATGTCATATTTATTATTAATAATAAATAAATCTGTTTATTAAATTTTCAGAAATTTGTTTATATTTTATACAATAAAGAGTATAATAAAATTACCTTTTAGCAAAGTTACATAATTTGTGAACAATTAGTATCAAAATCGCTTTTTATCTAAAATTTAACAGCTATTGAACAAACGCTATACTTTGTTAAAAGAAAAAATTTTTTGCATAAAAAGAAAGCGTTTACAAATAAAAATTAAAAATCGCATCATTGCTTTCTAAGGAGGAAGTATATGGCTAGACAGTTGGAAAGAGAACTAAACAACAGGCATATTCAATTAATTGCGATTGGGGGCGCAATTGGTACAGGATTATTCCTAGGTTCAGGACAAACAATTGCTTTAACAGGACCTTCCCTTTTACTAACATACATGATTATTGGTATGGTCATGTTTGCATTCATGCGAGCACTTGGAGAATTGTTATTAAGTAATACACGCTTTAATTCATTTGTAGATATTGCGAACGAATACATAGGTCCCTTTGCCGGATTTGTCATTGGTTGGACATATTGGCTCGCTTGGATTGCTTCAAGTATGTCAGATTTAACAGCAATGGGACAATATTTTAGTTTTTGGTTCCCACAAGTTCCACATTGGATTACCGTCTTGTTCATAGTATTAATGTTAATCTCTTTTAACATGTTAGGTGCAAGATTATTCGGTGAATTGGAATTTTGGTTCTCAATTATCAAGATTGTTACTATTATTGCGATGATCATCGTTGGACTTGTCATGATATTCTTCTCATTTAAAACATCTTATGGTCATGCATCGTTTAGTAACTTAACTAATCACGGCGGTATCTTCCCTAATGGACCATTTGGATTCTTAATGGCATTCCAAATTGCCGTTTATTCATTTATTGGTATTGAACTTATCGGGGTAACTGCTGGTGAGACGAAAGACCCTAGAAATGTAATTCCTAAAGCGATTAATAACGTGCCTATACGTATCTTATTATTTTACGTCGGTGGTTTATTAGTCATCATGTCGGTTATTCCTTGGAATAAAATAGACTCAAATAGTAGTCCATTCGTAACGATGTTTAGTTTAATCGGCTTACCATTCGCTGCCGGACTAGTAAACTTTGTAGTATTAACTGCCGCAGCATCAGCAACAAACAGTGGTATTTATTCTAATAGTCGTATTTTATTCGGACTTGCTAAACAAGGTTTAGGACCTAAAGTTTTAAGCAAAACAAATGGTAGCAGTGTTCCCTACTTATCTATGTTAGTATCATCTGGTACCTTATTAGCAGCAGCATTGCTTAATTTTATTTTCCCAGATGCCATTAAATTATTTATTTATGTTACAACACTGTCAACTGTTCTATTTTTAGTAGTATGGGCAATGATTATCATTTCTTATATTGTTTTCGTTAAAAAGAATCCAGAAGAACACCATAAGAATAAATTTAAACTCTTTGGCGGACTTAAGACAGCATATGTCGTACTCGCATTTTTCGCGTTTGTGTTTGTACTACTATTCTTTAGCGAAGATACAAGAGCGGCCATTTTCATTTCACCAATTTGGTTTATCTTCTTGTTCATCTTTTATAGAAAATACAAGTCTAATGCAGAAGACTTAGCAGAACGAACTCGTAGTCAAGGTCGTAATTCAATTAATTATTAATCATCACATTAATTAATTGATAAACGAAATTTTTCAATTTATATAAGCAAATTAAACTGAGAAGATGCTTAAATCAAGCTTTTCTCAGTTTTTATATTTTTATGATTTTAACTCTGTTCTCACTATAATACAACTTTATTCAACTACTCCCACTTTTAAACATTTCAAACAACTCTATATTGATAACCACTTTAATTCATATATCCGTTTATAGACACTTAAATATGGTAAATAGGTTGCCATTTTTGGTAGCTTATCATGTCACATGGTAAACTATTAGTATTCATTTTATAAAGGAGTTATTCATGGAGCTATTAGAAGCATTTTTATTATTTATATTCGCAGTTATTATTAGTTCTATTATTTATAATAGGTTCCCTAAAATTCCTACTGCTTTTATTCAAATCGCATTGGGTGTCTGCTTATTTGTGCTACCTATTCCAATGCACTTTGAATTTGAATCGGAAGTCTTTATGATGGCTGTTATCGCCCCTCTGCTATTTGTGGAAGGTACTCATATTTCCAGAACAAAGTTACTTGAGTATCATAAACCCATTGTTCTTATGGCAATGGCCCTTGTATTTACTACCGTTATTGGTGTAGGTTTCTTTATTCACTGGATTTGGGCTGATTTACCAATGCCAGCCGCATTTGCAATTGCTGCAATTCTGTGCCCTACTGATGCAGTCGCAGTTTCCGCAATTACTAAAGGTAAGATATTACCTAAAGGGTCAATGTCAATTCTTGAAGGTGAATCGTTACTTAATGACGCTGCAGGTATCATTTCATTTAAAATTGCAGTTACTGCACTTGTAACTGGTAGTTTTTCAGCGTTTGATGCAATAGGCCAATTTATTATTTCAACTATTTTAGGTGTGTTAATTGGTATCATTGTTGGCGCACTAGTCGTAACTTTAAGAGTTTATTTAACTGCCAATAAAGGGATGAAAGATAGTAATACGTTAACATTCATTCAATTACTTACTCCTTTCGCCGTTTATTTTATTGGCGAGGAGCTTCACGCATCAGGAATTATAGCTGTAGTTGTCGCTGGTTTAATCCATGGTTTAGAACGCGACCGTTTAATTCGTGCCCAAACGGAATTACAAATGAACTATAACCAAATATGGAATACGCTAAGTTATGCATTAAATGGCTTTGTATTTGTAGTGTTGGGATATATTGTTCCCGAAGTAGTTATGGAAATTATTCATGACGAACCACAAAACATTGTATTTTTAATTACAACCGCTCTATTAATTGCGCTAGCGATTTATGTATTTAGATTTGTTTGGGTGTACTTATTATTTAAAGATTTTTACTATCCAAACAACGTTCAATCTTATTTAGATGATGAAGAAGATGCTGGACCACCGAAGCGTAATCACTATGCCTTTATTATGACGATGTGTGGGATACACGGTACCATTTCTTTATCAATGGCATTAACACTTCCATATATGATGGATGGTAACCAAGAGTTTATATATCGTAATGATCTATTATTCATCGCTTCATTTATGGTATTAACTAGCTTAATTCTCGCCCAAGTTGTTCTACCGTTTATCACACCATCTGAAAAGGTCTCAGAATTTAAAGGTATGTCCTATCAATCAGCTAAAATATTTATGGTTCAACAAGTACTTGATACTTTTAAAAAGAAAAACTCTGAAGAAAAAAGTATGGATTATCGACCAATATTAAATCAATATTTTAATGAGTTATCATTCTTAATCAATATGGAACCGGACAATAAAAATACGAAGGAATTACGTCGCCTTCAAGAAATAGCTGAAGAAGAAGAAACAAGAACACTAGAACGATTAATCGAAAAAGAAAGAATTACTAAGAAGGATTTAACAGACTATCGCAATATTATGGAATTCAGTCAATCTTATCGTGAAATGTCTATTCTAAGAAAAATAAGTCGTTTCTTTAAATTGATTGGCTTACGATTTAAAGCTCGTAAAGAATCACGAAAAGAGGCACATCGCATTCATAAAGAAAACCGTGCATTATTAAAAGAAGAACATCATGCTACATCTGAACAAAATAAAATGGATATTAAAGCTAAGCGTGAAGAATATAAAGCTGAACGTCAAAAAGTAAAAGACGATAAAAAGGCACAAAGAGAAGAATTTACAAATAGCTTTAACAAAGTGCAACAATTAATGCGTGTTGTTAATCACAATATTATTATGAAAATGCGTCAAGAACAAAATAGTTCAAATGTCTTAGAAGTGAGTTTAATTATTAACCAATATCACAATCCATCTCGTACGATTCGTCACAATAAGAATAAAAAGCAACAAAGAAATCAAAACAAAGAAGTATATGAACTTACTACACAGCAACAACAAGATGTAAAATTGGAAGCATTATACATCCAACGCACCATTTTAGATGAATTTATTTCACGAAATAAAGTAACTAATGAAGTTGCAACCCAATTACGAGAAAACATCAATTACAATGAAATCGTTCTAGCACATGAAGTAAGCAACGCTCACTAAAATCAATTAAAGCCCATAGATAATGTAACCTTGCATTATCTATGGGCTTTTCTATAAGTTTATTTGTGTAATTTAAATGGTACAGTTGCCAAAATAACATTCTTTTGATAGAACAAGTGCATTTTTAATCTAATACTCGTTTGATTGTGTAAGAAGTTATGCCAAGATTTTTTTGTAATAAACTGAGGCACAACAACTGTAATGACATAATTTTTATCATTCGCTTTTTTATTGATCTTATCAATAAATCTTGAAATTGGTCTAATGACACTACGATATTCAGAATGTAAGATGACTAAACGCACATCTGGATAATGACGTTGCCATTTTTCAGCAAAGCATTTATCCGCTTCATCACCAAAGGAAACATGTACTGCTATAACATCATCAGCAATCATTTGAGCATAATACACTGACTTATCAATGGCTGATGTAATCGTACTTACAGGAACAATCGCTAAATTTTTATCAACGATTGGCATATCTTGCACCATCGCTGTCGATTTCAACTGTTTAGCAATATCTTTATAATGACCTTTGATACGTAGGAATACAGTCACAATTAAAGGTAAAAATATCAATATTGGCCATACATGGCTACATTTAGTGATCAAGAAGATCATAAATACGATAAATGTAATTGTTCCACCTATCGCGTTGGCAATCAATTTACGAGACCACCCTTTTTCTCTGCCTCTAATCCATTTTAGCACCATGCCATATTGAGCTAATGTGAACGGAATAAATACACCTACAGCATAGAGTGGAATTAAGTTCTCAGTTTTACCATCAAAAATGATAATAAGCAAGATAGCCCCAACACCTAAAGTAATGATAGAGTTCGAATAACCTAAGCGATCTCCTCGAACACTAAACATACGAGGCATATATTTATCTTTTGCCATGCTAGCAGCAAGCATTGGGAATGCGGTAAAACCGGTATTCGCTGCTAAAACTAAAATCATTACTGTTGTTGCTTGAACAAAATAATAACCAGCATTGTGTCCTAGAATGTTCATTGCTAATTGAGACAATACGGTCGTTTCAGTCTCAGGCATTACGCCGTACCAATAGGCCAAACCTACAATGCCTACTAATAGAAATGCAAGGATGCCACCCATTGTAACTAATGTTTTAACAGCATTTTTCGGACCAGGATCTTTGAAATTAGTCACCGCATTAGATATAGCTTCGACACCTGTTAAAGATGAAGCACCAGATGAGAATGCTTTTAATAGTAGGAATAGCGTAACACCAGGCACAGCTGTTCCCACTGTTGCGTGCATATGTGGTTCAGCTTGGCCAGTTGCAACTTTCCATACTCCTACAACAATCATAATAATTAACCCGATAATGAATAAATAGACTGGATAAGACAATACTGTAGCAGATTCTGTCAATCCACGTAAATTCATTATTAAAATAAATAGTACTAGTAAACATGCAATCAATACTTTGTGATGATACAGTGACGGAAATGCAGCTACAAACGCATCTGCACCAGAAGCAATACTTACCGCTACAGTTAAAATATAATCAACAAGTAATGAACCACCAGCTACTAGTCCCCATTTTTCTCCTAAGTTAGTCTTAGAAACCATATAAGCACCGCCGCCCTTAGGATAGGCATAAATGACTTGGCGATATGATAAGATTAAAGCTGCTAATAGTACTAATACTGCACATGCAATTGGTAACGTGTACCATGACGCCATAGCGCCAACGACTGCAAGTGTAATCAAAATTTGCTCCGGACCATAGGCTACTGATGACAATGCATCCGAGGAAAGTATTGCTAAAGCCTTGAAATTACTGATTTTTTCATTTTTCAAATCGCGATTTCTTTTAGGTTTACCAATTAAAAGTCTTTTAAATTGAGTGAACATAATACTCTTTACCTCTTTATATTCAAATTCAATGGATAAAATATACTCCCATTTTGATAAAAAGTATAGATGGCCCCACTATTTTAATGTGATTTATTACCATTAAAGTTACATTTTACAGTTATATTTATTTGTAAAATTTCTATTATTAATAATTTAAATCAATAGATAGCAACACAAAAGAAACACAAGAGCAATTTATCAAAAAACTTGCTATACTATTTTCGTTAACGTATAAATTGTTCACTACTTAAATCTTATGATTAGAGGATTAAAAATGAAAAAGACATTTCTTTTCAGTGGACTCGTATTAGTTATTATCTTATTTATTTGTTCAATCATGATTAAATGGCAACCCAACTATTCAATGATTAGCCCTACTTCTCAAAATTATTTGGACAGCATTGTCGAAAACGAAATGAATGATGGTCACATTCCAGGCGTCTCTGTATTAATTATTAAAGATAATAAAATGTTACTCAATAAAGGTTATGGGTATGCAAACATTAAAAATAAACAAAAAGTAACCTCTAATACACGCTTTGAAATTGCTTCTAATTCCAAAGCAATGACGGGATATGCCATTATGCAACTCGTCAATGAAAGGAAAATCAAATTAAATGACCCTATAAGTAAATACATACCTAACTTTCATATGAAATATAAAGGAAAAAAAGTAGAAATCACTATTAATCAATTAATATCTCAAACTAGTGGTATTCCAGGAGATATCACTGACAATGATAAAATTACAAAAAAGACGGATAGTCTAGATGGAATTGTTAACAGTATTAATGGTCGTTCACTGAACCATCGACCAGGAGAACAGTTCGAATATGCTAATATGAATTACGATATTTTAGGTTTAATTGTTCAGAATATATCTCATTCTCCCTATTCATCTTATATGAGTGAACATATTTTCAAACCTTTAAATATGAAACATATTTCTACTAAAGAGAGTAATAAAAAGGGCGGAGATGATGCTCAGGGGTATGATATTCAACATAATAAAGCATACTCAGATAATCCAAAGTTTAATATCGGTGATAACCCGTCAGCCTATTTAATGGCTAGCACACATGACTTAGAACCTTGGATAAAATTTCAACTTCATCCCCCAAGACATTTAAAATCTTTAGTTGAAGCTACACACAAACCAAAGGTTAAAACAAATGACGATGATGATTCTCAATATGCAACAGGCTGGTTTGTCACTAAGGATAATCAAGAAACACTTATCTATCATCCAGGTACGCTTGAGAACTATTCTTCTTATATTATTTTGAATCCTAAGAAAGACTATGGCATTGTTGTTCTCGCAAACGCTTATTCTAGTCATACTCCAACGCTTGCCAAACATTTAAATACGCAATTAAGTCAAGGACAGCATATTGATACGGTACAATACTACATCAATCAATACAAAACTATGATTATTGTAGTTACAATCGTGATTTGGATCATGGTTGCTATAACTTTGATTTACTTATATCGTCATATCACCAGTCATCAACTGATCCTATTAAGCGTTCAACATAGAAACACGAAATATCGAATACTCATACTTTCAATCGGCTTTATTTTAATTTTAGGTCTTCTACATGTATTGCCTTCATTGTTACTAAATGGCTCTGATTGGCAATTTATTATGTCTTGGCTACCGGCACCAGCTAAAGTCACTATACTAGGTTTCATCACTTTATTAACGAGTCTTTTTGGTTTGACTCTTTTAAAAATAATTACAGTTACAAATAAATCAAAGTCATAAAATTGAGATTAACCGCTACGCTTATCATGCGAATATGTTAAGCTAAACATATTAAAGACTAAGATTATTAAAGACCTCAAGCATATAGGAGATTATAAATGAGAAAAAAATGGTCCTTATTCATAATGAGTGTTGTCATATTATTGGGTGGATGTGACTATTCTCATAAAGAAGATCAACATGGGTTCTTTTATACTATATTTGTTAAGCCAATGGATATGTTACTTCACTTCTTAGGTCGAACATTCCATGAGAATTATGGATTAGCCATTATTGTCATTGTACTTATCATACGTCTTGTACTAATGCCACTAATGTTTATCCAAGTGAAAAACATTCACATTATGAGAGGTAAAACTCAGGTAGTTAAACCAGAAATTGAGAAACTGCAAGATAAACTAAAGAATGCTGATACACAAGAAGAACGTACTGCAGCTAATAAATTATTAATGAAAAAGTACAACAACTATGGTATTAATCCATTCAAAAGCCTAGTTGGAACTTTGCCAATATTAATCCAAATCCCTATTTTATTAGGTTTATACGCTTGTATTAAATATCCAACGAGTGGTGGTATTATCGAGCACCCTCACTTTTTATGGTTCAATTTAATGCATACGGATTTAATCATGACATTTATAGCAGCTTTACTTTACCTCATTCAACCTTTGGTCAATGCAATGCATTATCCAAAAGAAGAACGCCGCACATACTATGTCATGATGGTGTTATCTCCATTATTTATTATTTATGCATCACTGCAATCTGCTTCAGCCTTAAGTTTATACTGGGCGATAAGTGCAACGTTTTTAATTATTCAAATGCATTTTGCACATAGCCATTATGCAAAAGTAGGCAAAGCTGCTGGAGATCAGTTACGTAAACAAATTGAAGAACAGCGTAGAAGTAAGTCTACAAATCACAATGACTAACTCAAAAAAGAGCAAAACATACTAAAAAGAGACTGGGATATTAAGTTCTTGTATAAGAATAAAAAATACTAAGTATTTTGGCGAGACTCTTGAGAAAATAGGACAAGCTGAAGACTACAGGGTGAGGCTAACTCCTAAGAAAGCGAGCCAATAATTCGAAGTATTGTAAATAAAGAAACTAGCAAATGAAGTTTTTAAGACTCATTTACTAGCTATTTCTATAGGAATAATATCCCAGCCTCTTTATTTCATTTCTACAATCTTATTTTAAAGGATGCATACCATCTTTCCATGTATTGTAGATTAGTGTACCACCTTGTTCTTTAAACTTGTCATTGGTGATGCCACGTTCAAATGGTTGTACAGGTTGGATAGTGACTTCAGGATCCGCACTAACTTCTTTTGAATACCATGCTACAAAGTCTGATCCTTTTACTGGCTCATCATCTGCAACATTATAAATACCAGTATCAAAGTTCATCGCTTGAATAGATACTTCAACAGCATCATCTAAATGAATGAATGATGTGACACCATCTGATAATGTTACTTCTCCATCTTTAAATTGATTATAAATCATACCGTCTTTACCATACCAAGTACCTGGTCCATATAACCAACTGAAACGTAACACAACATATTGGTCCATACGAGCGGTTTCTTTTTCAAGTCCAATCACGCCATCTACCGTAATTTTTCTGTCACCATCTGAATGATTATCTAATGGTGCTTCTTCAGTAGCAAGTCCTTCTCCTGGTTCATACATGAAACCAATACTTTGAGCTACTACTTTTTTAACATCATATTTAAGTGCCGCATCAGTTAGGTTTTTACCGCCCTCTATACGCACTTTTGAGTTTGCTACCATATCAACATTTTTTAAATCTGTAATTTGATTAATGATAATTTCAGGACGAAAGTCATCAATTGCTACATCAATAGTATCCGCTTTTAAGATATCGCCAATATACGCTTTAGCGTTTAGTCCTTCTAATTTCTCTTTACCTCTCTCAGATGTAGTAAATCCGGCAACCTCGTGTCCTTCTTCAATCAAACGTTGTGTTAATCTTGTTCCGATTAATCCTGTTGCGCCTGTATTAATATTTTAGTCTTTATTGTACTCACCTTTTTATTTCTCTTTTTCTGAAAATGAATATCTCAATCTAACCTACTTACTTGAATCTCTAATCATATCAATAGTATTCATCCAAACAATATGACCGAACAACTCTGAAAATCGTTCTTCATAAGGTAAGTCTTTAACCTGAGGTGTCAAATTCAACTTTGGCAATAAATATTCATGAAATGCAATATGTATAGCAACGCCAAATAATGATCCTTTCAATGCTGTGATTCTTGGGAATTTTTCAGCTAATAAGCCATATGCTAAAGCATTTGCTACAGAGAAGCCATAATGAATACCCATAACCGTTATTGGAATATCATTACCATTATAGTGATAGGTTGCTTTTTTGATCGAATCTGGTAAACCCACCTGATTCAATAATGTCATTGGAGGGGTTTCTTTCTCACGGTCAGGTGTTCTAGGCGGAACGATAGCTTCCCAACCAATCTTAACTGCACCACTTAGCAATCCACCTACAATACTCGTAATGATGACACGTTTCGTTGAACGATTCATTCTAATAACAGCTCCTTCAAATTCACTTAACTTTCTTCTACCCTTTTATGAAAAATTTAAAATCATTCATATTAAATTAAGGATTTAGCGTATCAATTTTAATCACAAAGATATAATTATTCGACTCAAAATGGAGCGAGACCGAATTCAATTTGAATTCAACATCTCACTCCAAGCCTTATATATTAAATTGGTTTCATATTTCAATCTTAAGTCACAACTAACATACTTTGTATTAGCATATTAGATGAAAACATGTCCTTCACACCTTCTAAGTGGACATTATTTTGCATGTCGTTGTTGTTCTTTCGCATGTACCAGATTCGCTACAAATTGGTTAACTGGAGCATCTATATGATGTTCTTTACCTAATTGAGCAACTGCTCCATTAATATAATCAATTTCTGTAAGTCGATTATTGTTAATCAAATCTTGATACATTGATGGATAATGTGGGCCTACCTTTTCATTTAAATCGATGAGATAATTGTAAACTTCATCTCCATTTAAATGTACGCCATCTACCGTTGCTACTTGTACAATTTCTTGTGTAATCTTGTAAATAAGCTGTTTCGCATAATCACTCTCATTCAAATTTGATAAACGACATTCTAAAATCGTACAAAGTGCATTAGCAGTACCATTCACACAAATTTTCTTCCAAATTGATTGTTGCAACTGCTCACTTTTATATGGATTAAGACCAGATTGATCTAACAGTTCATACACGACATCAACATTAGCTTGACCTTCAGATACAAGTGCACCAATTTCAACCGGACCTGAACCCATTAAATGCGTATGTCCAGGAGATTCTAATCCTGCAGTCCATGTAGTAACACCGCGCACAATTCGTGATTCATCAACATAATGTTGAATTAAACGCTCGTGTTTCAAACCATTCATAGTACAAACCATAATTGTATTGTCATGAATGTGTGCTTTAATATGTTCCAGCATATCTTGTAACTGCATCGCTTTAGTAAATAAAAAGATAACATCAAATTGAGCATCTTGAGGAATATCGTTATGTTGATACATCGTCATGGTAAGATGATGATTTTCACCATTGATGTCTATATGTAAACCTTCTTGTTTAACAGCTTTCGCTTGTGGCTTCCATCCATCAATTAACGTTACATCATAACCTTGACGGTATAACATCGCACCAAATCCGCTTCCTAACGCGCCAGAACCTGCAATTGCTATTTTCATAAGTCACGACCCCTTTTTTTCTAATGATGTTTTTAAAATACTACTTTAAATTTATAGAGTCAATATTGTAAACGGAATATTCACAATTTTAAGATAATTTGATATAAATTATTCTTTAATTTATTAAAAAAGATATCGAACTCTTATTGAATTCGATATCTCTATCTTTTAAAAACTAATATTTATATTAATTTGTTCTTAATTTCTTAGGAACTAAAATCAAGATAACTATAAATGCGGTTAAAGCAATTCCGGCATTGAATAATACACCAGCAGCGCCACCTAGTTGTAAATTCATTAATGATGCGCCAAAACCATAAATGGTACTAGACATCGCAACACCAAAGGCATTACCTAAAGATGATGCCATTTTATACAATCCAGATGCTACCCCTACTTTGTCGTCAGGCGCTTCCGCAACCGCTGTATCAGTAGAAGGTGTGGCATATGTACCTAAACCGATACCAAATAATAAGTAACCTATAATACTTGAAATAATATAAGCAACATTTGGTAAAAATGTTAAAGATAATAGTAATAATCCTAAGAATGCAAATCCACTACCTATTAGTAATGGCTTTTTAGCACCAAGTTTTTGTAATAATTTTTCACCAACACGAATCATGACTAGCACAGCTACAAGGTACGTAATTGAAATTAAACCTGCTTGTAGTGAACTAAATCCTAATTGACTTTGATAATACGTATTAACAACAATAAGTGTACCACCGGCAACACCATTTAACATAAAGTTTGATAATGTCGCACCGCTGTAACCCTTATTTTTGAAAATATGAAAATCAACTAACGGGTTCTCTGCTTTTAATTCTCTAATAATAAACAGGATACCCGCAACTAAGAATACAGCACCAAGTGATAAAATCATTGGTGAGAATAGTCCACGATCTGCAGCTTGCGTAACCATCACGTTAACACTCAATAGTGTAATAACTAATAGTATTAAACCAGTAACGTCAAATTTAGTTTTAGTTTCATTCGCATTCGGTTCAACTTTAGTCTCGGGTGTATGTTTAATTAAGAAAAAGGATAAAATTGAAAGTGCAATTGAAACAATAAAAATCCACTGCCATCCGATCGTTGAGGCCATGAAACCACCAAATAATGAACAAATACCACTACCGCCCCAAGAACCTATAGACCAGTAACTGACAGCGCGTTGTCTTTCTTTTCCTATGTAATATTCATTTATTATTGCAAGTGTAGACGGCATAATTAATGCACCTGATAAACCTTGTAACGCACGACCTACTAATAACAACCATGCGACAGGTGCGATGATTAAACATAATGATCCAATAATATTTAATGCTAAGCCGATATATGTCATTTTTACTCGGCCTAATTTGTCTGCAATATCTCCTGCCCCTACAATAAATAGTCCAGAGAACAATGCAGTTAAACTAATGGCAATATTAATCGTACCCATGTCTGTGTTAAATGAAGACTGTAACGTTGGAACAACGTTCACTAATGATTGTGCAAATAACCAGAACGTAAGTACCCCGATTATAATACCAATTAGTAATTTATTATCTCCCCTAAATTGTTTTGATGACTCCATCTCGAAAAATTCCTCCTAAATTACCCTAAAACTAATCTACTCAAATTGATATACGTCATAATGAAGCAACCATAATAAGTGTCATACCTTTTATGTCTATGACTTTAATCAATTAGTCCCTTATTTCTATAATTTATTAACATGTGCATCATGACTTACATTATTTGACGTTAGCTTATGTTTGATACGACACTCACTTAGAAATTTGTTTACATTGAAAACCTTATCATAATTAAGAAGAAATGACTTAATAATATACTCTAACTTTTTCAATAAATATTTTTAACAACATACTCAAAAGTGCAATAAATCAATAATTAGATACCTACAAATTATAAGTTTTAATTTTAAACTATTAAGTTAAAATTATCCATATTATAATTAAAGAAAGGATAATTATTTTAACTGAAACTACATTGAATAGGTGCTTACTATGTTTAATTTATTTATATTATTGCTTGAACGTGTAGGGTTAATCATTATTATCGCCTATATGTTACTGAATATTAATCACTTTAAAACGATGATGGGTGAACGCGAAAAATTGCGTTCTCAATGGCAATTAACAATTTTGTTCGCTCTATTTGCTATAACTTCAAATTTCACTGGAATTGAAATTGAAAATGGACATATTGTAACTAGTAACATTTATTACCACCTTAATGACGATGCATCTATGGCAAATACACGTGTATTAACAATAGGGATGTCTGGTTTAATTGGCGGACCTTTCGTCGCAATTATAGTAGGCATTGTATCAGGGTTGTCACGCCTTTATATTGGCGGTGCAAATGCATACACCTATCTCATTTCATCTATTTTCATCGCACTCATATCAGGGTTTTATGGTTATCGTACAATGCGTCACTATACTTACCCAACCGTTTTAATGGGTGCCATTATTGGTGCACTTAATGAAGCAATTCAAATGGCATGCATTCTCTTCTTTGCCAACGATACAGCGTCTGCATGGTCGCTTGTTCAATTCATCGCTTTACCTATGATTTTAATCAATAGTATTGGGACAGCTATCTTCTTATCTATAATACTTTCAACATTAAAACAAGAAGAGCAAACCCGTGCTATTCAAACGCATGATGTTTTCGAAATAGCGAATAAAACGTTGCCGTATCTTAGGTCTGGTTTAACTGAACAGTCTGCACGTTCCGTTGCTGAAATCATTCTGAAATTGATGAACGTATCGGCAGTTGCTATCACAAACAGAACAGATATTTTAACGCATGTAGGTGCTGCAAGTGACCATCATGTTGCAAAAAAAGCGATCATTACTGATTTATCAAAAGATGTTATAAAAACTGGTCAATTAAAAGAGGCACACTCTAAAGAAGAAATCGGATGCAACAATCCAAATTGTACTTTAACATCTGCAATCGTCATTCCTTTAATGATTAATCAAGAAGTAGCCGGCACATTAAAATTTTATTTTACAAATGAATATGATAATACGACATCAACGAAACAACTCGCACGTGGCTTAGCAGATATCTTCTCAAGTCAATTAGAATTGGGTCAGGCCGAAATGCAAAGTAAACTTTTAAAAGATGCTGAAATCAAATCATTACAAGCACAAGTTAATCCGCACTTCTTCTTTAATGCGATTAATACCATTTCAGCCCTCGTACGTATTGATAGTGAAAAGGCAAGAAAGTTATTATTGCAGTTAAGCCAATTCTTTAGATCAAATCTGCAAGGTGCTCGAAATAACACCATTACTTTGGAGAAAGAGTTGCAACAAGTTGAGGCCTACTTAGCATTAGAACAAGCACGCTTCCCTGATCGATTCACAATTGAATATCATATTGATTCATCTTGTAAACATGTGCTCATCCCACCTTTCGTCATTCAAATCCTAGTTGAGAATGCTATTAAACACGCCTTTAAACATCGCCGTAAAGATAATATTATTGATGTGACTGCACATCATGACAACGAAGAATTAGCACTAACCGTTCGTGATAATGGAAGTGGAATTGATGATGATAAGTTACCATTGATTGGACAAATGAGTGTTGATTCAGAGACAGGAACTGGTAGTGCCTTAGAAAATTTAAACAGACGGTTAATAGGACTTTACGGCACTAAGGCCGCTTTACATTTTGAATCAACAGAAATAGGAACGACGGTAAGTTGTCATATACCATCATATACAATAAAGGAGGATATTTAGGTGAAGACGTTAATCGTTGATGATGAACCATTAGCTCGAAATGAGCTTCATTACTTATTAAATGAGATCTCAGGATTTAACGTAATTGATGAGGCTGAAAACATTGAAGAAACGTTAGAAAGACTTTTATCAGAAACATATGATTTAGTCTTTTTAGATATCAATCTTATGGATGAGAGTGGTATAGATTTAGCACAAAAGATAAAGAAAATGAAACAGCCACCACATATTATTTTTGCCACTGCACACGATACATTTGCAGTTAAAGCCTTTGAACTTGATGCAATTGATTATATACTCAAGCCTTTTGAACTTGAGCGTATAGAGCAAGCAGTAAATAAAGTTAAGCATCAACTATCTAATAGTAATGAGATAGATCATGCAACAAGTGAATCATCTACTCAATCAATGCAACGAGATGAACGTCATGATAACGGAGACCAAACCGTACTGCCAATTGAAATGAATGAACGTATCTATGTAATCCAAAAAGACGACATCACGGCAGTTTCAGTCAACAATGGGATAACAACGATAAATACTATCAATCGCACATACCAAACAAATGAACCACTTAACTATTATGAAAAGAAATTATCGAATAACATATTTATTAAAATCCATCGTGCGACTATTATTAATAAAACGCATATCGATAGCGTTGAACATTGGTTCAATTATACTTATCAAGTAACCATGACTTCTGGAGACAAATTTCAAGTCAGTCGTTCATTTATGAAAGCATTTAAACATGAAATTGGCCTTGCATAAACGAACGAATAATTAACTTATATATAATTTCATTAATGAGTATTTAGCCACTTGCTAATAACATTTTTCGTTATGCAAGTTTAGGTTAAATACTTTTTATTTATAGAAAAACGCCGTACCATTTGCTATTATTTTGTCTATTTGATTTTCAACTTGAATATATTGTAACTCACGTCCTAATTTTTGTAAGTCACAGACAAAACTCACAATAGTAAGCGTTTCCATAATATTCTATTTGTAAGGGAAAGAGAAAGGGAGCGTTAAAATATGGCAAATAAACAATCACAAAGTAATGCTCATAAAGGAAATCATAAGTTAGCAAAAACGTATAATTTCTTTCAGCAAGCATTAACGATTGCTATCGTACTATTTATATCTAAAATTATTGAAAGTTTCATACCATTTCCTATGCCAGCGTCAGTAATAGGACTCGTATTACTATTCATCCTATTATGCACTGGTGTTGTCAAATTGGGTCAAGTTGAAGGTGTCGGCACAGCATTAACGAATAATATTAGTTTCTTATTCGTACCGGCCGGAATTTCGGTTATCAATTCTTTACCAATATTAAGCCAACACCCAATTTTAATATTGTTATTAATTATTATTTCAACGTTATTACTACTTATCTGTGTAGGATTTGTCTCACAATTGTTCGTAACAAAAACATTATTCCCATCTAAAGAACAAAATGAACAAACTAAACTTGGGGAGGGTAACTAATGGTAGATCATTTAGGAATTACAACACCGTATTTTGGTATATTAGTCTCATTAATACCATTTGTCATTGCACAATATTTCTATAAAAAAACGAACGGTTTCTTCTTACTAGCACCACTTTTTGTAGCAATGGTTGCGGGGATCGTATTTTTAAAAGTAACAGGTATTAGTTATGAAAATTACAAAATAGGTGGAGACATTATTAACTTCTTCTTAGAGCCAGCAACAATTAGTTTCGCCATCCCTTTATATAAAAAACGTGATGTACTCAAAAAATATTGGCTACAGATTTTTGGTGGTATCGCAATTGGAACGTTAATCGCACTTATCTTAATTTACTTAGTAGCTATTGTATTCCAATTAGGCAATCAAATTGGTGCTTCAATGCTACCACAAGCTGCTACAACTGCGATCGCCCTTCCAGTATCACAAGGTATTGGCGGCGTTAAAGAGTTAACGTCATTAGCCGTTATTCTAAATGCCGTTGTTATTTCTGCATTAGGCACTAAAATTGTTAAGTGGTTTAAAATTTCAAATCCAATTGCTCGTGGTTTAGCACTTGGTACGAGTGGACATACACTTGGCGTAGCTTCAGCCAAAGAACTTGGTGAAACTGAAGAGTCAATGGGTAGTATCGCCGTTGTTATCGTTGGCGTAATTATCGTTGCCATTGTTCCACCATTAGCTTCAATTTTATTCTAAACATTTTAAAAAGAACCTGAACACAATGTTGTGTTCAGGTTTTTTTCGGTTTGCAATCATTAATTGATGCTTTGAACTTTATTGTCTCGTTTCTTACTATTACTTGTTGGATCAAGTTTCTTTTCTAAGAAGCGTAATCCTAAATCTATAATAATCGCAATTAACGCAATTGGAATGGCACCAGCAAGTATATAAACCGTACCATCAGTAGAGTTTGTACCACGTATAATAATATCCCCTAGTGTTGAAGCTCCAATAAATGAGCCAATTGCCACGATACCAATCGCTACAACTAGAGCAATACGGATACCACCAATAATCACTGATAATGACAATGGCAATTCAATCATACGCATGACTTGATTCTTAGTCATTCCCATCCCCTTGCCTGCATCTTTAATATTGTAGTCTACTTCGGTAATGCCAGTGTACGTATTCTTAATAATTGGAAGTAACGCATATAAGAATACTGCAAACACTACAGTATTAGGACCTAACCCAAGTGCTAGCATAAGTATTGCTAACATTGCGATTGCTGGAACTGTCTGGATAATATTCGCGATAGTAATAATAGGCCATGATAACTTCGTATATCTTGAAATTAATATCCCTATCGGAATGCCAATAATACAAGCGAATAACACACCATAAATAGACATTAATAAATGTTTGAAAAAGAGTTCCATAAGATAGCCAAAGTTCAAGGTATAGTATTCATAAAGTGAGCTTAACAAGTTACCTTTCATTATTTTTGACCACCTTTCTTACTGTCATCTTCAAAATAATTATGTTTCTTCAAATATTCTTCTGCAATAACGGCAGGTTCTTTACCTTTTCCATCCGCTTCATAGTTTAATTTCTGCATTTCTTTAGTACTAATTTGTCCCTGTAATTTTTTCAGTGCTTTATCAATTTCAGGGTGATCTTTGATTAATTTTTCAGTGGCTAATGGACTTCCATCATATGGTGGGAAGAATTTACGATCATCTTTTAAGATTTTCAAATCGTAAGCAGCGATACGTCCATCTGTTGAATAACCAACAGCAACATCTAATTTTTTATTTTTCAAAGCATCGTACACCAAACCAATTTGCATTGGGCGTGCACTCGCAAATTTAAACCCATAGTCTTTTTGGAAAGCTGGATATCCATCACCAGCACGGTTCATCCATTGTGTATCCATACCTAAACGTAATTCATCTTTATATCTTTTTAAGTCTGAAACTTTTTCTAAATGATATTTCTCAGCTACTTCTTTAGTAACCATGAATGCATACGTATTTTCAAACCCAAATGAGTCATAATATTTCTGATTATATTTTTCTTTAAATAATCTTTGTGACTCTGACATTGCTTTTTTAGTATCTTTTGTTGGTGGGGCATCAAGTACACTCGTCAATTCTGTTCCAGTATATCTTACTGCTGACATATTCACATCTCCACGTTGTAATGCATTATGTTGAATAATACTGGAACCTAAATTACCAACAATAGTAGGTTTAATTTTGCCATTTGTATAATGTTCTATCATTAATTTTTCAATATTTGCCATAATTTTTGTTTCACTAGTTTCTGTGGCAGTAATTTTCACACTATCTTTACCGTCACCATCGCCTAAACCTGGTAAACTACATCCAGATAATACGATGAGAGACATAGTAAGAAGTATGAAAGTAAGTTTTAACTTTTTCATAATTTTAAAATCCTCCCTTTGTATTTATCTAGATACTTTAAGCCCTTTAGGCACGGCCCACTTTTCAATAAAAGAAAGTATGAAATCGACAAGTAAAGCTAGACACGTTACAAGAATTGCAGCACTAATAATCATTGGTGGCTGATATAAATTTAATCCGTTAAAGACTAAATCACCGAGTCCACCAGCGCCAACGTAACTAGCTAATGTAGCCCAGCTGATTACGTATACACTTGATAAACGTATACCACTAAGTATAAGTGGTAAGGCTAATGGCAATTCGACATCTTTCATTAACTGCATCTTTGTCATACCCATACTTGTTCCAGCTTGGATGATATTCTTATCAATATTTTGTACTCCTAGAACTGTGTTGTTTAAAATTGGTAACAATACATAAATGAATAATGCGACAATCGCTGGCGTCTTACCTACACCAAAGATTGGAATCATAATGGCTAATACTGCTAACGTCGGAATCGTTTGAAGCACACCCGCTATCGTTAACACTACATTTGCAGTACGTTTCGTCTTAGATAATAAAATGCCTAACGGAACCGCAACTACAATCGCAATTAATAACGCGATAATTGATATGTAAAAGTGTTCTATCGTTTTCGATACAAGTTGGCTTCCATATTCTTGGAAAAATTGGCGCATTAACGATCAACTCCCGAATGATCAGAATTCTTCACATCATGCGTATCTAATCTATCTGTAACATCTTTTTGCTTTGTTGTAGCGTCATTTGGACGGTCTTCGGCATGTTCATTTTTTTCGATGTTACCTAACTCATTTTCGCGTTCGACATCATTCATGTGCGAATCAGACAATGTCATCTCATCATCTTCTTCACCCCAAATAGAGTCATAGACAATGTCGACAAGATTAGCACGTGTAATTAGACCTATAAGTGCGTTGTCATTATCAACGACTGGTACGTTTCTAACATTTCTCTTTAATATCGTACGTACGGAGTCTTGTAATTTAGAATCAATATGGACTTTGTAAACATCTCGTTGCATTGTATCGATTAATTCCTTACGTTGACGTAACCCTTGGTTAATATCTTCAATATCTAGGAATCCAAGTAAATGATGATGATTGTTAACAACAAATATTGTGTCGACACGTCTGTGTCGCATAACGTTGACTGCGTCATTGAGCGTGTCGTTGGCATTTACCGTAACAGGCTTAATCATCGCATCTTCAACCGTTCTCATATTCGGACGATCTTGAATCAATCTATTTTGTCCAATAAATTCTCTAACGAAATCATTGGCAGGATTTCTAAGAATATTATCCGGTGTATCGTATTGAACAACTTTCCCTTTAGACATGATACAAATTCGGTCTGCGAGCTTTATCGCTTCGTCCATATCATGTGTCACGAAAATAAATGTTTTCCCTAATTTCTTTTGAAGATCTTTAACTAAATCCTGTAAAGTGTCTCTCGTAATTGGATCCAATGCACCAAAAGGTTCATCCATTAAGATGATATCTTGCTCTGCAGCTAATGCACGCACGACACCAATACGTTGTTGTTGACCACCTGATAATTCTGATGGATAACGATCTAAATAGTCTTCAGGTAAGTCTACTAACTTGATTAATTCTTTTGCTTTAGCATCCTTCTTCTCTTTAGACCATTTAAGCAACTTTGGTACCAAGACAATATTTTCTCTAATGGTCATATGAGGCATCAATCCAATTTGTTGAATAACATAGCCAATACTTCTACGTAATTCAACTGGATTCATATTTCGAACATTCTTCCCATTCATTTCAATTGTGCCGTCAGTGGCTTCAATCATTCGGTTAATCATTCGTAAAGCTGTCGTTTTACCGCTACCGCTTGTCCCAATAAAGGCAATAAATTCACCAG
Organism: Staphylococcus sp. MB377; assembly: GCF_001922505.1. Classification (NCBI taxonomy): domain Bacteria; kingdom Bacillati; phylum Bacillota; class Bacilli; order Caryophanales; family Staphylococcaceae; genus Staphylococcus; species Staphylococcus sp. MB377. The sequence continues at coordinate 85,285 of NZ_MAON01000022.1, read as the reverse complement.
ATTCAATATCTAATGAAATGTTATCTACTGCTTTTTTATTGCCAGAGTAAATTTTTGTTAAGTTTTTAATACTTAGCGTCATTAGATTGCTCCTTCCTATTGTTGCCAGATAAAAAAGCTCATAAAACAAAAAGGCCAGTAGTCCCATTGTTAAACAAATACGTAATAAGTTAAACAAGAGCCTCATGGCCTTTGCTTCATAAAATTTTGATTAATTCAATTTCAATATAATTCAAGCTTTTTTCATCTTTTATATCTATATACCCTATATAATTTTTTGAAACATTTCTTATATGAAAAGATTAAAAAAATTCACAATTACAATTTTTTAAGTTGTTTCAAGCATTATCAAGTTAAAAACTGTCGAAAATAAAGTTGCTGACAATAAAATTCATGAAATTGTCAAACTTTTCTAAATAAATATTATAAAGCTGTATTCAAAATTGCATTACGAAATTAATAGTATTAGTCTATAGGTGTAATAAGTATTTATCGAAGGGATGTTGTAATAATGAAAGCAGCAGTATGGTATGGTCAAAAAGATGTTCGCGTGGAAGATCGTGAACCTAAGCAATTAAAAGACAATGAAGTAAAAGTAAAAGTTTCATGGGCAGGTATTTGCGGAACTGATTTACATGAATACTTAGAAGGACCAGTCTTCATCTCTACAGATAAACCTGATCCACTACTTGGACAAAAAGCACCTGTTACTTTAGGTCATGAGTTTGCTGGTGTTGTTGAAGAAGTTGGTAAAGACGTTACTAAATATAAAAAAGGGGACCGTGTGGTTGTTAACCCAACTGTATCTAAACATGAGAAAGATGAAAGTGTTGACTTATATGATGGTTATTCATTTATCGGTTTAGGTTCTGATGGTGGCTTTGCAGAATTTACAAATGCACCAGAAGAAAATGTATATGCATTACCTGAAAGTGTATCTGATAAAGAAGGCGCTTTAGTAGAACCAACTGCAGTTGCGGTTCAAGCAGTTAAAGAAGGTAAATTATTATTTGGTGATACAGTAGCAGTATTTGGTGCTGGTCCAATTGGTTTATTAACAATTGTTGCAGCTAAAGCAGCTGGTGCAAGTAAAATCTTCGTATTTGATTTATCTGAAGAGCGTTTAGCTAAAGCTAAAGAAGTCGGCGCTACACATGTAGTTAACTCTGGTAATACAAATCCTGTAGACTTTATTAACAAACATACTGAAAATGGTGTAGATGTTACATTTGAAGTTGCTGGTGTTGGCGTAACATTATCTCAATCAGTACAAGTTACGCGTCCAAGAGGTACAGTTGTCATCGTATCAATCTTTGCTCATGCAGTAGATTTCGACCCAATGTTATTAACTAACTCAGGTGTTCAATTAACATCTACAATTGCATACTCACCTACTACATTCCAACAAACAATTGATTTAATTGCGAACGGTAGCTTAGATGTTAAGAGCGTAGTAACAGATGAAATTGAATTAGAAAACATTGTTGAATCTGGATTCGAACAATTAGTAAACGATAAATCTCAAGCTAAAATTTTAGTTAAATTAAATGGCTAATTTGAATTAACACATCGATACATTTTAACTTGATTTAAATAAAAGCTTTTAATCGACATCTCTACAGATGAAGATTAAAAGCTTTTTTCTTAACATTTATTTATCATACATGCCTTTACCATCAAGAATATGGTCAATATATTTTTCAACTCTGCTTTGTCTTGTTTGACTGCGCTTTGCTTGTGAAATGTGATATATGTACTGATGCTGTCTACCAGGCGTTAATTTGTAAAATGCCTCTTCTAACTTAGGATTATCATTGAATGCTTGCTGTAATTCTTCAGGTATTTCATAGTCCTCTGTCTTCTTCATTTCAACTTTCTTGCCGGCCTTTTCAACTTCAATGGCTTCATTAATATAATATAAAATTTCATCTCGACGCGCTTTAATTTCATCCAGTGTTTTAAAGCGTAATTGTCTTGCTGCTTGAACTCGCTCTGTTTGTTGAATTAGCGTTTTATATCTATCTTCTAAAATTGCACCTTTATGAAATAGTAACGCTACATAATGTTTAAAACCATGAATCGTTATAACATTTTTATCATTAACGATATATGTTGGATGCATCCATTTATATGCTTCTTCTAATTCTGACTCATCAAATATTAAATTTCTTAAATATTGATAAGATTCCTTCCATTGACTTTCTTTTTCTAAAAAAGCTAATACCTGTTTATCGGATTGTTTCTCTGGCACCTTGGTCACCTCATATCGTTAGTTTGATAACAATACAATCACTATATTATTTAAGTCAATAAATAACTATTAATTACACAATCATTTGTAAATTTACAAAATCATAAATTGACTAATGAAATGATAAGCGTATAATTATAACGTATCATTTTTGATGAATATTAAAACAACATAAAGGAGTATTTATGGGACAAAATCATAACGAAGGTAAAATCAGTCTGGTCCAACTTGTATTATTAGGACTAGGAAGTTTAATTGGTTCAGGTTGGTTATTTGGTGCATGGGAAGCTTCTTCTGCAGCTGGTCCTGCAGCCATTTTATCTTGGATTATCGGGTTTATAGTTATAGGAACGATTTCTTATAACTATATTGAAATAGGAACAATGTTTCCGCAATCTGGTGGTATGAGTAACTATGCTCAATACTCACACGGTTCATTGTTAGGATTTATTGCCGCATGGGCAAACTGGGTATCATTAGTTACTATCATTCCAATTGAAGCAGTATCCGCTGTACAATACATCAGTTCATGGCCCTGGGATTGGGCCAAACCAACTTCTGCATTAATGCATAATGGTTCAATCAGTACGACCGGATTATTCGCTGTCTATGTCATTATCATTATTTTTTCTTTATTAAACTATTGGTCAGTTAAATTATTAACGTCTTTCACTAGTTTAATTTCGTTCTTTAAATTAGGTGTACCGTTACTAACAATCATCATGTTAATGCTTTCAGGTTTCGACACTAGTAACTACGGTTCATCTATTGGCGAATTTATGCCGTACGGTAGTGCACCAATCTTTGCAGCAACAACAACATCAGGAATCATCTTCTCATTTAATGCATTCCAAACAATCATTAATATGGGATCTGAAATTAAAAATCCTGAAAAGAATATTGCACGTGGCATTGCAATTTCATTAACGTTGAGCGCAATTCTGTACATCATACTACAAAGTACATTTATTACATCAATGCCACAATCAATGATTCATGAGCATGGTTGGAGTGGTATCAACTTCAATTCACCATTCGCAGACATGGCAATCTTATTAGGCATCAACTGGTTAGCTATTTTGCTATACATCGAAGCAGTTGTTTCACCATTTGGTACAGGCGTTTCATTTGTTGCGATTACTGGTCGTGTATTAAATGCAATGGAACGTAATGGTCATATTCCTAAGTTCTTAGGTAAAATTAATACAACTTATAACATTCCACGTGTAGCCATCGTATTTAATGCGATCATCAGTATGGTCATGGTGACGTTATTCCGTGATTGGGGTGTATTAGCCGCTGTTATTTCAACAGCAACATTAGTCGCTTACCTAACAGGACCAACTACGGTAATGTCGTTACGTGAAATGGGACCTAAATTACACAGACCATTCCGAGGCACGATGTTAAAAGTAATGGCACCATTATCATTTGTACTTGCTTCATTAGCAATTTATTGGGCGATGTGGCCAACCACAGCTGAAGTTATATTGATTATTATTTTAGGATTACCAATTTATTTCTTCTATGAGTATAAAATGAATTGGAAAAACACTAAAAAACAAATTGGCGGAAGTATATGGATTATTGTCTACTTAATCTTATTAGCTTGTATGTCATTTATCGGTAGTAAAGAGTTTAAAGGTATTAACTTAATACACTACCCTTACGATTTCCTAGTTATAATAGTTTTAGCACTTGTCTTTTATAGAATTGGTATTACAAGTCACTTCAAGAGTGTATATTACAAACGCGCTAAGAAGATTAATAAACAAATGAAAGAAGATACAATGGAAGCAGAACAACAGGAAGCTGATAGAAAAGAAGCAATCCAACAACATAATGATTAATATTGTAGGGAGTGGGACAGAAATAATATTTTCCAAAATTTATTTCGTTGTATCCCCAGCTTGCTTAGCTTGTAGAATTTCTTAATGAAATTCTCTTTGTTGGGGCCCCGCCCACCAAGCAAGGTTGACTAGAATTAAAAAAGCTTGTTAAAAGTGTATTTTTAAATCAGTCAACTACTGCCAATATATATTTGTAGTCTGAGTCATTGAATTATGTCACAGGCTCTTTTTAGAATAGAACAGCATTCAATATCTTTCAACTTATAAAATAATGCTATAGTTAAAGTAATTGATAAATGTTGGGTGATGATCTGATGGTAATAATTAATACGAAGTATGGTGCTTTTGAAGGTTTGACACATAAGAATTTAGATTTATTTCTAGGCATTCCTTATGCATATCCCCCTATTGGACATCGTCGTTTTAAACACGCTAGTCCTATCTATAGTTATAATACATTGGTTGATGCTACACAATTCAGAGCAATCCCTCCACAACCATTCAATAAATTAGAAACGTTTTTTTCAACTACGAAACAGAAATTTCAACTTAATGAAGATTGCCTACATTTAAACATTTGGCGTCAATCGACTGGCAAAGCAAAGAAACCTGTAATCATTTACTTTTATGGTGGTGGCTTTATAAATGGTCATGGTTCAGCAGAATTATATACTCCAGAACATATTGTTGAGCTACATGATGTCATTGTGATTACGTTCAACTATCGATTAGGTGCATTAGGATTTCTAGATTGGTCTTACTTTAACGCGCACTACGATAAAAATAACGGTCTATCTGATCAAATTGCGGTATTAAAGTGGGTTGCACATTTTATTGAGTATTTTGGCGGAGATCCTAACAATGTTACATTATGGGGTCAATCAGCAGGCAGTATGAGTATTCAAGCATTGATGCAGCAACCACAACTTGACCACTATTATAATCAAGTCATGTTATTAAGTGGCATATTGCAGTTAGATTCAGCAGAAACTGGCATGATGAAAGCACAATATTTTGATGATTTAATGCAACAACACTTTTCCGGAAAAAGTATAAACGATTTAGATGATCAAGCCATTCTACAATTAATGGCATATGAGGAGAAAGCACGTGGCAAATCTAAAGGCTTAGAATTAATATATCAACCGATTAAAGATAGCAAGATGTATAGGCCTCTATCTGAATTCAACAAACCGATTGTATTAAGCTATACGAAAGATGAAGGCGATTGTTATATCCGAAATGAATCACGTAAACTGAACCCTCAACGTTTCGTTGATGTCATGAAATTAAATCATATCCACGTCGATTTCAGTCGTGTTCAAACTGGAAAACAACAAGCATATGTCGTGACGGAGTTATATTTTAAACAGCCTACATTTATGTTACTTCAACAAATGAGTAATAATTCTTATCGTTGGTTGTTACGCTTTGATTGGGCTCGACCTGAACATGTTCATTTTGCAAGTGCTTATCATATTTTAGATTTAGTCTTCTGGTTCGGTAAGATGGATATACTACAAGGTCACTCTATTAAAATTTCAAACAATGAGATCGAATTAAGCAAACGTATGATAAGTGACTTAGTTCATTACGCTAGAACAGGCACCATGCCCTACGAACCTTACTCGATAAATCGCATAGAACCACGTGTATATAAATAAGGAAAACCCGTGATAGATGCACGCATCCATCACGGGTTTAAAATGGTTATATGATATTAACTTTTAGCATAATGTACGTTCTTTAATGTAAGTACAATAATCAGTCCTAATAAACCTATAAAGGCACTTACAAACGTGACCGCTTCAACATTCATATTTGAAACAACAAGGCCTCCGATAATACCACCTAAACCAATACCTGCATTAAGACAAGACATATTCCAACTCATTACTTGACTTGTGTCACCTTCAACATGTTCGATAATACCACTTTGAATCGCAGGGTTCGTACTCCATTGCACGATATTCCAAATAAAGAGTCCAACTAATAATAGTATTGTTGTAGATAAAATTAAATTAATAGCTAACATAACTATAATAAATACTGTGAAAGCAATAATTAACCATCGCTTACTAGTCAACTTATCAGCTAGCACACCACCCATTGATGTACCAACAACACCGGCAACACCATTAACGAGTAGCGCTAATGATACATAGCCCATGGAGTGACCATTCTCTAAAATAAGTGGATTGATAAATACAAACGTCACTGAATTAGCGATTAGAATAAGCAATGTAATTGCTAAAAACTTAACGATCTCAACTGGTCGAACAATATGAGTTGTAACTTGATTATCATCGGAAACGTTATTATACATTCTATTGGCTTGATTGAGTTCCGTAGTGGTTGGAAGATATTTCAACATTAATAAGCCGGTAATAAGACTAATAACAATAATAAATACGAATGTGAAACGCCAACCAATCCAATCACCAATCATCGTACCGATTGGCACACCAAAGACATTTGCACCACTAAATCCAGTATAGACAACGCCAATCATCTTACCTCTGTTCTTAGGTATCGTTAGCATTGCTGTTAGTGCTAAGACTTTGACGATAATTAATGATGCAGCGGCTGATGATAATATACGTCCGATGACTAAAATCGTAAAGTTAGGCGCTACGACGATAATGCCATTCCCTACTATAAAGATGACTAAAGTCCATAGTAATACGGGACGTGCAGGGTATCGATTGGTTAATTTAACAAGTATAGGTCCACATATTGCAAAGGTTAATGCATAAAGCGTGACAAGTTGTCCAATAATCGCTTCTGAAACACCTAAGTCATCACTCATTAAATTCATGATACCAGCGACCATCATTTCAACCATACCTACAATAAATACGCTGATGATAAATGTGGCTATCCGCATAACAGACATCATTCATACCCCTTTCATTTAATCATTTTTACATAAAAAAACAGCTACGCACTGTTCTTCAAGTTTCGTAACTGTTCCATTATATAATATTCACTTATATTTTTCTTCCCCAATGTTTTAAAAGAGACTTTCATTATTGTTGTATTGATGTTCGATAAGTTCTTGTAGAAATGCTGAAAGAACAAGTAATGCAATTGCACCGTAAGTCACATAATTATTATGCAATACAAAATCAAAACCAAAATTCATATTAAAATAACTTTCAACTAGGCTTATTAAAAATCTAAGTATATTAAATAGTGCAAGTAGTGTAATCATAATTCCAAGCAGATGGGATATAACTTTCATATAATTTGCTCCTTCGTTCAATGATTTAGTTATATAGTAAAATTTTCAAATTAAATACTACTTAGTTTAATCTTAATTTTTCCTTAAATAATTATTATCGGAATAGTTAAATGTTAAAAAGTTATATAAGATAGATATTGAGGTGGTTTAAATGAACGGCGAAGTACTTATTATTGAAGATGACAAAGATATTAATGAGTTAATGAAATTATCTTTAAGTACAAAAGGGATACGACACATTAAATCCGTTGATAATATTAAAGATGCAAAATTTGAATTATTGAAATTCAATTTTCAAGTTATATTATTAGATTTAAATTTAAAGTCTGAAGATGGTTATCAGTTATTGAAATATATTGATTTAAATGATACAGCCGTTATCGTAGTTACTGCTAAAACAACACATTTAGATGTTTATAAAGGCTTCGAACAAGGTGCAGTTGATTATATTAAGAAACCCTTTGATCCTATGGAGTTATATTATAGAGTGTCTTTACATTTAAATGATAAAGATCAGTCGATGTATCGTTATAATGATTTAACTATTAACTTCAATAGTACGGAGGTGTGTATTAATGATAAACCAATCAACCTTACGAATCGTGAATATAATTTATTAGCGTATCTTGTTAAAAATAAGAACCAAGTACTTACGAAAGATCAGCTTTACGCTAAAGTATGGGGATACGATACAGGTGTCGATGATAACACTTTGATGGTACATATTAGAACTTTGCGTAAGAAGATTGAAGCGACTCCTAATTCACCTAAGATGATTAAAACTGTACGCAGCAAAGGGTACATGTTCCAAGACCGTTATCCTTTTACATTGATTGGATTGGCAATTTGTCTTTAGGTAAACTACATCAGCCTACGTCGAAACGTAAGCGATTTAAGAATCGTCGAACATATCCGGAACTGGACGCATCTTTGTCGAAATTGAATGAACAAATGTTGTCTGATAAGTTTTATCATAATCAAATGTCATATTATAAATCGAAGTGGATTAGTCAAATCTCTCATGATCTAAAATCACCACTTACAACGATTTATGGATACTCTAAACTAATACAAGCTGATGAAGCGTCACAATCTTATGTTCAACTTATTTCGGAGAAAGCAACGTTTATGAGTGATTTGATTGATAGCTTGAATCAATCGTTTGATATGGAAACCAATCAGATGAAGCATGATAAAGAGAACTTTCCTATTCAATCAACAGTTAATCGAATTGCTCAAATTATTGGTTACCAATCCCTAACATGCGACTTTCATCTTGAAGATGAATCAACGTTTTATGGGAATAAATTGTATTTCGAGAGACTTCTGATAAATTTAATCAATAATAGTATTGATCATAATGAGATCAACCCTAGCATAAAGATAACTATTTCTAAAATTGAAAATAACTTGATGATTGATTATATGGATGACGGACAAGGCCTACCTCACGCTAATATTGATGCACTATTTAGACAGTCGTATACGTCTAAAACGAATAAAGCTCAACATGGTATCGGTTTATCTATCATAAAAGACGCTGTTAATTATCATCATGGTTCAATTACACTATTACCATCTAAGCAAGGTGTACATTTCCATATCGTATTGGTGGATACAGCATAGTAAATTAAAAGTCAGCTTTCATTTGGAGAATCAAGTGAAAGCTGACTTTTTAATTTAATTATCTTTCGCTTCTTCATCGGGTGCATTGAGTGCACTATTACGCGCCACTAATTGATGACGTACGTTAAAGAATTGATTATAGCTTAAATATGTCGCAATTAAAGCTGACATTATCGTGGCTGTGGTATGGATAAATACGACAAGTAATTGGAATTTAATCGCTTGTAGTGGAGGTACGCCACCAATAATCAATCCTGTCATCATCCCTGGAATAGAAACTAGGCCATATGTTTTTACCGAGTCTATCGTAGGTACGATAGCAAGTCGTATACTCTCTCTAATTGATGCTTTAGAAGCCAATTTAGGTGTTGCGGCTAATGTAAGCTTAGATTCAATATCGGTAATATCTTTAACAAATGCTCGATCTAAATTCTGGTAAGCCAAATTAATCGCGATAAGGCCATTATTCGCTAACATACCACCTATCGGGATAACTTCATTTGCTTTGAAATCAATTGCTCCAGCTAATACAGTAGCAGTTAGTGGTAAAGCAGTTCCAATAAATATAGCGATAAATGAAATCCAAAAGACATGATGCATAACAGGAGAAGCACGGTTAATTGTGTTCCACGATGCATTTATAATAATAATTAACACTGCTAACATTAATATCCATGCTTGATCTATTTTGAAAATATAGTGCAATATAAAACCTAAGATGATTAACTGTACAACTGCACGTACGGAAGCTACTACTAAATCTTTAATAATATGTAACCCTTCTTTATACGAAATAAAGATTGGAATTAATAATAATAATGCAGTTAAACAAAGGGCTGTATTACTCATTCTGATTTAACGCCTCCTCTTTCGTTATCTCACCATCACTAATTGTTATTCTTCTATGAAAATGTCTCATACTCTGGTCATCACTATGCGTAATCCATAAGACTGCGACACCTTCTTTAACCATGTCAAAAATCATTTGTTCAATAATGTGCTTATTTTGCGTGTCGAGTGCACTTGTAGATTCATCTAGCAATAATATATCCGGACGATACATAAGTTGACGTGCAATCGTAATCCTTTGACGTTCACCTCCGGATAGATGTTCAATCTTAGAGTTTAAATCATACTGACCTAAGTTCACTTTCTTCAATAAATCGAGTGCCTTTTCCTTATCAAAGTGCGCTTCACGAGCTAACGCTGGAAATGACATGTTATCCCCAATCGTCTCACCAAAAAGTTGACTCTGTTGCATGAGATAACTTATCTTCATACGCAATTCTTCAGGAGGATAGTTATTGAATGGCTTATCTTTGAAATAAAGTTCCCCATCTGTCGGGCTAATTAGATTATTAATCTGCTTTAAAAATGTACTCTTCCCACTACCAGATGGACCAATGATCGCTACTGCCTCACCTTCATTTAATTGAAAGTTGATATTTTTGAGTATCATACGTCTATCCGCTTTATATGATAAATTTTTGATGTTTAATAACATCTGTTACTAACCTCCTCTTAACTATTACTTTTATTGAAAAATAAATTAAAATACTTTTTTGTTTAACCTGTTCTAGCATCATTTATATCTATAATAACAAAAAAAGAAGTAAGATAAGCGAATTCAAGTTAACATTTATTGATTCACTGTATCTCACTTCAATCCGAGTAAATCGATTACCAAATAATCGAAATAATAATAGAGAGATATGAAATTAAGTTATTTATCATATGCAACGTAATGGTGATTGCTAAGTTACGGCCACTATAGTGATACGCAACTACAAATCCAATTGCCATAATTAAATATGGCCCAACTTCAAATGGAGATGATGCGCTTAGTACGTGTAATCCAGCAAAGAATAATACTGATACAACGTACATTGCACCATATGTTAATTTCTTACCGAGTTCATGAATAATGAGATGTCTAAAGAGTAATTCTTCAACGATTGGCGTAACGATTACTATATCTAAAAATAATATTGGCCAAATCCATCTCGTCTTAAAGAGTTCCTCAATTTGTTTATTATTTTCAGTATTATTAAACTGATATTTTTCAGGTAGCAATTCTATTAAGTTTCCGTATAAAAATTGTGCTAAATACATCGCAATGAGAACAACAATAATCAGTATGATATGTTTTTTCAAATCTTTAAAGCGTTGAATTGATAATGGAATAAGTGATTTGCGATGCATTAAATAAAATAATAGTAATAACAGACACTGTCCTAATAAGACAAAAATTTGATTAATCCCCATTAATTGTTTTATAAAAGGATCTTGTGAGGTCTGACCCGTAATAGCTACAATCGTAATCATTACAACTATTGTTAATATCAACGGCAAAACAATATTAATAATTAAGTAGCCTGGTATAAGCCAGAAATCACGTTTAACAATTCGTTTTGATGCAAATTCATTGTTTAGTTGTGAATGCTTAGATGTTTCTTGCGAATGTTCATATTCATTTGTCATAAGTCTCTCCCTATCTATTCTTTTTGAATATGTAAATTTCAACTATTATCAAAAATTAAAAGAACTTCTCTACCATTGTAGTAATAAATATCACCAAATGTACAGAGCTATGATAAAGATATGATGCTGCTAAATTCTTTCCACTTCTTATGTAAATAATGATAGAGCCAATTGATAATATTAAATACGGTATCACTTCCATGATGGATATCAAGTCATATACCTGTACACTCACTTCTATCACTATACTCAATACAATAACTACCATCAAATTCAGCTTTTTTTCGAGTTCATGAATGATTAAATGTCGATAAATTAATTCTTGAATTAAAGGTTGTAATACAACCACTGTAATAAAAGAAAACACAATTGCAATTGGATGATTGAATAGACCTTCAAGACGAAGTTGCGCTTGAGTTACATCATAACTTAAAGGTTTAGGTAGTTTCTGCGCTACATAATTAAAAGTATAATATAGCAATAATGCACTGATACTCACAGTAACTATTAATGGTAAGTAATTACGTTTAACAATGCGAAATTGTCTAAATGCCACATCAGCAATATAAAGTTTATGTAATGCAAAAAATGACACGATAACAATAAATTGCGCTATAACGAAACTGACGCTCAACATCAAATTATATAAATATAGTGGTGGTGGATCTTGCGTTATCATCGCATGAACACCTAGAACACCGAATACAATAATAATTGGCATTAAAATTTGAAAAGCGATGTAAATGGGTATTAATAAGAAATCTTTTTTTACTACTTCAGAACTTCCCCATTGATTTCTTAAACCCTCTTGTGTCAATGACTTTTCCTCTTTATCCATAGGTCACCTCTTACATCTTGTACATCATACTTTATCATCGAAATACATGTATGTCATATATCATTTGTTATTCTATCAGATTATTAATATTAAGAAATTGAAAATTTCTTCCTATTTTAAATTGTAAAAGATTTACATTGATGTATGATTTAAATTGTAGAAAGTTCAAAGGGGGAGAAATAAAATTGATTTCTATACTTACAGTTATGCAGTTTATTGTTAACATCATGATATTTATTGTGATTCTTTCAATAATCGGCTTAGTACTTGTGTTGCTATTTAAAGATAAAGGGCAGAATCAACACAGTGTCTTACGTAATTATCCTGTTCTAGGACGTGTACGTTACTTTGCAGAAAAGATTGGACCAGAATTACGTCAATACTTATTTGCAAATGATACAGAGGGGAAACCATTTTCAAGAAATCAGTACACAAATATTGTGCTAGCAGGTAAATACAACTCTCGAATGTCTAGTTTTGGAACACAACGAGAGTATAAGGATGGTTTTTACATACGAAATACAATGTTTCCTTTACAACGTAATGAATTACAAATTAATAATCAAACTATGATTTCAACATTTGTCTATAAAGTGGACAATGAACGCATATTTCAACGTGATGAACATCGATATCAAACAGCTATTGATCCGTACTACTTAACAGACAATAATGCTATTATTCTCGGAAACAATTTAGAACATCCTTTTAAAATCAAACGACTCGTTGGTCAATCAGGAATGAGCTACGGTGCACTTGGTGGTCGTGCAATCACTGCATTATCACAAGGGTTAGCCCGTGCAGGCACATGGATGAATACAGGTGAAGGTGGATTGTCAGAATATCACCTTAAAGGTGGAGGCGACATTATCTTCCAAATCGGACCTGGTCTCTTTGGTGTTCGTGATAAAGATGGTAACTTTAGCGACGATCAATTTCTGAAGACGGCAAATCATAAAGAGGTCAAAGCATTTGAAATTAAGCTCGCACAAGGTGCCAAAACTCGCGGTGGTCATATGGAGGGCAATAAAGTTACAGAAGAAATTGCCAAAATCAGAAACATTGAACCTTATAAAACCGTGAACTCACCTAACCGCTTTGATTTTATAGATTCACCTGAAGACTTATTACAATTTGTAGATAAATTACGTCAACTAGGTCAAAAACCAGTCGGCTTTAAAATTGTAGTGAGTAAAGTTGAAGAAATTGAAGCATTAGTTCAATCAATGATTGATATGAATATTTATCCTGATTTCATCACAATTGATGGCGGTGAAGGTGGTACAGGAGCGACATTCCAAGAGTTACAAGATGGTGTCGGTCTATCATTATTTACAGCACTACCTATCGTAACTGGTATGTTAGAGCAACATCAAATTAGAGATAAAATGAAAATCTTTGCCTCAGGTAAATTAATTACTCCAGATAAAGTAGCAATTGCTTTAGGATTAGGTGCAGATTTAGTTAATATTGCTCGTGGCATGATGATTAGTGTAGGTTGTATTATGAGTCAACAGTGTCACTTAAATACATGTCCTGTGGGTGTTGCGACGACTGATCCTAAGAAGGAAAAAGCATTAATTGTCGATGAAAAGCAATATCGAGTAACGAACTATATTACAAGTTTACATGAGGGACTATTTAACATTGCGGCCGCAGCTGGTGTCAAAAGTCCAAATGAAATTACAACTGACCATATTGTAATCAAACGCATTGATGGTTCAATAGAAAATATCATTGACTATAAATTGAAATTAATAAGTTAACTCGATGGCAAAGAGAGTTAAGGTTGGATAAAAATAATACTTTGAAGCTATATCACAAACTCGTAATAGCTGACTAGTAAGAGAAGGTACTCATATCAAGTACCTTCTCTTTTTTGTAATTTCTTGAGTTAAGCGAGCACCAGTTAAATATCCTCTCGGAAATTCTATCCCCTACCTTTTAATTCTTACTAATTCAGTTTGATTTCATTTTAAAGTGCTGTATAATAATTAAAAATAAACAATCAGAATATTCTATTAATTGGAGGTCATATTTATGACAGACAATCATCCAAATTGGAAATTTGAAACACAAACGATTCATGCTGGACAAGTTATCGATGAATTCTCAAAATCACGTGCTGTGCCTATTTACCAAACATCAAGTTATGTCTTTGATGATACGCAACATGCGCAAGACCTATTCTCTCTGGCTAAACCAGGTAATATTTACACACGAATTATGAACCCAACTCAGAATGTCTTTGAAGCTCGTATCACACAATTAGAAGGTGGTGTTGGTGCATTAGCTACCTCTTCAGGTCAAGCTGCTATCACATTGGCATTACTTAATATTGTGGAAACTGGTTCAGAGATTGTAGCATCGTCTAACCTATATGGCGGTTCTTATAACTTATTAAACATCACCTTTGCAAAACTAGGTATTAAAGTTCACTTTGTTGACCCTAGTGATCCTAACAACTTTAAAGCAGCAATTAATGATAAAACAAGAGCGATTTATGCTGAAACAATCGGTAATCCAGCTATAGATGTATTAGATATTGAAGCGGTAGCACAAATTGCACACGATAATGGTTTACCACTTGTCATTGATAATACATTTGCTTCTCCTTATTTATGTCGTCCATTTGAACATGGTGCTGATATTGTTATCCATTCAGCTACTAAATTTATAGGGGGCCATGGTACATCAATAGGCGGCATTATAGTAGATAGCGGTAAGTTTAATTGGGATAACGGTAAGTTCCCTGGATTAGTCGAACCTGATCCAAGTTATCACGGCATTTCATATACGAATGATGTCGGTGAAACTGCATACATCACTAAAGCACGTGTTCAATTATTACGTGATTTAGGTTCAGCTGTGTCGCCTTATAATGTTCATGAATTTTTAATTGGTTTAGAAACATTACATCTACGTATGGAACGTCACTCTGAAAATGCCTTAAAAGTTGCTCAATTTTTAGCTCAACACCCTAAAGTCACTTGGGTAAATTATCCTGGTCTTGAAAACAACAAATATCATAACTTAGCTAAAAAATATCTACCAAAAGGTCAAGGTGCAATTCTGACATTTGGCGTAGACGGATCAGTTGATGACATCGCTCGCTTCGTCGATAAATTGCAACTATTCTCATTACTCGCAAATGTAGGAGACTCCAAATCACTCGTCATCCATCCTGCAAGTACAACGCATCAACAATTGACTGAAGCGGAACAACGTCAATCAGGTGTACTTCCAGAAATGGTTCGTCTATCTATAGGTACTGAAAACGCTGAAGATATTATTAACGACTTAAATGATGCACTTAGTATTATTTAAATGATATAAAAATAAGCTGTAACGGATCTTGAGACATTAATTTATGTCCCCGGCTCCGTTACAGCTTTTCTAGTTCATTATTCATCTGTCATATTACTTTTTTGTTTAAAGCCTAATTTTTTTAATTCTCTAACGGTCCCTTCCATATTGACCTTCTTATCATTTTTAGATGTTGACATTAAAGAGAAATACTTCTCGACTTCTTTAATATCTGCTTTTTTATAGTTTATATCGATTGTTTCAACCCATTTTTCATGATTATTTTCTAAGCTATAAGATACACCTTTAAGGTCTTTCAATTGATGATGATCTTGGAACGTCTTCTTAGCTTCTTTCCTGGACATACCGAAATCATTATACTTCAATGTTGTTACAGTTGATTGTTTTACTACTTTATTCTTTTTATAAGACAATGTCGTTAATACATGCTTCCCTTCCATGTCCCCTTCATATGTCTTAGAGCGTTCCTTACTACACGCGCCTAATATACTTACACTTAACACCATTAATATCGTCAATACAAAGAACTTTTTCATCATACTCATCTACTTCCCACTGTGTCATTTTTCAATTAAATTATAGCATTTACTTTATCTTATTATGTATATCATTACCAGATAATTTTGATTAGAAACAATTTTTTCAGAAAAACAAAAATCTACATGCTACAATGTTAGTAAATAATGACGTTAGGAAGTGTGTGTATATGAAAGAATCAATTGAATTATTAAAATCATTGACTGATGTGAATGGCATTGCTGGTTATGAACGCAATGTAAAGTCAAAGATGAAAGAATATTTAGGGCCTGTAAGTGATGAAATTATAGAAGATGGTTTGGGTGGCATATTTGGTAAAAAAGCAAGTGACAATGGAACAAAATCACTTATGGTAGCTGGCCACTTAGATGAAATTGGCTTTATCGTGACTAAAATCGATAATAATGGATTTATTAAATTCCAACCTATTGGCAGTTGGTGGAACCAAGTTATGTTATCTCAAAAAGTAACTATCACAACGGATGACGGCACTGAAATTCGTGGTCTTGTCGGTTCAAAACCACCACACGTACTTGACCCAGAGGAACGTAAGAAGCCTGTCCAAATTAAAGATATGTACATTGATATCGGTGTTCGAAGTAAAGAAGATGCTGAGAATCACGGTATCGAAGTTGGCAATATGATTACACCTTATAGTGAATTTGAAGAATTAGCGAATGGCAAATATTTAACTGCAAAGGCATTCGATAATCGCTACGGTTGTGCACTTGCGATCGATGTATTAAAAAGACTTAAAGATGAACAAATCGGTGTAGATTTATATGCAGGGGCAACTGTGCAAGAAGAAGTTGGCTTGCGTGGTGCTAAAGTTGCTGCTAATAAAATCAAACCTGACCTCGCTATTGCAGTGGATGTTGCAGTCGCATACGATACACCAGGAATGAACAACCTTGGAAGTGAGACGACTTTAGGAAATGGGCCTGTAGTAATCTTAATGGATGCATCTAATGTTGCACATCAAGGCTTACGTCAACATATTAAAGAAGTTGCAAGAAGACATTATATTACTGTGCAATGGGATACAACAGCTGGCGGTGGTACAGATGCAGGAAGTATCCATGTTGCAAATGAAGGTATACCTACAATTTCTATTGGCGTTGCCTTACGTTATATGCATTCAAATGTGTCAGTACTCCACACAGATGATTATGAAAATTCAGTGCGCCTTGTAACTGAAATCGTTCGTTCACTAAACGATGACGCTTATGAGAGAATAAAATGGTAAGTTACTAGTTAAAATATTATGAAGTTGATAGTTTAATTCATATCATCTAAATAACGCATTTTCACACTAGTGTGTGGTGTGCTTAATATAATGAAGATTAACGTCATTTGACGTCACTAAACCCCAGTCTACTGCCATAGACTGGGGTTATAATATTAATCTTCATTTTAATTTTAAATATTGCAATTAATTGCTATTCTACTGAATTCTTCCAACTATCATCACTTAACATTTCTCCAGGCCAAGTATAAGCCATAACACCACCATCAATTCGAACCGTTTCACCAGTAATAAATGAACTATCGTCAGATGCTAGAAATGCAACAAGTTTACCTACTTCTTCAGGTTTACCTAGTCGACCTAATGGAGTGACCCATTTTTGATTATTGCGGAACGTTTTACCCGCTTCATCTTCTGAAGTACCAGCTAAATTGTCTACTAATGGTGTTTCAATTGTTCCTGGTGCAATAGCATTCGCACGAATATTCTCACGACCATATTCAATAGCAATAGATTTCGTAAAGTTAATGACTGCACCTTTGGCAGCGTTATATCCAGAACGATATAAGTCGGCAGCTTGTCCTGAGAATGATGCCGTATTAATAATAGAACCGCCTTGTTCCATCATTAACGGTAATAAGAATTTGGTTACTAAGAACGTACCTCTCATATCCACTGCCATAATTTTATCGAATACTTCAACAGGATACTCGTGGATTCGGCCTGCGCCATTATCTACACCCGCATTATTAAAGATAACATCTACACGCCCATACTCATCTCTAGCTTTATCCGCAAAGTCTTGAACTTGTTTATCATCTGAGATATCTACTTTATACGCAGTAGCTTTACCTCCATTACGATTTATTTCTTCAACCGTTTTTTCTAATTCATCCGAAATATCAAGTGCGAGTACATGTGCACCTTCATTAGCCAAGGCTTTTGCTGATGCTTGGCCGATACCTGTACTTGCACCATTGATGACTGCAATTTTATTTTCTAAACGTTTCATAACGGCTTTCACTCCTATTTTCAAATTTCTTTAATGAAATTCAACTCATCTATACAATGTTTATCTTTCCACACTTCAAACACCCTCAAACCTTATTCTCATAATGATAGCGCTTCATCACACAATTTAATTTCAATCTTATTTGATAAGTAATTATTATTGTACTTATCACATTAATAACCAATTCTTATATTTAAATTTCTGAAAATTGCTATATTTTAAAAATCAGTTTGTTATACTTTGAGTTAACTAACAAAGGGGGCCATTTTATGACCACTAATACAAAAGAAAGAACATCTTTAGTTAACAAATTTCTAAATGGTGTTGAAAAAGCTGGTAATAAATTACCAGACCCTGCAATGCTTTTCTTCTTAATGTGTGTTGGCTTAGCCGTTATCACTTGGATTGTGTCTCTTTTTGATGTGTCAGTGAAACATCCAGGAAATGGAGAAACCATACATATAAAGAGTATTCTTAGTACTGAAGGTATCGCTATGATTATGAATGATGCCGTTAAGAACTTCTCTGAATTTCCTGCGCTAGGACTTGTATTAGCAGTGATGATTGGTGTCGGTGCTGCTGAGAAATCAGGATATTTTGATAAGTTAATGATTTCAGTTATTAACCGAGCTTCAAAGCGAATCATTGTACCTACAATCATTTTAATTGGAATATTAGGAAGTCTAGCTGGGGATGCAGCAACAGTCATTTTACCCCCACTAGCAGCAATGATCTTTATTAAGATTGGCTATCACCCAATCGCCGGTCTTGCAATGGCCTATGCTTCTTCATTAGGTGGTTTTGGTGCAAACTTTTTAATTGGTATGCAAGATGCATTAGTCTATGCATTTACTGAACCAGCGACGAAGATTGTTTCAGATAGCGTCAAGATTAATGTGGCTATGAACTGGTACTTTATTGCCGCAAGTGTCATCTTAGTAATTCCTGTTATCTATTTCACTACAACAAAGGTTGTTATACCACGTTTAGGCGAATATGATGCGAGTCAAGCAAATTATGATGAAGACGAGGAAACATCATCTCATATTACACCAACTGAAAATAAAGCATTATTCTGGGCGAACATGTCATTTCTTTTACTGATTGTTGCCCTAATCATTTGTTGTATTCCAGAAGGAAGTTGGTTAAGAAATGCTAAAACAGGCAGTCTCATAGACGATTCACCCTTAATTAATGGTGTTGGTTTAGTAATTCTTGTTATTTTCTTAATTCCTGGGATGGTCTATGGCATTTTGAGTAAACAAATCAAGAACTCGAAAGATTTAGGTAGTATGATTAGTGACTCTCTTGGTTCAATGGGATCTTTCATATTAATCGTATTCTTTGCAGCTCAATTATTAGCATTCTTGCAATGGAGCAATCTTGGTATTATTGTATCAGTCTATGGCGCCAAATTACTTCAACATCAAAATGGTATCGTGCTTATTATAGGCATCATTATTCTTAGTAGTTTTATTAACTTAATTATAGGTAGTGCATCGGCTAAGTGGGGTATTCTGGCTCCAATCTTCGTACCGATGATGATTTTACTAGGTTATCATCCTGCATTTACTCAAATGATTTATCGTGTAGGTGATTCAATTACAAACCCAATCACACCGATGATGCCTTATATGCCACTTATTCTATCTTACGCGCAAAAGTATGATAAAAATATGAAACTAGGTTCCCTACTTTCAAGTTTAATGCCATACACCTTTGCGTTAGGTGTCGTATGGACATTATTCGTTATCGCTTGGTACTTACTAGGCATTCCATTAGGACCAGGTGGACCTGTTAAAATTCCGAAATAATATAATAATTAAACATAAAATTTTAGCCATGTAGATGTGCACAAACCTCCTCTATCTCCGAGGAGGTTTATTTTTATGTAATCCCTTACAAAATTTTTACTAATTACTAAATATTTATCGCAGTCTCCCTTTTTCAAAGTGTTATATTACGGTAAAATAAAGGTATAGAAGTGTATTTTAATCAACATTATTCTAGTCATATAGGAGGACACGATGGAAGAACGAATAGGTTTAGTAGATATTGGATCAAATACTATCAGATTAGTTATTTTTAACTTTACTAAAGAATCAGGAATTAATGAATTGCTCAACATTAAGACGCCTGCACGACTAAGCCAATATCTCACTAAAGATAATAAAATGAGTAAAGAAGGCATAAAAGTACTCATTGATGCATTACACAGTTTTAAATCTGTGTCTGATAAATTCAATGTAACTGAATTACATCCGATTGCTACTGCCGCAATCCGTCAATCTAAAAACAATGATGAAATTGTCAAAGAAGTTAAAAATGAAGTTGGTATTGATATTAAAATCGTACCCGAAGAAGACGAAGCTTACTATGGTTACTACGCAATTACTCACACTACTGAAATTGAAAACGGAGTATCCGTCGACATCGGTGGCGGTTCAACTGAAGTAACGTTATTTAAAGATAAAGAGTTATTTGAATCACATAGTTTCCCTTTCGGTGTCGTAACACTTAAAAGAAAGTTCTTCAACGACAAAGATGATAACGACAAAGGTGCCATTAAAGATATGGAGAAATTCCTATCTCAACAATTTGAATCTTTAGAGTGGTTGAAAGATCAAGAGGTTGCACTTGTAGGTGTCGGTGGTTCCGCACGAAATGTAGCTCGTATCCATCAAGCCGAACATTCATACCCTATTGGCGGTGTACACAATTATACAATGACGAATAAAGATATTGATGAAGTCTTTGATATCATTCGTAAAAGTGATCGCGATGATTTAACCAACCTTGACGGCCTAAGTCGTGACCGTGTAGATATTATCTTACCAGCTGTATCAGTGTTTAAAACGTTGTATAAAATTGTAGACGCTAAACAATTCACATTCTCTAGAAATGGTTTACGTGAGGGATATGTCATGAAGCAAGTACATGAACGCTATACTGATGTCTTCGATAAAAATAATGTACGTAAAGAATCAATTCATTTCTTAGCACGTGAATATAAGATTGAAGATGTTAGTTCACAAGCACGTCTTAAATTAGCTAAATCCTTATTATCACAATTAATTGATATCGCTGATTTAGACATCAGTGATAACGATCAACGTCTATTTGAAGAAGGCGCTTATATTTACTACCTAGGTAGCTTTATCGATTCAGATTCAAGTTCTCCACACACGTACTACATCATTGCTAACTCTATGATTAACGGTTATACACATAAAGACCGTGTTAAATTAGCGCTACTCGCCAGTTTCAAAAATAAATCACTATTGAAATTCTATTGCAAAGAAACAGATTGGTTTAGCAATAAAGAAGTAGATACGATTCAAGCACTCGGTGGCATCATTAAATTTATCAACGCTTTAAATATTTCTCAAACAAGCTTCGTAGTCGATGTTGAATTGAAGAAAATGAAAAAAGGCGACGAGGACTATCAATTAACTGTTTTTTATACTGAAGGCGAGCCTATTGCAGAAGAATATCAAGCAAACAGACAGAAAAAACATATTGAAAAGATACTTAAAGGAAATGTTTCCATTATCTTTACAAAATCTTAAAACAAGTATGCTATCTTAAACTTAGGATGTTATGCCTTTTACTTACTAATTGAAAAGAATAACGCATATTTGAGGAAATGACGAGGTGTATTTGGAATGCAAACTCAATTGGGAGAAAATGATATTAGCTTACCGCAATACTACAACAACCGCGAACTAAGTTGGCTTGATTTCAACTATCGCGTACTTCAAGAAGCATATGACAAAAATAATCCGCTACTAGAGAAATTAAACTTTATATCTATTTTTAGTTCTAACTTAGATGAATTCTTCATGGTTCGCGTTGCAGGTTTAAAAGACCAAGTTAAGATGGGCTACGACAAACCAGAAAACAAAGCACAAATGACACCACAAGAACAAGTTGATGCCATCCAAGAAAAAGCTAAAAAATATGTTGATACACAATATGAACGTTATAACGAATTAATGACTGAACTTCAAGATTATGAAATAGTGATGTGTGAACCACATGAATTATCTGAACCTTTATTAAACAAATTAGAAAGAGATTTTAAACTAACGATTCTGCCAACTTTAACACCACTTGGCATTGATGCGTATCATCCTTTCCCTAAACTTAATAATAAAAGTTTAAACATCTTCGTAGACATTGATACTGAAGATGCGATTAATTCAGCAATTGTTCAAATCCCGTCACTCATTCCAAGATTCTTAACTTATAATGAAGGTCCTAAACAATATGTGGTTATGGTTGAAGATGTTATCACATATTTTATCAATTATTTATTTACTGGTTATGAAATATTAAATACCTTCACATTCAGAATCACAAGAAATGCCGATTTGACGATACATGAGGATGGCGCTGAAGACTTACTTATCGAAATCGAACGTTTCCTTAAAGAACGTAAGAGTGGTTCAGCTGTACGTCTGGAAGTTGATGGTCGTACTGCAAATCCAGATGATTTAGACTGGCTTATCGAAACATTGGAAGTTGATAAGCAAGATGTTTATTTCTTAAATGGACCATTGGATTTAACATTTATTTTCGGCTTAGTCGATCACCTATCTCATAAATTAAACTATTTAACTTATGAAAAATATTCACCACAGATTCCACGTTCTTTAGGCAATAATAATTTATATGAACTTGCATTAAAACGTGATATCTTCTTCCATCACCCATACGAATCTTTCGAACCGATTGTTGACTTTATTCGCGAAGCTGCGGACGATCCAAATACAATAGCGATTAAACAGACATTGTATCGCGTTAGTAAAGACTCACCTATTATTAAGAGTTTAAAAGAAGCTGCTGAAAAAGGTAAACAAGTAACCGTACTTGTAGAATTGAAAGCACGTTTCGATGAAGAAAACAACGTACACTGGGCACGCATGTTAGAAGATGCAGGTTGTCACGTTATATATGGTATGACACATCTTAAGACACACAGTAAAATCGCTTTAGTCGTTAAACGTATCGGTGGCGAATTAACATCATTCGTTCACTTAGGAACAGGTAACTATAATGACAAGACTGCGAAACTCTATACAGATATGGGTATTATCACTACAAATGAACAAATTGCAGAAGATGCCATTAACTTCTTCAATTATTTAAGTGGGTACTCAGTAAAACCAGAATACAATAAATTAATCGTAGCACCATTTGATATTCGTGATGTCTTTATCGATCGCATTGATAAAGAGATTAGCAGTCACCTTCAACATGGCAATGGTAAGATTATGATGAAGATGAACTCACTTACGGATAAAGCCATCATTGAAAAGTTATTCGAAGCATCACAAGCCGGTGTGAAGATTCAACTCATTATTCGTGGTATCTGTTGCTTAAAACCAGGTATTCCTGGCATAAGTGAGAATATTGAAGTGGTAAGTATCGTTGGTCGTTTACTAGAGCACTCTCGTATTTATTACTTCCATAACAATGGAGATGAACGCATCTATTTATCATCAGCTGATGTAATGACACGTAACATGATTAAACGTGTAGAAATCTTATTCCCAGTTGAAGATAAAGAAATTGGAAAACGCCTAGTCGACTTCATGGACTTACAATTATCTGATAATCAAAAAGGACGCTACCAAGATGAACATGGTCATTATCACTATGTGGAAAATAACTTATCACCATTAAATTCACAAGTCTATTTAATGCAAGAAGCAATTAAATATGGACAAGAACTTAAGAAACGTTCAGCTCAACCATCAGGTATGCCAGTTGTATCTAAACGTCGTGCCAATTGGATGAATCGTATCCGTCGTTCTCTAAAGAAATAACATATAAAATAGGCAATGGTCGCTCATGACCATTGCCTTTATTTTTGTAAACAATTTTATTTCTCAGGGTGATCGTACCAATGATTTAAGAATTGGTAGAGAACATCACTATAGGTTTGTAGTTCTGATGCTTCTATCTTCTCATCGACGCTATGTGCCTCTTCTAAACTACCAGGTCCATATAAAATAGTTGGTATACCAAAGTGTGCTGTCCAACCACCATCAGTTACAGTCGTACTCATACCATGCTTTAAATCAGTTCCATGAACAGTTTGATGCGCTGACTGTAATTGTTTAAATCCAGGATGTTCAGTAGGAATGGTGAAGCTAGGGAAGATTTCACCTTTGTCTTCAATCATTGATTCACCGCCCCATTCAAACTTCAATGGATTCTCCCGAAGCCAAATATCAGCCTCAGCCACACGATTCAAGTAATCTTCTATTTCTGCAACTACATCTTCATATCGCTCGTTTGGCAAATAATGAACCGTTATCCATAAACGACATTCATCTGCAATAAATGCCGGATGCCGTCCACCTTCTATCACTGCCGGGTTAATGGTATTTGCACCTGGAGGCATACCTGGACTATGTTTCATTACAGCCCAGTGCTGTTCTAATTCGTTTAGTGCGTGAATAATTTTTGTCATTTTTTCAATGGCACTCGCACCAAATAGCCCACCACCAGCATGGATGGTTTGACTACGCGCACCGTCATGAATGGTATTCTTACTTTTCACCGTAATCCAGCCGGTAATCACACCACCTTGACCAAGCGCCATATTCTCACTGGTATCTAACACAAGTGCTAGATCAGCTTTAGGTCCAATTTCACACGCAAGTTTCGTACCTGCTTCACCTACTTCTTCTCCTACAACCGATTGCACAATAATATCGCCTTTCGGTTGGCGTCCTTCTTGATGTAACTTTTCAAGAACATAAAATAATGACGCCATACCACCTTTCATATCACTTACCCCACGACCATAAAGCCAGTCATCCACTTGGGTTAATTCAAACGGCGGATACGTCCAGTTTGAATCATCATCTACTGATGCCACATCTACATGGCCATTTAATATAAGTTTAGGTGCGGAAGGGTCACTCCCCTTCAAAGTCGCGACAATGACACTATCATCCTTATAGAGTTGTTCCCGTTGAATACTAGATCCAAGTGCTTTTAATAATTCTTCAATCTCATCTTGCAAAGGGTCTGTATTACGTCCAGGTGGACTCTCCGTATTATAGCTAACTAATAATTCTAATAAGTTATAAAGACGTTTCTCCATCTTTGTCACTCCTCCAAATCTTAGTTATCCCCACTATCATCCTTCATTATCAGTATACCATTTTAATATAATTTTACATTATCTAAGTACTTAATGTCCTAGCCTCTCTATAATCTACTACACTGGTCGTACTGTCACTTCGTTCACATTAACATGTGCAGGTTGTGTTAATGCGTAAATAATCGCATCTGCAATATTTTCAGGATCTAGTTTCTTACGACCACCAAAGTCACTGCGTTCTGTCATTGGTGTATCTACCATTCCTGGTAATATGCTTGTTGTTTTAATCCCTGTTTTTGCTAATTCTTTTTCTAAACCATTAAAAATCATCAGTACAGCAGATTTTGTAGCACTATATAATGCACTTTCTTTAGATACTTCATTCGCAGATATAGATGCTAAATTTACCACATGTCCTGACCCCTGTGCTTCAAACTTAGGTAATATCGCATTGAGACTGTATAGAAGTCCTTTAATATTCGTATCAACCATTGAATCCCATGACTCAACTTGATAGTCTGTGATTTTAGATGAACCCATTACACCTGCACAATTTACGAAGATATCCACATGTCCAAATACATCGATGGCTTTTGCTACTAATGCATCTACTTCTGCTTGGTTTGTCACATCTGTAGGCACAATATGTATATTGTCTTCATTCATATCTTTCGCTACCGTATTCAATTTATCATGACTACGTCCTGCTAGTACGACTTTAACACCTTGCTTCTCAAGTGCTTTTGCTGTTGCTGCTCCTATACCACTACTTGCACCGGTAATAATTGCTACGCGTCCGTTTAATTCTGTCATTTCACTTCATCCTTTATTTTAGATTCATAAAATACATTACCTTATTTAAAATGCATTAAACCTTTAAGACAATTTCCAGGAAATATTATTATGAAAATACTAAGATGAATTGTAATCTCTATGAAAACGTATTAAAGTTAATATATGTAATTAAATCATTGGGCATATAGAAAGATAGGAGGATACACAATGACATTTGATGAACGTATTCAAGCGTTACGTGCTGAAAAGAGTAGAACAAGTTTCTCGTTTCATTTCATCGATTTATATAGTGAAGAAGAATGGATGAATATGAGTGTGAAGCAACGTACACGCCAAGAGAGAGAATTTATCGCACAATTGGATCAAATTCCACGTGTAAGAATGCCATTCTCTAGTCAAGAAGGCTACAAGTTTAAGTTATATAATCAAGAATATCAATATAATGAAGTTAAGAAGAATTTCAAAGATTTATAATACACTGAAGCCCGTATCTTACCATAGAGATACGGGCTTTCAACACATTATTCCAGAATGATTAGGGGTATATTTATGGTATGCCTTCGACTGCTCACCAACGAAGGCATATAAGGTTCTTGAATGTTAATAGGAGGCCATTCAATTTGTATTAATTTGTAACGAGTGTTTTACGTTCGAGTCCATAGTAATATAGTCGTTCTGCATCAATATATGGAATTGAATCGATAGTCAAGTAGCCATCTTTAATATCACCGATCATTCCTTGATTAACACCAGTTTTCAAATAAATGTCGTAACTGCCTTCATCAGAAAAAACAACTTCTTCAATTACTTTTCTCATCAGTATCACTTCCCATTACTTATTCCTTACAATTCTTATCATACACCCTTTTAAAAATTTTTAAAGTCTTTTGTGATACTTTTCACAAATAGTTCATTTTTTGAAAATGAAAGTAATTGAAGGGATTTATGTATGTGGAATATAGATGTCATCATTACATAATTTTATAACTCAATTTGTTACTATGCTTGACTACGTATAGTTACAGTCAAAAGTCCCTAAAGATAAATATTTTACCACCTATATATTGTTAAAATTACATAAATTGATATTATTAGACAAAATATTGATACTAACCACTATTAAAAAAGATTCAATTCCATAGTATAATTAACTCACATTAGATCGATCTGATGTATGAGGGGGATAATAAGCTCTCAACTGATAAAATTCGTTAGAGACGCATCTTAACTGGAGAGTAAGGTGGGTCTCTTTCTTTTTCAATAAATTTTAAATGAAGTAAAAAGATTGATATTTTTAGCTAAAGATTTGATATTACGACAGGTATTCTATCTGAATAATATATTGTACAATTTAAGTGTATTAGATATACATCTAATACATAGAGTTTTAGAGGAGGTTGGGAAGTATAACCATTACATATTATATTTCCCAAAAAGCTCATCCTAGCGGAAACTGAGATGAGTGGAATTTATACTTCTTGAAATATATGTTCATAATGCTCGTGACAAGTCAGTCAACGCAACATGAATCAAACAGCCAAGATTACGTAATCCAAAGAAGAACCCATAATTCTTTACCATATGTCAAGTGTATTATGAACTATATTTTTAGGAAAAAAGCTATTACAAAATTTTTAATTAATACTTACTCTCTGATGCTTTAACTAAGTATTAATTAAGTCGAAATGTCTCTAAAGAAGTATAGGTGCGATGTTTTTCACATCAAAGATGAACCCCATAAACATTTAAGCTGATCACTTAAGTGTCTATGGGGTCTTCTTTTGTATCATTATATTAAAATCCTAATTCTTTAATAAACTTAATGAGTTCATCTTTCATCTTTGGATCTTTAAGTGCATATTCAATCGTTGTTTTAACGAAGCCTAATTTTTCTCCAACATCGTAACGATCACCATCAAAGTCGTATGCATAAACTGGAATATCACTATTCATACGTTCAATCGCATCAGTGAGCTGAATTTCATTTCCAGCGCCTTCTTTTTGTGTTTCAAGGTAGTCAAATATCTCAGGTGTTAAGATGTAACGTCCCATGATGGCTAGATTTGAAGGTGCTGTACCTTGTTTCGGTTTCTCAACAAATTGTTTTACCTCGTAACGACGGCCTTCTTTTTCTAATGGATCAATAATACCATATCTATGAGTAACGCTCTCTGGTACTTCTTGAACACCAATGACTGAATGACCTGTTTCTTCGTAAATGTTCATCAATTGTTTGATAGCTGGTGTCTCTGATTCAACGATGTCATCACCTAACAAGACTGCAAATGGTTCATTTCCAATAAATTGACGAGCTGTATGTATCGCATGTCCTAATCCTTTTTGTTCTTTTTGTCGAACGTAGAAGATGTTTGCTAAGTCCGTAGAATATTGTACTTTCTCAAGTAGGTCATCTTTTCCTTTTTCTTCTAGAACCATTTCTAATTCTTTTTGATTATCAAAATGATCTTCAATTGCGCGTTTATGTTTACCAGTTACGATGATAATATCTTCAATTCCTGCACGAGAAGCCTCTTCCACTATGTATTGAATTGTAGGTTTGTCTAGAATAGGAAGCATTTCTTTTGGCATCGCTTTAGTAGCTGGTAAGAATCGCGTCCCTAAACCAGCAGCAGGTATGATTGCTTTTTTTATCTGTTTCAAACTCAAGTAACTCCTTTGCACATTCTGTCTTTTATATCATTTGTTAGTTTATCACTCTTTTGATTTCTTTCCTAGCAATAGCTTATTAATTTAACTATGGGAGGTACAGGCACTACACTTGTGGTGCCATTTAAGTATGCAAATTTTTATTAATATATTCATTTTCAAACTGTTGAAAATTGTTAGTAGAAAACCTATTTGTTGAACTAAAAAACACTCACCATTTTGCAGTGAGTGCTTTTATAAAAGATTCTTATACAAACAAGCTAATAAATAATATAAAGATGATACCTGATACAGAGATGATTGTCTCAAGTAGTGACCAAGTTAGGAATGTTTCTTTGACGGTTAATCCGAAGTATTCTTTAAACATCCAGAATCCTGCATCATTTACGTGAGATAGAATAACGCTTCCTGCTCCTATTGCAAGTACAACGAGTGCGACATTAACATCTGAGTGTTGTAATAATGGTAAAACGATACCTGTTGTAGAGATGGCAGCTACTGTAGCTGAACCTAATGCAATACGTAATACTGCTGCTACTATCCAAGCAAGTAAGATAGGTGACATTGTAGAACCTTCGAACATTTTTGCGATTGTATCACCCACGCCACCACCAATTAATACTTGCTTGAATGTGCCACCACCGCCAATGATTAAGATCATCATACCAATTGGATAGATGGCATTTGTAACTGACTTCATAATGTCGTCCATCTTTCTGCCACGGTTCAAGCCCATTGAGAAGATAGCGAAGATAACTGAAATTAACATCGCAGTACCAGCCGTACCTATGAAGTAAACAATTTGTTCAAATAAATTTTTAGCTTCCTCGTGACCAGTGATTAATTGAACAATAGTCGAAATTAACATTAAGATCACTGGCAATATTGCTGTAAATAAACTTAATCCAAAACCTGGCATTTCAGATTCTTTAAATTCTTTTTGAGAACCCAATGCTGAGATATCACCTTCACGAGTGTATGCTGAAGGTATAATTTTTTGTGCAATTTTATTAAATACAGGTCCAGCAATAATCGTTACTGGAATTGCAATGATGATTCCAAATAGCAATACTTCTCCCACATTCGCTTTTAGTTCTTTAGCGATAACGACCGGTCCAGGGTGTGGCGGTAAGAAACCATGTGTTACTGATAAAGCTGTCACCATTGGTAAACCAAGTTTTAAAGGTGATACTCTTGCACGTTTAGCAATCGTAAACACTAACGGAATTAATAAGACTAAACCTACTTCGAAGAATAATGCGATACCTACGATAAATGCTGCAATCAACATTGCCCATTGCACGTGTTTAGGTCCAAATTTAACAATCAATGTGTCAGCAATTCGATTGGCACCGCCACCATCTGCAAGTAATTTACCAAGCATTGCCCCTAATCCAAAGATTAATGCAATGTGGCCAAGCGTACTTCCCATTCCCGCTTCTATAGTTTCCATTATTTTATTTAATGGCATACCTAGTAGTATAGCAGTCACGACAGAAGTGACGATTAATGAAATAAATGTATTCAATTTCAAGAATATAATTAATGATAGTAGTAATAAAATCCCGATAACAACACTGATAAGTGGCCAAATATCTCCAAGCATAGTGAATCCTCCCAATGTTTTCTTTTTTTAATTAATTGATTTACTTCATGTGCTTACGTTGAAAATCTGCAATTTCTGCATAACGTTCTTCTAATGAGCGACTTAAATTAATAAAGATTGATACTAACTGTTGATACACTAGAACGGTTTCTGAATCAGGTTGATGTGCATTCGTTGTCCCGACCATTTCTTCAATAATTGAGAAGTCATCAATTTCCCCTAATGATTTCAAACCTAATACACAAGCGCCTAAACAAGAACTTTCATAGCTTTCAGGCACGATAAGGTCTGTGTCGAAGATATCTGCCATCATTTGACGCCACACTTCACTCTTAGCAAATCCTCCTGTCGCTTTGATTGTGCTTGGTGTTTCGTTCATTACTTCTATAAGCGCAAGATAAACTGTATAAAGATTATAGAGTACACCTTCTAAAGCAGCACGAATCATATGTTCCTTTTGATGCGAGAGTGTAAGACCGAAGAATGAACCACGTGCATCGGCGTTCCATAATGGTGCACGTTCACCTGCAAGGTACGGATGGAAGATGAGACCTTCTGCACCTGGCTTAACCCGACTTGCGATTTTAGTCAGTACATCATATGGATCAACGCCTAAACGTTTGGCAGTTTCAACTTCACTTGCAAGGAGTTCATCTCTTAGCCATCTCAGAACAACTCCACCGTTGTTTACTGGTCCGCCAATGACATAATGTTCTTCGTCTAGTACGTAACAGAAGATACGTCCTTTATAATCGGTGCGAGGTTTATTAATGACTGTTCGAATCGCGCCAGATGTACCGATTGTGACAGCGACTTCGCCTTTTTTATAACTATTCACTCCTAAGTTAGAAAGAACACCATCACTTGCACCTACAATAATAGGTGTATTCTCATCAATGCCCATTAAAGTTGCATAGCGTTTCTTCATACCTTTAAGAATATGTGTCGTAGGTACCAATTGTGGTAATTGTGCTTCAGTGATACCCAACAATTCAAGTGCCTCTTTATCCCAGTCAAGTTTTTCAAGATTGAACATGCCAGTAGCTGACGCCATTGAGTAATCGATGACATATTTTTCAAATAGTTGGTAGAATATGTAAGTTTTTATATCTGCGAACATGGCAGTTTGTTTATAAATATCTGATTGTTCATGCTTCATCCAGAATATCTTAGATAATGGTGACATCGGATGAATTGGAGTTCCTGTACGTTGATATATGTCTGAGCCATAATATTCCTTATTAATTAGTTTTGCGTATTTACTCGCGCGATTGTCTGCCCATGTAATACTTTCAGTCAAACGATGATGTTGTGCATCGAGTGCAATCAGACTATGCATTTGTGCACTAAATGAAATTAGTTTGATGTCTTCTTTTTTTATATTTGCTTCTCTAACAACATATTTCACAGTCATTAGTACTGCATCAAACAATTCGTCAGGGTTCTCTTCAGAAACATCTACATTTGGGGTATGTAAGGGGTAACCAATGTTGTGTTTCATTATGAATTGTCCATTTTCATCATATAATACTGATTTCGTACTTGTTGTCCCTATGTCAACACCAATCATGTATTTCATATTATTCCTTCTTTCTTCTATTTATCTTAGCCAGAAACTTTCAATGTCTTCGCCAACATCATCAAAATTTAAGTGAAAGGCTTCTCTTAATTTTGTAGAGTCATAGTGTTCTACCGCTTCAATAAACACCTCATGGTTACTATGAATGCGTTCAAAATCTTCTTTATCTTGCTCCATGCGATGTCTCATAGATAGTAATACGAGTGTTTCGATTACGGGTTTCAAATGATTCCAAAATGCTTGTAAATATTGATGGTTGGATGCGATAATCATGGCTTCATGAAATTGAATGTCATGTTGTGTAAATGCTTCAGCATCTTCGAATTTAACTGCTACTTTCATCATTTCAAGGTGCTTACGCATCTCTTTAGTTATAGGTGCTCTATCAGTGTGTTTGATCTTAGAGAAGGCAAATGACTCTAACATTAAACGTAAATCATAGAGTTCTTTCTTCTCTTGATCACCAAACAGTAAAACTTTAGCTCCCATGCGTTCTAATTGAATAAGTTGATCCGTCTGTAATAATTTGAATGCATCTCTAACAGGGGAACGACTAACATCAAATTGTTTTGCGACTTGATTCTCAGTAAGTAGCGTATCTACTTCGATTTCCCCACTCACAATTTGCAATCGTATTTCTGCTGCGACACCTTCTCCTTTAGACATGCCACCAAGCCATTGTTCTGGATAACCTTCTTTCACATCTTTCACTCCTATTGACTCAATTACAACTTGTATACAAGTATATTAATATATACGTTTCGTTTTTGCAAACGCTTTCTTTTTATAAATTTAAAAAACCCGGCCACAGATGGACCGGGAAAACCATGATTAAAATTCTATTTCTTCTCTTCAGAAACTTCGATGCAGTAATGTGTTTCGTGACACTTAGGGCATTCTAATTTACGTGTCTGCATAGTATGTCGTGCCAAAATAAACTGTTTCAATGATGGCTTAAACGTATATTGGCAATTGGGACACAGATATGAAATATTTTTATAATAATATGTTGTTAATCCAACGGCATAGGTTACTAAGATAGGCACTATCGCAATAAAAGGTTTACTCGAACTTCTCAATAAACTTGCGATTAACACTGTGTATTGAATAATGCCAATGACACCTGCGCTAATCCATACTTTACTTTTAAACGATTTCAATGTAGTAGATTGTTTCATTGCTTTATCTATGTCAGATAAATGATTTATTGGAGCGCTTGATTGACTTGAAATATATTGGTCAACGTTGTTCAAATGTTTTAGTGCTTTTGTTTGATTATATATACTTGTCTCTAATTCTTTCTTATTCAGTTGCAACATTGCTTTAAGCGTCTGCATATCGCTATCCTCGTAAAGTAGCGTTTTAATTTCATCCAATGTACAACCAAATTGCTTTAACAAAACTATCAACTGTAGTTGTTGTATATGATCATCATTGTAATGTCTACGATTTGATTCTGATGCACGTTCAGCTGTCAATAAGCCTTTACGATCATAATATTGTAGTGTTCGAACTGTAACTCCTAAATGATTGGCTAGCTCTCCAACTGTATAATGTGACATAGTGTCCACCTCCTACATTGAATCTACCTCATGACGCTACGTCACGAGCAAGAGATTTTTACACATAGCTTAAAGTAAGTCTGAAGGATGTCTTATTTGTCTTCTATCCAATCTTTAATATGATCGACAATGCCTACCGTACCATTTGGTAATTGTTCAAGGACAGAAGGAAAGTCCATATGGCCGATACCTGGATAGACGATTTCTTTCGTTTCTCCTCCATAGCGTTTATACTGCTCCATTGTCGCTTGTGAATCAGTATACGGAATGATTTCATCATCTTTGCCAGAGATAAATAATAACTTAGGAAATTGTTCAATTTCTTCAATATCTGGAAGATAATCAGCTTTAATTGTATAAATTAAGTCTGTAATGATTGTTTTAATTGGGGCGACGAATGATAAGATATCTAGTCCGTTTTCTTTTCGTGCGTAGACCGTCTTTTTTAAAATATATTGTGGCAAATTTTTAATTGCAGTAATTTCATCTTTAAAGTGATCACGTTTACTATCTGTAGAGAACAAACGTGCTAGCATACTTGTGTTTGGTGTAATTTTAGCTGCGCTGCTTAAATAAACAAGGTGCGATATAGGCAATGTATTAAATTTCAACAAACGTGTGCCAATCATACCACCCATCGAGTAACCAATGACCATGACCTTTTCAAGTTGTTGTGACGAAACAATTTGTTCCAAAACGTCTTCAATTCGTTCAGAGTAATCATCTAATGTGTGATTATTGCGATCGATACTTGAGCTTTTGCCACGGCTTGGACAGTTAATATAGATCATCTTATATTCTCTAAAGTACGGTTCAAACATCGTCATAATGCGGTAGGTCATGATTGCCCCATGTAAGAAGACAATTGCCCTATTTGAAGTTTGATTCCCGGCAAATGCCACTTCGACTTGTTCGTTATGATAATTTTTCAATTGATAAATTTGTGTTTTGAAATATTTTCTGTTCATAATCAACCTCAAAAATTGCTATATTACTAAATTATTATTTTATCACAAAATTATCAAAACAGAGGCAAATTAAAAAGTATAACTTATAGAATTGTTGCAAGTTACGTACAATTCATCAAGTTATACTATAAACTAATCGTTTTAGTTATTATCTGAAATAGCAGAATGAATCGATTGCATTTTAGATTCTACATCTGCAATTTCAAGTGCACAGTCTTTTAACATATCACTATAATCATCCGTACTCGCATTATTTTTATAGCGAATTTTATGCTCTAGACTTGCCCACATATCCATACCAATGGTTCTAATTTGAATCTCCACTGGAAGCTTTTCAACTTTATTTGATAAGAATACTGGGATAGACACAACAATATGTAAGCTTCGATAGCCGTTGTCTTTTGGATTTTTAATATAGTCTTTACGTTTTA
Source organism: Staphylococcus sp. MB377 (assembly GCF_001922505.1). NCBI lineage: Bacteria > Bacillati > Bacillota > Bacilli > Caryophanales > Staphylococcaceae > Staphylococcus > Staphylococcus sp. MB377. Next base: position 50,145 of record NZ_MAON01000022.1, on the reverse strand, counting down.
GAAGTTTGACATCCTCTTGTTTTAATAGCATCTTTTCAATGACATAAATATCCTCTAAATAGTTACAAACAACGCGAATACCTGCAATATCTAATATATGTTCACGAGCACTTTCTGCACTAATATCTAGTTGTTTGCGGTGCAACTTTTTAATTAAGCTGTTCATTTCTTTCACACGGCGTTCCATATGGTGAATAGGGTTGTGTTTATAAACGTGATTGAAGTTGTCATCTAGAATATCTAATTTTGTACTGATTTCTTTTAAGGCTGAGGAGTATAAGTGGTCCAGTTCTACGAAGCCAATAAGTCTATCAAAGGCTTCGTCTCCATCTTTAAAATGATGTAAGTTATCTTTAAATTCACTTCGTAATTCTTCTATATACAATGATGGTTTTCTTTCTACATACATAGTATTTCCTCCTTAATCATCACTGTATATTATAGCGAATTGCAAAATGAACTAAAAATAATACTCTTTGATTTCACATTATTTTTAACAATTAAATTTATAATTAAAAATGCAAACCTTTATATTGAACAATGCGTCTAGACATAAAGGTTTGCAACTATTAATTATGATGATTCATTCTTATTATGTTCGATGACTTTTGTACCACGATTATCAGCGATGTCTTGTGCGCGTTTAGTGGCCTCTGCTTTCATCTCAAACGTATCAGACGCTTGTTTCGCACCTTCTGTTTTCACTTTCCATTCATCATCTTCGAAATAGACATGTACATTTTCGTCATTTAGTTTTGGATTTGCAGATTGATCTTTTTTGTGTTGGGTAATGTGTTTATGTTTTAATTCATCTAGCTCATCTTTCGTCGCATCTTTATACCAATCTTTAGCTTGCTGTGTAGCAATCGGTATAACATCCCCTTCTTTATAACCATCTTTTAACATAGCATTACCAATATCAATTGCTTTCTTACGTTCTAATTCATCGAAGTTCTTCCACGTGTTCGGATAATCATCCATCGTCCAAGGCATCCTATCAAACTCCTTTTTAACTTGATAGTTTGCTTTACCACTATCGTTTAGAGTGAAACTTGCTTATTGGACTATGCTTTAATCGCCACACCATTTTCAACATCATCTATATCTTTACGTGTATGCACACAATTATTTTGTAGTCTCATTAATGCCGATTTAATGTAATTATATTGAGGTAAATCGGAGAGTTCATTAATTTCAAGTCGGCTTTGAAGTTCGAAATGTTTCGCTAAATTTTCAAAAGTAACTAGGTATTCTCCCATTTGCTGATCTGAAATACGTTGACGTTGATGATCTTGCATCGCACGCATTAACATAAAGTTAATCTCTTCCAAGGCAAATATACTTGGATAATAATAACGAATTACTTCTTGATTAGAGAACAATTCATCACTTGCTGAATTGTTGATTTGAATCATGTTACTCATTTTCACTGAAAGTGCTAAACTTTCATCTCTTTCACGTAAATCATCTTGGTAGTGATTCTCTGAGAATAAATATTGGAAGATTACCGCTTCCTTACGAACCACTTCTGCAATCGTTCGTGGTAACATGACAGACGCTGTTTGACGGTTAATAAGAAGAATTCCGACAACTGCAATTGCTATACCGATTAATACATCAAAGATACGTGTATAGGCAATTGAAATTGAAAGGTTATCTGATGCTAAACCATTTAATAATATAACTTGGATCGTGATAAATATAACTGCGAACGCATAGTTTGAACCTACAAATGTTTCAGTGACCATCGCTGCAATACCCATTATGATAACGGCAATGATTAAGTGTGGATTGAAATACAATATAGCTGATAAGACAAGTGTTCCTAAGATAGTACCTAGTCCACGAGCAACAGAACGGTCTAACATACGTCGAGTTGTCATGCCTAATAAGACTGTATGTGCTGTTAATGGTATCCAGTAAGATTTTTGGATATTAAAGGCTAATGAAATAAAGATTGCTACTGCCATAATGACGGCGTAAATTAATGTATTTCGAAATACAATCGAATCTAATGTTAAATTATGAATGATACGTTGACTATATAACGGTTTACGAACACTTGCTTCATGTTCAATTTGACTTGAATCTAAGTTCGTAATTTCATCAATTTTCAAGATATATTGTAATAAATCATCAAATGCTTCATCTACATGAACTTCTTTTGCCCACTTTTCACGAGAGGCTGTTGTTCGATATGCATTTCGTATCGCAACATCCATCATTTCAACTAATTCATTTGGTATAGGGCGTATACCTTTTTCATGTAGTTCCAATAATTCTGAATATAACCCCTGTGCCGATGTGTGGAGTAATAACAGTCTTTGAAAGCGCGGACTCAATTTCTGGTTCACTCCAGCCGTAGCAGTGATTAACAATTCATCTGAATTTTTAAACTGTGTTACCGCTGTTTTTGTACTTTCTTTAAATTTATCGACATCATTATAATTGTGCATTAATTCTTTAATCATGTTAAAGTCCGAATTAATCGCTCTATTTTCGATTTTTTGTTTTTGGAAAAGTATTGTCAAGATGACTACTAATGTAGCAATCGCACCACCAACAAGAATTGCTAAACCACGGTATAACGCTTCATTTGGTGCTATTGGCAAGTTACTTGGTAAACAAAACGTTACAAGAAAGAATGTTGAAGATGGTCCTGCAATCTTCAATGCACTGAAGATGTAATATGGGATGACTGTAACTAATAATAAGGTTACGCCATATAATATCGGCTCAGTAACTGTAAGTGTGCCCAGTATCATACATACTGCAAATGACAATGAGCATACGATAACAGTTCTAATCATTGAGCGGGGTGAACTTTTGAACACATAGATATGCGCCAACGTCCCAGTCGATACAAGCAATCCTAATGCAAAATTGCCTAGGAAATAACCTAATAGTGCTGGGATAATTAATAACAAGCCTTGTCTGACACCCTTCATCAGATCAACTTTACTTGTGTCAAATGTGATAAGTGAGTTTAAAACATTTCCCAATGTTATCTTTCCTTTCTATAAAACATACATATTTAATGGTAACACTTTTTATTAAGTTATATGATGACCATTGTCTAATTTACAAAAAAGGTAGGATTGAAATTATATCTGTGACATAGATTTCAAATCCTACCTTAGTAATGTATATTATTATGAAAATTTCTTTAATTATTTGGCTTCCGCAACATCGATGACTGGTTTTTCTGTAATATATTTGCCGATATTTTCGCTGAACACTTTAAAATGGTCTGAGTGGTTGTGTGCTTCAACCGCATCTTGATCTTTATAGTTCTCTACGACTACGAATGTATTTCGTTCAGTTCCATCTTCATAGTGGCTATAAAATGTATTTCCTTCCTCTTCACGTGCATGTTTAACTAAGTTCGTCATTAAATCTAAATAGGCTTCACGATGTTCTTCACTTACTTTAAGTTTGGCATTAATAATAATCATACATTTCACCCTCAATTTTGTGATTAATTTAATACTATTTTACCATTTTCACTCATACATAAAACAATAATGTGACTTTAAGCTTTAAACACATTTTATTATATTTTCTCAAAATAGACATTTAGTGAATCTATGTTCCAAAGCACTTAGCAAGTAATGTAATTAAATAAGCCAGTAAATGAATTAATTAAAATCCACTTACTGGCTAGATTCTAGGAATGATTTCCTAGCTTATATGAAATTATTTTAATTCACGACTTTCATCTTTAATCAATGGTTTGTCTGGTGATACAAACAACCATAAAATTGCTGCGATGACTGCTGGAATAATTAATAATTGGAAAGTCATTGTCCAACCAAGTGATGCAACCAACGCACCAGCTAAGAATGGACTTAATAATGCACCAATGTTACCCCATAAATTCATCCAACCAGATACTGTACCGGCAAAGTTTCTACCAATGTCATTAGCTGCTGCCCAGCTCATACCCATTGATATACCCATACCACCTAAACCAAGTGATAACCAGAAAATCGTTACGTATAAATTCTCAGTATGTACTGCAAAGAAAATTGAAATTGCAAATACGATGAAACCAACAATGGCAATTAAACCTCTTGAAACGAATCTTGATTGTCCGCTGCGTAAAATTTTATCTGAAATCGCACCAGCAGACAAAATTAAAATAAACATGATAAACCAAGGTAATGAACTAATAGTCATGTCTTTAAATTCAACATGATATTGTTCAGTTAAATAAGTTGGTAACCAAATTAAGAATAATGAAATAACGAATTGTACTACAAAGTATTGACCTGCAATCGCATAGAAACTTACACGACGGAAGAATTGATTCCAAGGTGGTAGTGATTTACTTGTTTGAACAAGGTCACGATTCTCCATAATGAAATGTTTCTCAGCGTCATTAACCATACGGTGTTGCTCTGGTAAGTCTTTCGCAATGATTCCCCATAGTATTGCAATTAAAATACCTACAGCACCGAAGATGTAAAATACAGCTTGCCAATTAAATGCATTTACAATAGCAATAGTAATCACAGGCGCTAATACAGGTCCAAAATAAGAACCAGCGAGTAACATACTAGATGCTCTACCTTTCTCATCTTTAGAGAACCAGTTTGCATTAAACACAGCGTTTGATGGATACATTGGCGCTTCACCAACACCGAATAAGAAACGCACTAAATATAATAAACCGTGATGTTTAATCATACCTGTAAAGATAGTGAAAGCACTCCACCATACTAAAGCGATTGTAATCATCTTACGAGGTCCAAATTTCTCAGCTAACATACCAGAAGGTACTTGCATTAACGCGTAACCTAATGAGAAGAATGAAGCTAATAGACCAAATTGTTGCTTTGTCATATGTAAATCTTCCATCATTTGTGGGGCAATATATGAGATGTTAGATCTATCCATGTAAGCAATAACACCTATGATAAAAAATGCTAATGCGAAAAACCAACGAACACTACTTTTCTTTTGTCTTTGTACCATATCCTCTTTTTCCTACTTCCTTTAATTTGTTGATTCTAAATATGTTGTCTAATATAATCACGAGACTCCCTATTTGTAAAAATAACTCCCTTAAAACCCTTACCATCATAAGGTTTCAGCATTTATTTTTAATAATATTACCAGTTTTTGAAATCGTTTTCAACATCTTATTTAAAAGTTCTTTTATTAAATTGTAGATCGTTGGTTACTTTATTCACTAAATTCGTATTTACGCTTTGTAATCTCAATATTCATTAAAATTTGAACTCCATTTAAAAAAATTGTAAAATGAACTTGAAATGAAACGCTACTCATCATTATTTAAAATTAAATAGATAATTTATCCACTGGAAGTGCCTTTGTTTAAGGCTGAGAGTAAAGAAAGAACTTTATAATTCCTGGAACCTGATCCAGTTTGTACTGGCGTAGGAAAGTGGCTTACACATATCGTTACATAGATACTAACGCTATTTCCTACTAAGGAGATAGCGTTTTTTCATTTATTAGGGGTGATAGACATCTTTATTGCGATAACAACTTATAAACATTTAACAGAAGCAGACTTACAACACTTCATTGAAATTAATAAAGGCATCGATGGTTTACTCTTTCGTACGCCTATGTCTAGTGATGATTTATTTTCCTTTTTAAAAAAATTAATCGCTGCTGGCTTTCCAAGAAACAAAATTATTATCCATAGTGATGTTGACTTATTAGAATCCTTAAAACTTAAACGCTTGCACTGTCGTGAAATGGACACATTAGCGTTCGATTATAAAGCACAACATCCTGATGTTGAAGTAAGCATGTCGACGCACACTATTAACTCTGTGAAACAAGCTTTTAAACATCAATTAGATTATGTCTTTTATGGTCATATCTTTACCACGGCTTCTAAGCCAAATCAGCAGCCTAGATCAATGTCTGAAATCAAAGCCGTGTTACAAGTTCCGATTCCAGTCTATGCCATAGGAGGTATTACTGAAGATACGATACAACGGCTTCCAAATGGCTTTGCAGGAATTTGTGCAATTTCTTATTTTATGAGCGCATCTTTACAACAAATTCAACATCTACGAAAGGAGTGGTTGAAAGATGCATGACGTACTTATTGTTGGTTCTGGTGTTATCGGAATGTCCATTGCGAGACACCTAAGTCATACGCAACTCGACATTGCAATTGTCGACCGTGATATACCTGGTAAACATGCTTCATATAAAGCTGGAGGCATGTTAGGTGCACAAAATGAATTTACAGAAGACAGTGACTTATTTCGTCTCGCTCTAGAATCACGTGAATGCTTTCCTGAATTATGCGAAACACTCCAAGATGAAACTGGAATAGATATTCAATATCAATCATCTGGATTGATTAAAATCGCAAATCAAATTGAAGATGTTGAGCATTTGCGCTCACAATTTCAATTCTTACACGCCTTAGATGACAATGTAATTGAACTATCAGACGATGAATTAGCAGATTTAACCGATGGTAGTGTGGTTGCATCTGAAATGGCAATCTACATTCCAAATGATGGACAAATCAATGCAAATCATTATACGAAAGCATTATTTAAATCCTTACAACAGCGTCGTATTTCGCGCTACTTCAATACAAATGTAACAGATATTATTCGCCATAATGGTTACTATCAAATCGTTTCATCTCAAGGTGATTTATATGCGAAGAAAATCATTGTCGCAGGTGGTGCATGGTCATCTCAATTGTTAAAACAATATCAATTGCCTCGTGAGGTTGTCGGCGTTAAAGGTGAAGTGCTTCTAGTGGAACATGACGATTTAAACTTACAGCAAACGGTATTTATGACTAATGGATGCTATATAGTTCCGAAAGCGCCTAATCGTTACTTAATTGGTGCTACTAGCGAATTTGATAATTATTCTGTAGGTAATACGGAACAAGGCGTCTTATGGTTAAAACACTATGCGACAGAACGTATACCTAAACTTGCAAACGCACGTATCATGAAGCAATGGTCTGGCGTACGTCCATATACCAATGGCGAATTACCAATTATGGACCGAGTTGACGATGGATTATATGTCATTACCGGTCATTATCGAAACGGTATTTTATTGTCCCCTGTTATTGGTCGTGACATTGCAAATTGGCTATTAACTGGAGTCAAACCATCTCGCTATGAATCTTTCAATGTCTCAAGGAGGTTAAATCATGAAATGCATTATTAATGGCGATGCATTCACATTCGACACTGAGCAATCAATTCATCAAGTGCTCATCTCTCTAGAATTAGACCCAGAACGTGTCATTGTTGAACATAATAAAACATTAATTAAACAAGAAGATTATCATCAACACACGGTACGTGAAGATGACCAATTAGAATTATTAGAATTTGTTGGAGGCGGATAAAATGTTTAAAATTGGAAATTTAGAATTACAATCTCGTTTATTACTAGGTACAGGAAAGTTTGAAAATGAAGACATACAAACAGAAGCGATTAAAGCTTCAGAAACAAATGTACTTACTTTCGCAGTAAGACGTATGAATTTGTATGACAAGAATTTACCTAATCCACTAGCAAACATTAATTTAAAAGACTTTATAACTTTTCCAAATACTGCTGGCGCAAAAACTGCTGAAGAAGCCATTCGTATTGCAGAAATCGCTAAACATGCAGGTGTATGTGACATGATTAAAGTAGAAGTTATTGGTGATGATGAAACGTTATTACCTGATCCATTTGAAACATATGAAGCTTGTAAAGTATTGCTAGAGCGTGGCTACATTGTATGTCCATATATTTCTAATGACGTCGTTTTAGCTAAACGTTTAGAAGAATTAGGTGTGCATGCCGTTATGCCATTAGCATCTCCAATAGGAACAGGCCGTGGCATAAACAACCAACTTAATTTAAGTTACATTATTAAAAACTCAAATGTGCCAGTTATCGTTGATGCTGGTATTGGTTCTCCGAAAGATGCATGTCATGCGATGGAATTAGGGGCTGACGGTATTCTACTCAATACAGCAGTATCAAGTGCTAAAGATCCTGTGAAGATGGCAGAAGCAATGAAATTAGGTATTCATGCTGGTCGCTTGTCTTATGAAGCAGGACGAATCCCAGTAAAATATACTGCCCAAGCATCAAGCCCAACTGAAGGTTTAGGTTTCTTATAATGCAACGTTACAATCGTCAAATGAGATTCTCTCCTTTTGGTGAACAAGGACAGCATGCCCTTTCTAATGCACAGTTACTTATTCTAGGTGCCGGCGCATTAGGTAGTCATGTCGCCGAGCTTCTTGCTCGAATGGGGGCACATCACATCACAATTGTTGATATGGATATAGTTGAAACGTCTAATCTACATCGACAAGCGCTTTATACTGAAGATGACGCTCAAAATATGGTACCAAAAGTACACTCAATAAAAGAACATATTGCACATATCAATCATCATGTAGACGTACAAACGTATTACCAAGAAATAACTTCAAACAATATTGAAGATATATTAAATGAAGTTAAACCAGATATCGTTATCGATGGGATGGATCATTTTAAAATTCGTTATCTCATCAATGAAGTGTGTCACAAACATCAAATTCCTTGGGTATATGGTGCTGCTGTCGGCAATAAAGGAACAGTTTATGGCATTGATTTCAAAGGACCATGTCTAAAATGTCTCCTAAAACAAATGCCATCAAGTGGCGAAAGTTGTGCAATTAATGGCGTACTACCAACTATTATTACGCAAGTAGCAAGTTATGAAGTTGCAGAAGTACTTCGTTACCTATCTGGAGAAGGTTTTTCAAAGAAACTAATCACTATTGATACGTGGCATATCGATTATAAAGCGATGAAGGTCGATATATTGAAAGATCACGCGTGTGAGGTATGTGCGAATCAACACTACTCACTCTTAGAAACGAAACACCAGCAGCATATTGAAAGCTTATGTGGACGTACATATCTCTTTAGATATCAGCCAAGTATATTTGAACACGCACACCACCTTCCCTGTGAAATTGTGAAATCCACTTCTTTCGCAAAATTAATTAAAGATGACGATTATGAAATTACCTTATTTAAAGATGGACGTATGAATGTTTATGGCATCGAAGATGATGAAGAAGCAATTAAGTTGTATCATTCTTATTTAAAAGCGCTAAAATAAAAATACACATAGGTTTATACAAGTAATTCATAGTAAATTTTATTATAATAAATTTACTATGAATTTTTAATTTCACAAATAATGCTTTTAATAAAAGGAGTTCTTGAATATAAATGGAACAATTAATCACTGATTTTATAAGTAAGTGGGGTTATACAGCAATCTTTATTCTCATCTTATTAGAGAATGTTTTACCTGTTGTCCCTTCTGAAATAATTCTTACCTTTGCTGGTTTAATGTCAGTAAAGTCGGGTTTATCAATACCTATTTTATTCCTTATATCAACAATCGCATCATTTATTGGATTATTAATCCTATATTATTTATGCCGTTTAATTAACGAAGAAAGTATTTATCGTTTTGTAGATAAACATGGTAAATGGTTTAAACTTAAAGGTAAAGATGTAAGGCGCGCAAATGACTGGTTTAAGCGTTATGGTGCATGGGCAGTATTACTATGTCGCTTTATTCCAGTATTACGTGTATTAATCACAATTCCTGCAGGTATCAATAAAATGAATGTCGTTACGTTCGCAGTATTATCATTACTAGGTACTACAATTTGGAACTTGCCCTAATCCTATTAGGCCGTATGCTAAGTGGTAGTTTCGATGCCCTAATGGCTGGTTTACACAATTATTCATATATTATGTATGTCATTATTATTCTTGCAGTACTTTACTTACTTTATAGAATATTCTTTAAAAACAGAAACCGAGTTAAATAACAGTTAAGGGAGTGGGACAGAAATAATATTTCCAAAATTTATTTCGTTGTCCCACCCCGGCAAGGTTGACTAGAATTAAAAAAAGCTTGTTACAAGTGCATTTTTAAATCAGTCAACTACTGCCAATATATATTTGTAGCCTGAGTCATTAAATTATGTCCCAGGCTTTTGTCTTACATATATTTAAACTTTAAGAATTAATTCTGACATTTTAAGCATCACCATTGAAAAAGTAGTGCTTTTTAAAGATAATTAATGTAAGCGATTTTATGACATATCTACCCATATGAATATCAATTCCAAACAGGAGTGAAATTAGATGACACAAACGACTGAAAGTGAATTACGAGAGAAATATTTAGATTTATTATCACAACAATTTGATAGTCCTGAGAAGTTAGCAACAGAAATTGTCAATTTAGAGTCTATTCTAGAATTACCAAAAGGTACTGAACACTTCGTCAGTGACCTTCATGGTGAATACGAATCGTTCCAACATGTATTGCGTAATGGATCAGGTAATGTCCGTTCAAAAATAAATGACCTTTATGCAAAGACATTATCCCAAAAAGAAATCGATGACTTAGCTGCCCTCGTCTATTACCCTGAAGAAAAATTAAAACTTGTGAAAAATAACTTCGATTCAAAGGGAAAATTGAATGTTTGGTATATTACTACAATTGAACAATTAATTGATTTAATTACTTATTGTTCATCAAAATATACACGCTCAAAATTACGTAAAGCGTTACCGAAAGAATATACATATATCGTTGAAGAGCTACTTTATAAGAATAATGAATTCAACAATAAAAAATCATATTATGAAACACTAGTAAATCAAATTATCGAGTTAGAACAATCTGACGACTTAATTATTGGTTTATCTTATAGTATCCAACGTCTAGTAGTTGATCATCTCCATGTAGTTGGTGATATTTACGACCGTGGTCCTCAACCAGATAAGATTATGGACACGTTAATCAATTATCACTCTGTTGATATTCAATGGGGAAACCACGATGTCTTATGGATAGGTGCATATGCTGGTTCTAAAGTATGTTTAGCCAACCTACTTCGAATATGTGCACGATACGATAATTTAGATATTATTGAAGATGCTTATGGAATTAATTTACGTCCGTTATTAACGCTTGCTGAAGAACATTATAGTGGTGATAATCCTGCATTTAAACCTAAGAAACGCCCTGATAAACCAGTTGGGCTATCTAAACTTGAAGAAAGCCAAATCACTAAGATTCATCAAGCCATTGCGATGATTCAATTCAAACTAGAAATGCCAATTATCAAACGTCGTCCTACCTTTGAAATGGAAGACCGTTTAGTCTTGGAAAAGGTCAACTATGATACGAATGAAATCACGATTTACGGTAAAACATATCCTTTAAAAGATACATGTTTCAGTACTGTGGACCCACAAGATCCTGGTAAATTATTACCTGAGGAAGAAGAAGTTATGAATAAACTGCTACTTTCTTTCCAACAATCTGAGAAATTGAAACGTCACATGTCGTTCTTGATGAAGAAAGGAAAACTTTACCTTCCATATAATGGCAATCTTCTTATTCATGGTTGTATCCCTGTTGATGAGAATGGAGAAATGGAATCATTCGAAATTGAAGGTAAACAACATAAAGGTCGTGACCTTTTAGACGTGTTTGAAAGACATGTACGCTATGCATACGACTACAAAGAAATCACTGATGATCTATCAACAGATTTAGTGTGGTATTTATGGACTGGTAAATATAGTTCACTTTTCGGAAAAAGAGCGATGACAACATTTGAACGTTACTTTATTGAAGATAAGGCTTCTCATAAAGAACCTAAGAATCCATATTATTATTTAAGAGAAGATCTTGATATGATTCGCAAAATGTTAAAAGACTTCGGTCTCAATCCAGATGAAGGTCGAATTATCAATGGTCATACACCTGTTAAAGAAATAGATGGTGAAGACCCTATCAAAGCAGATGGTAAAATGTTAGTTATCGATGGTGGATTCTCAAAAGCATATCAAAAAACGACAGGTATTGCGGGTTATACATTACTTTACAATTCATTTGGCATGCAATTAGTCGCACATCAACATTTTGATTCAAGAGATAAAGTACTATCAGACGGTGCAGATGAATTATCAGTTCGTCGTGTTGTAGATGAAGAATTGCAACGCCAAAAAATCAGAGATACCAATGATGGTAAAGTACTTCAAGAACAAATCCGCATCTTAAAATTATTAATGCATGATAGATACTTAAATTAATACAAATATTTATGACACCATAAAATAAAGGGCAATTTCTATATATTCAAAATAGAAATTGCCCTTTATTTTGTTTATTCTTAATAACAGATAGTAAAGCACACAAATAGGTAAGTAATTCTAAAATGGATTATGAAACATAGTTGCTAAGACTCCTAAGGGAGCAGTGGCGTAAATGAACGTAAGTGTTCACACACTTACGTAAGTAGTTCTAATGATTAAAATCAAAGAACTACTTTACAATCCTCTAATTAAACATAACTTAAACTATTTTCAATACACATCTCTTAAGATGCCGTATGTGCCTTGATCATATTGTGGTATAGGTTTAGTACTTTTATTAAATGAGACAACACTATTATCATCAACGTGATAAATAATCATATCATGATCAGTAATTGTGTCGTATTCCTCTGCAAGTATCTCCACAATATTCTTATTACTTATCGTATTATCAAACCATCTTGGACTGTGTGATTCATCAAATAAAATATGATTGCGTAATGGACCATTTAAGTTATTACGTGCCTGTTCATCAGTAAATGACACTGGCATCATACTTACATTATTCAATCCAAACTCCGGTACCAATTCATTAAACGCTAAACTATTAAAAATAAACGACTTAGTCATTAATAGACATTTATTATAACGAATTAAATCCGCATATATTCGATCACTACTTGATAATAAATTCCCCTTAAACACTTCAAAACCAAGTTCTTCTGCCTTTTCCGACGTATTCTCAAACAAATTAAATACCATAATAGGAATATCATGTTCATGCAATTTCATACCTAGATGGAATGAAAATTCACTCTCTCCTACTATAATAACGCCTGGTGGTTCTGTACTCGCAAGTCCAAGCAACTTACTCAATGGCGTAAAGCTAAAGCCATAAATGACAACTGTAATAAACACTAGTCCAAACGTCACTGGCGTGATATAACTTGCCATTTTCACATGATCATCCATGAATAATCCTCCAAAGAATTGTGCCACAGTTAAAACGACAATCCCTCGAGGTGCCATCATTGCAACAATAGCGCGTTCTCTTTTCGTGATCTCTGTACCTATTGTTGATAATAAAACAGAGATTGGACGTACCAATACAATCATTGCAATCGCAAAAATCACTAATTGCCATGACAAGACATCCATCAATACAGATGACGTTAATGACGAAGTGATTAATATAAAGACGGTAGATACAAGAATAGATGATGCATTTTCAATGAAATGATCTGACTCCTTGTAAATTAAATCATGTCTCTTATAACGTGCCATCATTAAGCCGAAAATGGTAACGGCTAATAATCCTGATTCTTGTAATATTTGGTCACAAATACTAAAGACTAATAAAATAAAGACCAACTGAATCGATGGCATCAAATTTTGCGGAATAAAATCACGTTGAATTAACCAATTGAAAACGAATGATGCTCCGAAGCCAATAATGGCTGTTATAATCATTTTCAAAATAAAGATGAGAATAACTTGGACACCAAAACCTTGCTCAAATATTTGATAAATATAAAACGCTGTTAATGCGAGTATCGGTCCTATTGGATCTAATATGATACTTTCCCATCTTAAAATAGAGTCAACACTCTTACGCACCTTTGCTTGCTTAAGAAGTGGCTGAATGACGGTTGGACCTGTAATTAAGAATAATCCGCCCATCACAACCGCAACAGAGATTGGAAAATCTAAAATTTTATGTAATGCAATCGCACCGAGCACCCATGATATAGCTGCGCCAACGGTAATAATTCGTATGACCGCTTTAGAAATGCCTCTTAATTCACGAAAGTCTAAATTACTACTTCCTTCGAATAAAATGACAGCTACAGCTAAAGACACAATGGGACTAAATACTTCGGCTCCCAATGTTTCTTGAGGGTTAACTAGTCCCAATATTGGTCCAATCAATAAGCCCACAATCGACATAACTACAATTGATGGCCATTTAATCTGTGTCGCTAACCATTGACTAAATATGCCTAATGCTAAAAATAAGACAATGATTAACATGACAGGTAAATCTAATGACATACCTACACCTTCCTCAATAAGATTCAACTTTTTTTATACTGTGTAATACTATCAAACTTTGATTAAGCCTGCATTATTATTTTATAAACAACCTGTTAATGCCTTTTTCGGACATACAATGTTCACTTCGAGTAAACTTTCCTATTTATTTCTAGTATCTTTTCATCTAAAATAGGTAATTGCGTTTAAATATATGAATTTAGAAATGATTTGAAAGGAAATTTTAATTGTGCAACTTTTTAAAGAGAGTATCATGGTAGCTTTCGCATTTGTTGGTGTTGTCGTTGGTGCTGGTTTTGCTACTGGTCAAGAAATATTTCAGTTCTTCACAAGTAACGGTATCTATAGCATCTCTGGCATTATTGTTACCGGTTTGATTATAACGCTAGCAGGCGTGTTCGTATTAAACACTGGCTTTGTCATTCAATCTCATAATCATTCTGAGTCTATTCGATATTATTTACATCCAATCATTGCACGTATCTTTGATATTATCTTAACTCTATTCTTATTCTCCTTAGCGATGATTATGACTGCGGGTGGTGCGTCAACTATACATGAAAGTTTCGGATTACCTTATTGGTTAAGTTCATTAATTCTAGTGTTAGTCATTCTGATGACGCTATTTCTTAAATTTGAACGTCTGATTACGGTATTAGGTATGGTTACACCGTTCTTAGTCATTGTTGTTTCTATTATAGCTATCTATTATTTTATAACAGGAGATTTAAATTTTAGTGCGGCCAATCATTTCAATAAACAGCATCAATCTCTATCACTTGGTTGGTGGTTTGATGGGTTAAATTATGCAAGTCTACAAATTGCAGCCGCATTTAGTTTTTTAAGTGTTATGGGCGGTCGAATGCATCATCGTCAGTCTGGCTTATGGGGTGGCCTAATTGGTGGCATCATTATCACATTATTGTTATTAATGATTAATTTTGGCCTTGTTACAGAATTTGAACATATTCAATCTGTCGCATTGCCTACCCTATTACTCGCAAGTCACATTTCACCATTATTAGGTACAGTCATGTCGATTATAATGGTTCTTGTTATCTATAATACGATTGTAGGTCTTATGTATGCATTTGCTTCCAGATTTACAGAACCATTTTCCAAAGGGTACTTTGTACTCATCATTATAATGGCTATCATCACGTTTATATGTACATTTATCGGTTTCATTTCTTTAATTGGAAAAGTCTTCCCAATCATGGGATTATTTGGCTTCATACTCCTTATCCCCATTTTATACCAAGGGTTTAAACACTTAATATTCTCTAAATAATTTAGGAATACATTAAAATGGACCCAAAGATGCGAACCATACATCTTTGAGTCCTTTTCCATTATGAATTCAGTATTTCTTGACCTTTCTGTAATCCAGCTTGTGTAATTTCATGACTATTGACCCATACTTCTGTAACCTGTGTGCCCAGTTGCTTAAATAAATTAATAACATGTTCACTTTGTTCAATAGATACGATTGGATCATTTTTTCCCATTGATAATAGAACGTCTACATCACTCATATCTTTGCTTGTTGAAGCGTCTATTGGATAAAGTGGCGCAAATAGTAATGCTTTTTTAAACGGTGCTTTGTCACGTAACATTAAGTTAATCGCAATATTTGATCCATTAGAGAAACCAACTAAAGCCGTTTTATTCAAATTAAATTGATACTGTTCAGCCGCTTCATAAATAAAATCTAGCAGCCGTTGACCTCGATATTCTAAATCTTCCTCATCGTATACACCTTCAGCAAGACGTTTGAAATAACGATTCATACCATTCTCATTGACTTCTCCACGAATACTTAACAAGTTATAGTTAGGATTTAAAGCTGTTCCAAGTGGAATAAGATCTGTTTCATCCCCACCAGTACCATGTAACAAAATTAACGTAGGTGAGTTATCCTTACCTGGTCTATAAATATGTTCCATTTGCGTCACCTCTCCTTAGTACTCTTTTAATTTTAATGGCATTAAATGACCTTCTATTTCATATCTTCTTCCCTCGTAAAATGGAGGTAATTGTAGTTGTTTACCTAAATCATTTACATCTTCATCAATCGTGAAGCCAGGTCCAGCAGTCGCAAATTCAAATATTAAATTGCCAGGTTCTTTCATGTAAATCGCATGAAAATAGAATCGTTCTTTCACATCTGTTACTTGCAAGCCTTTATTAAGAAGATAATCACGCCATTGTACATGTACCTCGTCATTTGGTACTGACCATGCAATATGATGGAAGATGCCACCACCCCAACGTACAGGTTGTGGGTTTACAAACTTTTTCACAATAATTTGATGTGCACACTACCACTCGTTTGATAGTGCACATTGTCATCTGTTTCTTGAATATATTCCAACCCTAAATCATTTCGCAACAATGCTTCCGTAGCTCGAGGATTAGCTGATAGCATTGTTACGCCATGAAATCCTATGATGTCATTGTTAACACATTCGTCATCACTCTCAACCATCGCTAGTGTTAACCCATGAATGTCCTCAAATTCTAACGTTGCTCGATTGAATGATTCAGTTTGACGTGTTTGAATCCCATTCGTATTCAATTTCATTTCCCAATGTGACATGCTATCTTTCGGTATTCTAAACGCTAATCGTCCAACCTGACCTGAACCGATACGACCTCTATATTGATTTGGCCAATTAAAGAAAGTAAGTACCATATCATGTTGCGCTCTGTCATTTGAGAAATATAAATGATATGTTTTTGTATCATCATAATTTACTGTCTGTTTAATCAAAGTTAAATTTAATACATTTGTATATAAATCATACGTTTCTTGAGCATCTCCTACAATCGCTGAAATATGATGAATATGTGTAATTGGTTCCATAATTCAATACCTCCCTATTTATAACTTTTTCCAGTTGTATCAAACGGACGAACTTGCGCTTCAATCGCTTCTCTTTGTTCCTCTAAAAATGGTGGAAGTGATAATTTCTCTCCTAGCGTTTCATAGGGTTCATCACCCATAAAACCAGGTCCATCAGTTGAAATTTCTAACAAAATATGACCGATTCTTGCATACAATGCTTCAAAATAAAAACGGTCAACTAAACCAGAGTTTGGTATGCCTAGTTCTTGATATTTCTGTATCCAGTGTTCAATAGCCTCATGATCTTTCACTTTAAATGATGCATGATGAACTTCACCATATCCTTGTACGGCAACTGGTCTCTCTGAATCCTTTCTTAAAATAACTTGACCACCATTGCCACCTTCACCGACTTCAAGCAATGCTACATCTTCTTCATTCATAATTGTTCGCATTCCATATACATTTTCCAACAATTGTTTGAAATCCTCGAAGTAACTAACCGTAATTTCGATTGGTCCTAAGCCATAAATTGCTTTATCCTCTGGAACCGGACCATTCTTCCATGGTTTACCTGGTGAGACACCGCTATTGCCTTCATCAGATACTAATTGATAGTCTTGTCCATCCTCCTCTTGAAAAGGCAATACCTTCTTACCTAGCACATCTTGAATACCATCATGTTTTATACCAAATGCATCAAAACGCTTCATATAGTATGTCAATGCTTCATCACTCGGAACACGAAACGATGGTTTAGTAATCGAATTGGTACCTTTACGTCCTTGAGGAATGCCAGGAAAATCAAAGAATGTCATATCTGTACCAGCTGTCCCCTCATCATCTGCAAAAAATGTATGATACGTTTGAATATCATCTTGGTTTACTGTTTTTTTAACTAGTCTCATACCTAGAACTTCGGTAAAAAATTTATAGTTACGTTCAGCATCATCTGTAATTGCAGTTACATGATGAATACCTAATAAATCATGTTTAACCATATTAAAAACCTCCATTTATTTCGATTTAGAGATAATTTTCGTTATAAATAAAAGTGCACGATTTACACTTCAGTAGATTGTGCACTTAATTTTTTGAATGCTTGCTGAATCGTTATCAATTCTTCATCTGATAGAACTGAAAATGCTTGTTCTAACGTTGTGGCATGTTGTGGAAATATATCTGACATAAATTGTTGACCTTTGTCAGTAAGTGTGGCGTTATATACACGCTTATCTGATGGATCTTTATCACGTGTAATCCAACCTTTGTCTTCTAATTGGCTCACAACGTATGAAATACTACTACTCGCGATGAGCACCCTATCTCTAATACGTTGAATAGGTTGTGGACCTTTACTATAGAGTAATTCTAACACTGCAAATTCCGTCACGTTGAGCCCGTAATTCTTTACATCTTGTTGCACGATTTTTTCTAATGTATCTAATGCTCTATTTAGACCAATAAATGCTTTTAATGAATGTTCTGTGCGATCCATTTACTCACCACCTTTAATTTATTTCGATTTCGAGATAGATTGTACACGCGTTTCAATTAATCGTCAATATGTTAGTTCTATTATAATTTCAATATCTATTTATTTCTATCTTTTTTCAAAATGAAATAAGCATGGAAACGGTTGTTACAGGGAATACAAACATTGGAGGTGTCTCAAATGACCAATCAATTATTTATAAATAATGAATTTGTAGAGAGTAAATCTAGCGACACGATGGAAGTCATCAACCCTGCTACAGGAGAAACATTTGATACCATTACTTTCGCAACTGAGGAAGAAGTTAACGAGGCAATCGAAAAATCTAAACATGCACAACTTGAATGGGAAAAAGTACCAGCACCAACACGTGCAGAGCATGTAAAATTATTAATTCCTTTATTAGAGCAAAACAAAGATGAACTTGCCAAATTGTATGTTAAAGAACAAGGTAAAACATTAGCGCAAGCTGAAGGTGAAATCGATAAAGCTGTGCAATTTATTGATTATATGACAAGTTTAAGTATGCGTAATAAAGGCGAAGTACTACAAAATAATGTATCGAATGAAATGATTCAATTAATTAAAAAGCCAATTGGCGTAACTGCAGGTATCGTGCCATGGAATGCACCAATTATGGTCTTAATGCGTAAAGTGATTCCAGCACTTGTAACGGGATGCTCAATCGTCATTAAGCCAAGTGAAGAAACAACATTATTAACGTTAAGATTGGCTGAGCTATTCCGTGCTTCAACAATTCCAGCCGGTCTAATTCAAATTGTACCAGGCACTGGAGAAGCTGTGGGTACACAGCTTGCCACACATAAAGATGTACAACTCATTTCTTTAACAGGAAGTATGCGTGCTGGTAAAGCAGTTTATAAGAATGCAGCAGATACAGTAAAAAAAGTGAATCTTGAATTAGGTGGTAACGCACCTGTCTTAGTTACACCTCATGCTAACCTGGACAAAGCGGTGGACTACATTGTCAAAACAAGAATTAATAATGCTGGTCAAGTATGTACTTGCCCAGAGCGTATATTTGTTCACGAAGATGTTCATGATGACTTTGTAAACAAGGCTAAACAACGTATGAGCGACTTACAAGTCGGTGACCCATTAGACGATAACACTGATTATGGTGCTATTATCAATCAAACACAATTGGACAGTATTGATGACAAAGTGCAAGAAGCCGTTAAGAATGGTGCAGACTTAGTTTTAGGTGGCCATAAATTAGATCGCGCTGGTTTCTTCTATGAACCTACAATTCTTGATAATGTTAA
Organism: Staphylococcus sp. MB377; assembly: GCF_001922505.1. Taxonomy (NCBI): domain Bacteria; kingdom Bacillati; phylum Bacillota; class Bacilli; order Caryophanales; family Staphylococcaceae; genus Staphylococcus; species Staphylococcus sp. MB377. Next base: position 30,311 of record NZ_MAON01000022.1, on the reverse strand, counting down.
AAAAGATGACAGTGCCTTTAAAGAGGAAATTTTTGGTCCTGTTCTAGCAATTACAACTTATAATGATTTCGATGAAGCAATTGATTCCGCAAACGATACAAATGCAGGTTTATCTTCTTATATCTTTTCAGAGAATTTAAAAGAAGTGATGGAAGCTACAGAACGTTTAAAATTCGGTGAAGTTTACGCTAATTGCGAAGCAGAAGAAGTTGTTAATGGTTACCATGCTGGTTGGAGAGAATCAGGTTTAGGTGGTGCAGATGGTATTCATGGTTTCGAAGAATACTACAATACAACGGTGAGCTATATTAGATATGAATAAATAGGTATAAAATATCCCCATCTCCTAATGAAAGGATTGGGGATATTTTTTATTGATTCAACGCTTTATCCAACGCTTTAATATTCTTTTTCATGATTGATTGGAAAGTTAAGTCTTTGTCGTTAACTTGTTCTTTAGATAGAACAGACAAATTATTAAAACTTACAGGTTCTGCATTGGTTTCATCACGAATAACATCAGTTATCTTTGAAGTGATATTTTGTTCGTAAAGGATATAAGGTTGCTTCGATTGATTGATTTGTTTAATAAGCGCAAGAATATCCTTTTGACTAGGCTCTTCGTTATTCATACCACTGACCCCTTCTTGTTGAAGGTGATAGCGCTCTGCTAAATAACCTAATGAATCATGAGAGATAGTTACTTTTTGTCTTTTAGGATTTTTAGTAATTGTTTTCAAATTATTGTCTAAATCTGTTAAATCCTGATTTAATTTCTTAAAATTTTGTTCATAATATGCTTTGTGTTGAGGATCTCTTTTAACTAAATCATTTTTTATTTTTTCTGCAAAATGCTTGTCTAAGACTGGGTCAAGCCAAACATGTGGGTCGTGACTTTCCTCTTCATGACTATGATGGTGGTCGTGATCTTCATGATCATGGTCTTCTTCAAGCAATGTATGATGATTTAAATCAGCTGCAACTGCTAATTTCATATCATCGTTGGTCATTGATTGCGTAATCGTCTTAGCCACTGGATCTAAGTCGTCACTTGAATATATAAATAAATCACTTTTAGCAATATTAATCATATCTCTTTGAGTTGGTTCATATGTATGGGTGTCTGCACCTGGAGGATAAATCGTATCCACATTGACATATTTGCCACCTATTTGTTTGGTAAAACTTTCAAATGCAAATACTGTAGTATAGATATTTATTTTATTATTAGTTGAAACATCTTTCTTTTTCGCATCCGAATATTGCCCTGTGCTACAAGCTGATAAAGCAATACTAATGCACAGGACGATAATGAGATAGCCAATCCTCTTCACACAGAACCCTCCAAAGCGTAATAAATTCGTTTTTAACTATATCTTTAATAATGTAATAATGCAATATCTATGTTTATTATATTATTTAGGATTAAATATTTAATTATAAAATGTTTTAGATTTCTTCAAAAGTGATAGATAGTAATATGACATTATTAAAGGAGTGACGTTTTATGACACAAGAAATTAAACAAGGACATCAACAATTTTATGTTGGCGAAGATGAACAAAATGCTCAAGCTGTCATTACGTTTAAACAAGTAGATAATAATGAAATCGACATTGACCATACTGGTGTCGCTGATGAATTAGGTGGACAAGGTCTAGGAAAACAATTAGTTGAAGCTGTCGTTAATTATGCACGTGAAAATAACTTAAAAATCATCGCATCTTGTCCATTTGCGAAAGACGTTCTAGAGAAAAATGATGATTATCAAGATGTTTATTTAGGATAATCTATTTCATAATCGTTGTCATACAATTTGAAGTTAACTGAAATGTTTCACAGAATTAGCTTTTAGGCTAGGATGAGGTTTTTAATCACCTTTATTACATTAGTCTAAAAGCTTTTTTGTATGCTTTTAAAGTATTAAAGCAACTGTCTTGATTAATTTAACGATTAGTAGTATATTTATTATACTTAATATAAATAATAAATAAAGATGACTTATTCATCTTAGGAGGCACTACATTATGAATGAATTTCACACTACTGAAGCAACACAAGTTACTAATATTACATTAAACGTTGAAGACTTAAATAAAATGACAAACTTCTATAAAAATATACTAGGATTTTCAATTAAAGAACAAGACTACAATCATGTCATCTTTAATGTTGGTGCTAATGGTCATACATTAACACTACAATATTTAGAAGATGGCCGCCGTCCTGGATTTAGAGAAGCTGGTTTATTCCATATCGCTTATTTACTTCCAACACGCACAGATTTAGCAAACTTTTTATTCCATGCTAGTCGTTTGAATGTGCCTGTAGGTGGTGGTGATCACCTTGTAAGTGAAGCGTTATACTTTAATGATCCAGAAGGTAACGGCATTGAAGTATATCAAGATCGTCCATCTGAAGATTGGCAATGGGATGGTAATTTTGTAAAAATGGATACACTTGCAGTAGATGCGGACGATTTAATTGCACAACGTACTGAAGAAGGTTGGAACGGTTGGCCAGCAGATGGCAAAATTGGCCATTTACATCTTAAAACACACGATATCGGACAAGCACGTGACTTTTATGTGGAACAAATAGGTTTAGAACACATTTCTAATTTCCCACAAGCTTTGTTCATGTCTACTCAAAAATACCATCATCATATCGCTGCTAATGTATGGCAATCTAACCAAGCTAGAACAGATAACGAGACTACTTATGGCTTAGTTCATTTCGATATATATAAACCAAATGCTAAAGAAGAACATATTACATCTCCTGAAGGCTTTGATATTACAGTTCACAGTGATACAAGTGTCGTTCCAGGATAGAATGATTAATATTTGGCATCGTTTATAAAACATGTCATTTTAAATAGATTGGGGGCGGGACAGAAATAATATTTTTCCAAAATTTATTTCTGTCCCGCCCCAATAACAAGTTTGTCTTGGATTAAAAAGAAGCTTGCTACAAGTGTATTTTTAATTCAGTCAACTACTGCCAATATATATTTGTAGCCTGAGACATTGATTTATGTCCCAGGCTTAATCTTAAATTTTTATTCCTCGACAAGTTTTCTATATTTTCTTACTGTATCAAAGTCACTATCTTTTGCTTTTTCATAGCCATGATGCCCATAAATATCTGTAAGTATTTTCTTACCTTTTTCAGATTTACTAATATCTAAAAAAGCATTACTGATTTTAGTTTTCCACTGTTTACTCATATCACCACGCACAGAAATCGTATCATTTGGTATCTTATCCGTGCGATAAATCGCTTTAGTGTCTTTATATATTTTGGGATAATCTTGCTTTAAATCAGCACGTGCATCTTGATATGTAGCTACAGCATCCACATCACCGTTTAACAAGGCTATCAATGCTTGATCATGCCCTTTAATTTGAGCAATTTTGATATCACTCTGATTAACATTAACTTTTTTTAAGCTTGCCATTGGATAAATATATCCCGAAGTAGATTCTGGGTCTTGTAATCCTACTTTAGCCCCTTTTAAATCTTTTAACTTATGTAAATGACTGTCTTTACGAACTACGATTTGTGAGCGATAATAATCGACTAATTTATTAGTTGTATTACCTTTATCATCTACTAAATAGCCTTTGGATTTCAACAGTACATCTGCAACACCTTTATCATGTGCGATGGTATAAGACACTGGTGAAATAAATGCAACATCCACTTTCTTTGATCTTAAAGCTTCTACCATTGCATTATAGTTAGTTGCCACATGTACTTTAACTGGAAGGCCTAATTCCTTTGACAACTGTTGCTGTAACGGTTTCACTTTAGCGTTCAACGTTTTTGAATTTTGGGATGGTACAAATCCTACTTTTAATTCTTTTGGTTCATGGTCATTCGAATGTTTCTCATCATGTTTAGAACAACCACTCAGGGTGAGTACTAATATTATAAAACTAATTAATATTACTTGTAATTTTTTCATCATTTTTCCCTTTGCAAAATATAGATTTTAAAGACTTAAATTGTATTATAACTTATTTAATTTAAAAAAGTCTCAATCTATCAATTTCTAAATAAAACTTCTACAATATATAATTTGTAACTATATCATATGCGCTTATCTTTTAAACTCATAAAAAGAGCTATCTGCAAAGTCTCGGCTTTGCAGATAGCTCACATTCAATTTAAATGATATTCATTTTTTATTTATAAACTAGCTATCTTAGTATAATCCTTTTGTTTGATTGCTAGTATCAATGAAGATATTTTTAACTTGTTGATAGTTTTTAATAGCGTCTTTATAAATTTCACGACCGATACCAGATTTTTTATATCCACCGAATGGCGCACCAGCTGGGAATTGGTTATAAGTGTTAATCCAAATACGACCAGTTCTCATTGCTTTAGCAACATTTAATGCACGGTTAATATTAGTAGTAAAGATACCACCAGCTAAGCCGTATTCTGAATCATTCGCAATTTTAATTGCTTCAGCTTCATCTTCAAATTTTTCTACTACTACAACTGGTCCGAAAATTTCTTCTTGTGCTAATTGATGACTATTATCTTTAATTTCGATGATTGTGGGCTCGAAGAAGTATCCTTTGTCACGTCCATTATCTGTTAAGCGATGACCACCTGTTAAGATATTAGCATTTGAATCTTCTTCAGCAATTTTTACGTAGCTTTCAATTTTTTCAAGTTGTTCTGGGCCAGTTTGAGCACTCATTTTAACGTCTTCATCAAATGGGTCGCCCACTTTGATATTTTCGAAAGCTTCTTTTAATTTAGGCATTACTTTATCATAGATTGAAGATTGTACTAATAAACGTGAACCAGCACTACATACTTCACCTTGGTTGAATAAAATACCTAATTGTGCACCTTCAACAACTTGATCTAAGTTTGCATCGTCAAAGATGATATTAGCACTTTTACCACCTAGTTCTAATGTAGTTGGAACGATACGTTCAGCACCTGCTTTCGCAACGCCGTAACCAACGTCTGTTGATCCTGTAAATGATAATTTGTTTACACCTTCATGATTGAAGATTGCATCACCTGATTCTGAACCTTTACCAGTTAATACATTTACGACACCTTTAGGTAATACTTCTTGGAAGATCTTCGCAAGTTCAATTAATGATAATGGTGTAGAAGAAGATGGCTGAATTACAATTGTATTACCCGCAGCTAATGCTGGTGCTAATTTCCATGACGCTAATAAAATTGGGAAGTTCCATGCAACTACAGCACCAACAACACCTACTGGTTCATTGACAACTAAACTCATTGTATTCTCATCAATTTCATTGACTGAACCTTCGTCTGTTGTTAATACACTCGCAAAATATTTAAATTGATTTGCTGTTAATGGCACATCAATTGTTGACGTTTCTCGATAAGGCTTGCCATTTTGTAACGATTCAATTGTCGCGAAGTGTTCCACTTTTTCATGAATTCGACGACTAATTTCTAATAAATAGTCCGCACGTTCTTCTTTAGATGTTTTACTCCAACTGTCAAAAGCATCTTGCGCAGCTTGTACTGCTTTATCAACATCAGATTTACTTGCTTTAGCTACTTTAGCTAAATCTTCACTATTCGCAGGATTAGTTACAGTTAATGTGTCTCCACTTTCGCTTGCTTGAAATTCACCGTTGATAAATAAACCGTACTGTTCCTCTATGAAATCTCTAACGTTTACTTTTGCCATTTTTCATCATCCCTTTATATAAATTTATGAAAAACCTTATGTGCGTTGTGTTTACAGCGAAATGTAAGCGTTTACTTAAAACTACTATTATTTTACCTTATTTACATTTTTAAATACACTAACTTGCTTTTAATATTTTTCCGTGTATTAAGCTCTTTAAACATCATTAATTCTAGTTATAGAATCTATCACTTATGGATAATATAAAAGAGAGTCTTTGCTCTCCTTTTTGATTCTATATTAAATCCATTCAATAACATCTTCAGCGGGTTGACGAACTTTATCTTTTGGTTCTTCTTTTCGATAACCAAATGCAACCATAACAGATGGTGCGAAATGTTCTGTATCGATAACATTTTCTTCAGCTAAGATTTCAGTAACTTTATCTAAATCAAATCCTTCCATAGGACATGAATCAATTCCTAATAATGCTGCAGTGGTCATCATGTTAGCTAATGAAATGTAAGTTTGTTTACTTGCCCAGTCTAATAATGTTCGCTCAGTATCGTTAATATGGAAATTCGTTTGGAAATTATTAAATTTATCTTCAACTGCTGGAATCGTACTTTCTTCGTATTTTTTAATATCTCGAATTATATGTTGTACGTATTCTGAATCTGCAGTGACATTTTTGCGTGCAAGAATAATAACGAAACGACTTGCTGTATTTAATTGCTTTTGTGCTCCCCAACTATATGGTTTTAATTTTTCTTTTAAATCTTCATTCTCAATAACAACAAAACGCCAAGGTTCCAATCCCAGTGAACTAGGTGATAAACGACCTGTTTCTAATATTGTGTGGAAGTCTGAGTCACTGACTTTCTTTTTAGGATCAAATTCCTTTGTTGCATGTCTAAAATTAAAAGCATTGATTATTGTCTCTTGCATTGAACTCATGAAATATATCCTCCTTAGATAGTACTAATTTGATTATAAAGTACATTTCCTTTAGCCTAAAGTTATACGCTTACAAAAGTTATCATTAAAAAATAAATGTAAATTTACTATTTTTATGTGATTTTTTAACAATCGAAAAATAAATTTCGTATTTCCTATTGATTTGTGAATAAATTCACAATATAATGTATTTGTAAGTTAAGTAATAGAGATGTTTCAAATCATTATTCCTATTAATATTCACATTTCTATAGACAACTTAAGAAAACTTATTTATTAATTATAAATTCATACAAAATGAAGTGAGGTTATTAAAATGACAAAAATTATGTTTTATGGAACTCGTGATTACGAGAAAAATGACGCTTTAAACTGGGGTAAAGCGAACAATGTTGAAGTTGTTACAACTGAAGAAATTTTAAGTGAAGACACAGTTGATTTAGCTAAAGGTTTCGATGGTGTTACTACAATGCAATTTGGTAAATTAGCAGACTCTGTTTATCCTAAACTTGAAGAATATGGTATTAAACAAATTGCTCAACGTACTGCTGGTTTCGACATGTACGATTTAGAGTTAGCTAAAAAACATGGCATTATCATTTCAAATGTACCTAGTTATTCACCAGAAACTATTGCTGAATATTCAGTTTCTATCGCTTTACAATTAGTTCGTCGCTTCCCTGCGATTGAAAAACGTGTTCAAGAACATAATTTCAAATGGGCTGCACCTATCATGTCTACACCTGTTAAAAACATGACTGTTGCAATTATCGGTACAGGTCGTATTGGTGCTGCAACTGGTAAAATTTATGCTGGTTTTGGTGCAAAAGTAGTAGGCTATGATGCATATCCAAACAACTCATTAGATTTCTTAGAATATAAAGATTCAGTTGAAGAAGCAATTGCCGATGCTGATATCATTTCTTTACATGTACCTGCTAACAAAGAAAGCTTCCACTTATTCAATGCTGACATGTTTAGCAAAGTGAAAAAAGGCGCTGTATTAGTAAACGCAGCTCGTGGTGCTGTTATTGATACACCAGCTTTAATTAATGCTGTAAATGATGGTACTTTATATGGTGCTGCCATTGACACATATGAAAATGAAGCTGATTACTTCACATATGACTGGACAGGTAAAGAGATCGAAGATGAAACGTTATTAGAATTAATTAAACATGAAAACATTTTGGTCACTCCACATATCGCATTCTTCTCTGATGAAGCTGTGAGAAATTTAGTTGAAGGCGGATTAAACGCAGCATTATCAGTTATTAATACTGGTAAATGTGAAACTCAATTAAACTAAGATATGTGTTTAATAATTAAAAAGGAGAATTCTCAAAATTGAGAGTTCTCCTTTTTTAAGCTATTTCAATACTTCTTGCTCGATAATCTGTAATACCCCTTGCTCATCATTACTTGGAGCAACTGCCTTGGCAACTTCAAATAGTGTTTCATCATGACTATTAGCCATTACATAACTGTGCTCGGCTAATTCAAGCATGTCCTTATCATTGTTAGCATCTCCAAATGCCATCAAATCAGAAGCAGACATATGCCACTCATCCAATAAACGTTGAAGTGCTTGCCCTTTTGTCATATTAGGCATAATAATATCAATACTATCATGTCCACTCGATACGAGTTTAATAGTATTGTTAAACTTTTCCTCTAAATCAGTATCAAGTGTTGAATGCATATCTCGATTAATATTTAACGCAATCTTGACATATTCATCATCCGGTAATGGTTGAAAAGAATCAATTTCCTCCAACTGATGATAGTAGAAATGCGCATCTTCCTTAAATGCTTCACTCGTGTCTTTCAATATATAGGCACTCTTTAATCCGCAAACAATAAATTCTTTAATATTTCTATCAATATTTAAATAATCAACAACTTCTTTGTAGTCTGTTTGATTGAAGCTACGATAATTATATAAATCTTCACCTCTGTAAATAACTGCACCATTTTCAGAAATAAAGAACATATCTCTTTCTCCGAATATAGATTGTAATTTAGCAAATTGATTTCCACTTGCAGCAATGAATTCTATATTGCGTTCTTTCAATGCTTTAAATATCTTCTCAAAACGGTCTTTATCATAATTCTTCTTAGAATCTAAAAATGTACCATCCATATCTACTGCAATAGCTTTAACCATGTGCAATCCCCCTAGTCCGTTGTATTCACATTTATTATATATGTCATCTAATTAGGGTTGAAGTTCACACTAACATGATGAAACTATATTCACATTCTGGAATTAAATACAATTAATAAAAATAGCATGATTATTTCTAATGCTAAATTTAAAGGAGTGACACAAGATCTACATGGGATGTCTTGTATCACTCCTAATGACTTAGCATTTATGTTTTATGTAACGATTGGTGTTTATTATTTATTTAACTTGTTTCGCCACAAAGATTTTACGTTTTTCCCAAATACCGGTTTGCTCATTGTAATCGTCACAAGTAATTAATGTTAATTGATTCTTTTCACCTTTGTGTTCGTCCAATACTTCAACTTCGTCTGGATTAACATCACGTATACTAGTCATTTTATATTCGCGTGTTTCTTTTCCTATCTTGAAGTATACTTTGCTACCTTTTTTAGCTGCTTTTAAGTTTGTGAATTGGTAATGTGGTCTATCGGTAAATGTATGACCTGCAATTGATATATTTTGATCACTTAGCGATTCATCTTTCTCAGCGAAACTTACACCACGATTTAACTGTTCTGGTGTCGCTGGTCCAGGATACACGGGTTCTTTAATCTCTGCATCTGGCACTGATATATACCCTGCCATTTTAGTTTTATCCTTAGGAATGGTTGGTGTTTGTTTATTGCTAGACTTATCCTGTTTATCATATTGTTCTATTTTGTTGTCGTTATCTTTTTCATGTAAATAATTATCGATATGTGGTTTAGCAAATAGATACACTGCTACTAAGATGAGTATGACACCAAGTATCGTCATCAATCGATTAATCCAATTCTTCATTATGTATTACTCCTTTAACGTGACTTTCTTAGGTCATAGTATATCATGTTTATTTCGTAAGTTTAATTTAATTTATCGTGTCATATTTAATTACATATAGTTGCAACAATTGAAATCTCGTTTTAAACTGATACAAACTTAGAAAAGTAGGTGCCATAATGATTAGAGAAGCAAAAATTGAAGATTTACCGGCAATACTATCAATCTATAATGATGCAATATTGCATACTACAGCTGTTTACACATACGATATTCAAACTTTAGATGAACGTAAAGCTTGGTTCGACATGAAGAATAAAGCAAATGAACCTATATTTGTATTTGAACAAGCTGGCAAGGCTGTTGGTTTTGCAACTTACGGTCAATTTAGAAACTGGCCGGCTTACTTATATTCTATTGAACATTCGATTTACGTAGATAAATCAAATCGAGGCAAAGGCATTGCTTCTCAATTATTACAACATCTTATTGAAGATGCCAGAACTAGAAATTATCGTACTATTGTAGCTGGTATCGATGCTTCCAATGATAGCAGCATCAAATTACATGAAAAGTTTAACTTCAAACATGCAGGTACCATTCAAAATGTTGGCTACAAATTTGATAGCTGGTTAGATCTTGCTTTTTACCAATATGATTTGCATGACAAATAAAAAAAGTAAGTGAGCCCCTTTTACTCACTTACTTTTCTTTTATCGTCTTTTTCAAAAAAGTCTTCCTTCTCATGAAAGAATTCTTTCTTAAATAAAGTTTCTATTTGTTTCCTCTTTTTCTCCGCAATTACAAAACCCACATAATAAAACAGGAATACAATAATCATACTTAGTGACATCGATTGTAATAAGAGATTCTCCCATGTTCCCTCAACTGTCCATAACTGTGTAATGGTTGTGTTAGTCACGAATATAAAAAAGATGATACATAACCTTAGCATATCATCATCCCCTTTTCGGCTATTTTAAACGTATTAGTGAAATTTTGCAATAACTTTTTTAAATTTTCTGATAAATAAATGGAAGTAGAACATATCTGATGTTTTCTCAAAGTTTATTTCGTTTTAACCCCAGCTATCTTAGCTTGTAGAATTTCTTTATGAATTTCTCTTTGCTGGGGCCCCAAACCCCAGCTTGCTTAGCTTGTAGAATTTCTTTATAAAATTCTCTTTGCTGGGGCCCCAAACCCCAACTTGCTTAGCTTGTAGAATTTCTTTATAAAATTCTCTTTGCTGGGGCCCCAAACCCCAGCTTGCTTAGCTTGTAGAATTTCTTTATGAATTTCTCTTTGCTGGGGCCCCGACTAGATTTAAAAATACTTGATTCAAGTGCATTTTCAAACCAGATAGCTACTGCCAAAATGATAAATCTGTCATAAGTATTAAAAAAGCCATTCTTAAATGTCATATTGACATTCAAGAATGGCTTCTAATTTCAATTATATTATGAAAAGCTATTAACTTCAGCTTCACCAAAGATTTTACGTTTAATTGCTTCTCCTGTTGGTGTACCTGCTAAACCACCAAGTCCTGTTTCTCTTAATTCAGCTGGTAAGCCACGTCCTACTTTATCCATAGCTTCAATAACTTCATCTACTGGAATTCTACTTTCAACACCAGCTAATGCTAAGTCTGCAGAAATTAATGCATTACCAGAACCAATTGCATTACGCATTACACATGGAATCTCTACTAAACCTGCTACTGGGTCACAAACTAGACCAAGTAAATTACTAATCGCTAATGCCATAGCGTGTCCAGATGCTTCCGGTTCGCCACCGAAGATTGATACTGCAGCTGCTGCTGCCATTGCTGAAGCTGAACCTACTTCTGCTTGGCAACCTCCTGTAGCACCTGCAACACTTGCATTGTTAGCAACAACGCGACCAAATAATGATGAAACGAATAAGAAATCAATCATTTGTTCTTCTGTAAGGTCATGTGTTTTTTCTAATTTAAATAATACGCCCGGAATCGTTCCGGAGGATCCAGCTGTTGGAGTTGCACAAATGATACCCATAGCTGCGTTTACTTCATTAGTAGCAACCGCACCTTTAACTGCTTCAACCATTTCATGTCCTGATAAGGCATGATTATTCTCGTTATATTTAGCAAGTTTAATGGCATCTTGGCCAGTATAACCTGTTACACTTTTAACACCTTCGCCAGTTGATCCTTTAATTACGGCATCTCTCATGACGTCTAAATTTTGTTTCATTGTTTCTCTAACTTCGTCACGCGTCTTGCCTGAAAGTTCCATCTCTTCTTGAATCATAATATCTGCAAAAGACATTTTATTTTCGACTGCGTAGTCTATAGTTTCTCTAATTGAATCAAACATCTTTAATCCCCCTCTATTTAATATAGGATATATTTAAGTGACTATATTTTTCTTTAATTTGATCTAACGTTGATTCAGATAATGCTTTGTTTAGTGGTAATACTGCTAAACTAAAATTATCGCCCGTTTGTGTCATTTCCTCTTTAATGTCTGCACCAAGTTCATTCACATCATTGATAAAGTGATTAACTTCTGATTTATTTGCCGCTCCATCCATTTCTAAGATAGGTAAACCATAGTTAAAATCAATGTCTAGTCCTTCTACACTGATGCGTTTTAATTTAATCGTACCGCCACCAATTGAGTTACCAATTACTTCGATGTGACGACCATTTCCTTCTGCAACAAGATACGCACAGTTAGGATGCTCACCAATACTGTCGCCTTCTTCTTCGATAATATTTACTTCAATGTTTTGATCTTTAGCGATTGCTAATGAACTCTTAATACGACTATCGAATGTGCTATAGCCCATTGCACCACCAACGATAGCTAAATCTGTACCGTGTCCTTGATGAGTTTGAGCAAAGGATTCGTAATAATGAATTGTTAATTTATCTGGCTGCATACCACCTAATACTGCATAAGCAGCGTTGCCAATTTTAACTGCACCTGCTGTATGAGAACTTGAAGGTCCCATCATTACAGGGCCAATAATATCAAATGCACTTTGATAATCGTAGCTTTTTTTAGTAGCCATAATTAAACACTCTCCTTAGGTTGTTTCTGTTTGCTAGGCAATTTTATGCTCATATTCATTAGGTTGAATTTTTTAATTAACGTACTGAAGATAAATGCTAATACCACACTTACAACTGCAACGACGATGATTGTAATTATTGATTTTGTAGCATCGTTAAATCCGAATAAGACGATTGCACCTGCAATTGGTGTTGCCATACCTTTAACACCGATTACGAGTCCGCTGAATGTAACGATACAAGCGTTTACAACACCGATAATTGCGTTCGTACCATATAATTGTAGAGGGTATTTTGCGATTAAATCGATTTGTGTTAATGGTTCAACAAATACTGCGAATGCTTTTGATTTACTTCCGCCAATATTAAGTCTGCTAAATAATACATAGTTAACAAATGATGAACCAGTACATGTTAAAGCACCGATAGCCATTGGTATACCAGTTAGTCCTAATAAGCTAGTTAATACCATTGAACTTAGTGGTGTCATACCCGTTACTGGAATTACTAATCCTAAAATAATTGCTAATGCGTATGGATTGCTGTCTCCTACTGATGTAACTGCACCACCGATTTGAGTTAATACAGCCATAACCCCTGGGCTAATAACTGTAGCTAAGCCAAATACAAGTGCTGGAGCAATTAAAATCACAGCAATTAAGTCCAACCCTTCTGGGACTTTTTTCTCGATAAATTTAATACCGAATGAAATAATATACGCTGCTATAAATGCTGGTAATAATTTAAAGTCGTGTAATACTAGTCCTATGATTACTGCAAAAACAGGTGAGATGCCCATTTTCAAGCCAGTTAAGATACCTACTGCAACACCTGCAAGGCTTCCTGCCAAATCTCCTATTGTTTGTAAAAACTCGATATGGAATACGCCACCAATAGCGTAACTTAGGAATGCTTGTGGTAAGAAAGTTGCACAAGCAGCTCCTGATAAAGCTTGTAGTCCTTGTTTACCGTATGGCGCAAAGTTTAAGAATAGCGTCATAACGATAAGCACTAATACGAGTGTTCCTACTCCTAAAATGATATTCATTCCCCAAAACCTCTTTCTATTTATTTAACTACCATAGTCATACTACAACGTGAAGAAAACGATTTCAAGACATATTCAATGACAATAAAATAAAATTGTGAAATAAATCACATTTAGAAACTTTTTGAGGTTAAAATATTTTTAGTTTTAAATTTTTTGAAAAGAAATAAATAATATGTGTTATTTTACACTAATAAAAGCTACTTTGTAAACCTTTTCAACAGCGTATTTATTATTTGAAATTTCGGGTAAATTGTATACATTTCTTTGTTGATATTTTCACTTTAACGTGACAACTAACCTTTACATAACAAAGTGCTCACATTTGAAATTGTTGCAAAATTAAAATGATTTAGTTTTTAACATAATAAACTGGAACAACCATTGCTGCTCCAGTTTATTATCATTGAATTAATCTTCAATTTTTAATAATGCTTCAGTTAATTGATGCGTATGACGATAAATATCTTTATATACTTTATAATATGCTTCATATTGTGCGTGTCTTTTAGCGTCTGGTTCAAATGTTTGAGCAATATCTATAAACTTATCTACACATTCATCGAAACTTTCGAACCATTGCAGTCCATATGCTGCAATCATCGCAGCGCCCATACTAGGACCCTCTTCGTGTTTTAACTTTCTTATTGTAGCATTAAAGATATCTGCTTGCATCTGCAACCAAAATGAACTTTTCGCACCTCCACCAATTGAAGTAATATGCGTAATCTCTTTACCAGCTTCTCGCATTAATTGTATAGAGTCATATAAAGAGAAGGTAATACCCTCTAATACTGCTCTAGCAAAATCTGCCTTATTATGGCTACCACTAATACCAATAAAACTGCCTCTTATAAAAGCATCTCCATGTGGAGTACGTTCGCCTGATAAATAAGGTGCGAATAATAAGTGGTTAGAACCAATTGTTGAGATACTTGCTTGTTTAACGATATCGTCAAAGCTTTCATGTTCAAAGAACGTTTGTTTAAGCCAATTTAAACTGTAACCTGCTGCTAAGGTTACGCCCATAGCATAGAATGTTTGTGGAACGCTATGATCAAAGAAATGTATGTTGTTCTTGTATTCAGTGTAGCCTTCGCTTTCAACATTGAGTACGACACCTGATGTCCCGATACTACAAAGCGTATCGTTACCATTAATGATTCCTGCACCAATGGCACCACATGCGTTATCTCCACCACCAGCATAAACCTTTACAGGAGCTTTGAAACCAAGCTCTTGTTCTAATTCTGAACGAACTACTCCAACTTCCTCTGTTGAACGTACTAAAGGTGGATAAATATCTCCGATGTCTAATCGTTCACCTACATCTCTAGTCCAATCATGTGTTTTTGGACTTAATAGTAATGTGCTGGCTGCATCAGAATATTCCATGTGAATATGACCTGTTAAACAATAGCGTACGTAATCCTTAGGCAATACGAAGACACTTACTTGTTCCCAAAGTGATGGCTCATTTTGTTTCATCCAAAGCATTTTTGGAAGTGTGAATCCTTCAAGAATAGGATTGCCATTCAATCTTTCACCATATACTTCTTTGATTTGCGCACATTGTTCAGAGTTACGGGTATCATTCCATAGAATGGCATGACGTACAGGTTTATGTTCGCTATTCAATGGCACCAAACCATGCATTTGTCCTGAGAACGAGATCCCTTTGACAGTATAATTCGCCATTATAGGCACTTCATTAATATATTTAATACCTTTCTTAACCACTTTAAACCATTCTTCAGGATCTTGCTCACTATAACCGGCACGATCTTGTATCAATGTTAAAGGTTCACTCGTTGAAGCAATTACTTCTCCTTGTCGATTAACAGCTATTATTTTAACTGCACTCGTACCTAAGTCTATTCCTAATACTACATCTTCCATAACCATTCCACCTTGTCCATCATTATAAGAGGCGCTCATCTTACATATCATGTAAACAATTCAATATATATTTATTTTATATAATTTTAATATTAAATTCTATAACCTATATATTTATCATATCGATTTTAATGATAATTTCAATAGTAAACTATGATTTCAATTCTTTTCCCTTTATTCCTATTTAGAAAAAGGTGTTGGACAGAAATAACATTTTCTCAAAATTTATTTCGTTGTCCTACCCCGTCAAAGATGACTAGGTTTGAAAAAAGGTTGATTCAAGCACATTTTCAAATCAGTCATCTACTGACAAAATAATAAAGTAGGCTGAGACATTTTATTTTGTCCCAGCCTCTCAAAAATATTATTTTGCTTTTACCAAACCATTATCTATTACCAACATCTTGACCGATTTCAACAGTTTGATCATTTTTATTATATATTGCGCCTTGAACACTACCAAAGTTTGCGTCATTACGTTTTTCTTTAACACCATATCCCATACTCTTGAATGTATTGATATCTTCATCACTTGTCGCATTCTCATAATAAACTGTACCACCATCGTTATAAAAACGTGGTTTATCAATAGATTCTTGTAGGGAACCGTCACCTCTTAAATAGTCAATCAACACTTCATTTAAGATGGTAGGAATTTTGTTTCCACCTGGTGTACCAATACCCATATAGAAATCCGGACCAACAACAATGGATGGTGATGTATAAGAACGTGGTGCTTTATGTTTTCCACCATAGTTCGGACTATTAGGATCACTTGAGAAGTTTGTTAAAGAATTGTTCATATAGAAACCTTGTTTAACAAATTTACCTGAACCAAAGAAACTAGATAATGTATTTGTAGTACTAGCAAGCTTACCATTCTTATCAATGACAACAAAATGAGTTGTACTCGTCGTATCTAATGATGTATCAAAATCACTATTCATTTCATTACCGCCACTATTTACATTATTTAAATTGTCTAATAAATAATTTTCCGATAAGTGTGAGTCATTATTCGCTTCCTGACCATTAACAATATCTCTATTTCGGTACATTACATCACGTGATTTAATAATGCCATTGATATAATCTGTTCTATCATTATTTGAATTGGCACTTTCATCAATTTTTAAACCTTGTAACATTAAAACCCCACCTAAAGGATTTGATGCAGAGTATATTGTATTATTTAAATATTTAGTTGATACTGGCTTCTTTTCTTCAGTTTTAAATGTTGAAAAGTCTTTCTCAACTAATTCACTACCGATTTGTTTAGATACACTCTTAGCAATATCCTTATAGAAATATTTAGGCCCCTTATCTCTAATACCTTTAAGTGTTTTAGCTAAAGCGGGCTGTTTAACTACATCGCCTTCACGTACTGTACGTTTTCCTTTGAAGAAAGGTGAATTTCGATCGATATCAGAACCGTAGATTTTCAAACTACGCTCTAATTCTGAATCAACTTCGAAGCCATCTTCGGCTAATGGCACTACGTAACTAAAAATTTTCTTCTCATCCATTTTACCTTCTCGTTGATGCATATCATGCATACCTTGCACAAATCCAGGTGTACCAATTTCATCGCCTTTCTTATAATTATAAGAAGATAGCGTTTTATATTCGTACATCTTTGGTTCTTCGCCTTCATTACCGTTATATATAAGCGTGGCACCACCGCCACCTAAACCTGACGAATGCGGTTCTGATACCGCTAGCGCATAAGAAACACCCATAGCTGCGTCTACTGCATTACCGCCATCTTCAATAATTTTATTACCGACACGCGTGGCAATCGCATTATTAGATGCTACGCCATATTTTTTATTGCTGCCAGATGATTTATGATCTGCAATTTTATTTTCGAATAATGTATCTTTATCAGGTCTGTCTTCTTTATTAAAGTAGTAAAAGACAAATGATATTAAAATGGTGATAACTAAAATGACTGATAATGTCACTTTACTATAAATATTCATACTAACTGGCCCCTTTAGATAAATATTGCTCCGTTGCATCTTTTAATTCATTTTTCTCATAGTTATCAAGGCCTTCGTTCGCTTTGGCAAACGTCACCATCAATAGAATTGCAATTATAATGAGCGTTGTTACAATACCTAACCAATGTTTTTTAATATTCAAAGGTATATCCTCCATTCTCCTCTTTAAGGTGAATTGATTTATCATTTATATTATTGTAATAACGTTGTGCCTCCATCTTATTCATGTTGTCTTTCGTTATTTTGCCATCTGCACCACGTACAGGTGTAATGCTAAATTTATTATGCTGCCCATTCCAATCGTGCTGAACTACCATACCTTTTTGGTTTTTAGATAAGAATGAATCTGATGTTAAATTACCTAAACTATAGAAGATACTTGCATTTTTATATTTTTCAACTTTTTGGACAACTGAGTTATGACCAATGATTACATCTGCACCGGATTTCACTAGCGCATGTGCGTATTCTTTTTGACGATCCGTCACACTACGTTCATTGGTAATACCCCAATCCACGTTTACGACAACTAAATCGTTATTTTCTTTTAAGTTTTTGATTAATGGAACAAATATTTTTGGGTCTAAACTAATAGATGTTGTATTTTTAAGTGGATCTTCATAGTTTGAACCTACGTCAGTGAATGACACGTTAGCTATTTTTTTACCTTTAACCGTTTGTTGCACCGTCTTACTATTAATTGGGTTAGAGCCATTACCAGTCATAAAGTTATAATCCGTTTGTGCTTCCACTTGTTTACTTAAATCTTGGGCTTGCACGTTATCAATCGTATTATTAATTAAATTGACACTTTTAACATTTTCTTTTTTCAAGAACATAATATTCTCAATATTCTTCTTAATATTCGTTTTAGGATCATTTGAGAAATGGCTCACTAGAAGTGAAGCAGTTGAAAAGTCACTTTGTTGAAGTGGTTGCTTTAACCCTTTAAACACTTCGTTAAGATCCATTTGTCGAAAATGTTTATTCAATGTGATATTGCCTAAATATGTACTACGAATATAATCATTACCTGAGCTTGGCATTGCCTCGACTGGCTCAACTTTTACAGCTCTAATAGCGAATACTAGAAGTACAAGTGCCACAATTAAAACGATAAGTGTATAGCTAAAATTGAAACGTTTGTGACGTTTCGATTGCTTAAGTAACCATTCGCTCGCTGATAACCGTTTTTTCTTTTTCATTACTCTGCGCTCCTTGCTCGCGATTAATTAATAAAGCTATATAAGAATAAGATGACATACGTGATACATGTAAGTAACATCGTTGATGATAACGTAATCACGACACCTTGCTTTTGAATTGTATTCGCAATGATTCCAGGAATAACGACACCAATACCAGACACTTCAACCATTTCAAATGGCGTCAATGGATAAATCAAGTCGAACAGGAATTTAAGTACCATCCCAGTTAAAATCATCGCCGCAAATTTTCTTCTTCCGTACAAAATAACCCATCTACTAATACCATATGTAACTATGAAAAATGTTAAACAACTAATGACTAACACAGATAACAACATGATGGGTTGATCGAATATAAGTGCTAAATAACCCGGTACAACGAGTCCTGCTGGATTAATCCCAAATTTCTCGGCAAATATTAAACTTAATACAATACCGACAAATAGAGAGAAGTATAATTCTGAACCTATCATTTTATTCTATCCCTTCTATAAATTCTGCTATTCTACCACCTGGACCATGAATATTTCCTACACAGAATATGAGTGCGTTTTGTGACTCTTGCAAAATAGCTTTCTCAATTTCTGGGAACTCACGGTTTTCAAAATTAAGATATTTTTTATCAGGTAAGTGTTGCATTAAGTCTGTCACCATTTGTGTACTTTTACCTGTACAAATGAGTGTGTCAAAGTCTACATCATCAATAAAGTTTTCAACAAATTGACGCGTTCTATCTACCCTATCTGAACGACAATTTAAAATCACTACTTTTTTCGTATATGGATAGTTATAAGATTCAACTTTGTTTAAAATAGCTTTTGTCGATTGAGGTTCATTAGCAGCAAATGCATTAACAAATACATTTCGTGTGCGATTTGCATTAAAGTATTTGATTTCAACCGCACCAGGATCAGGTGGTGCATTTAACATGCCTCTCAATGCAGTTTCCTTATCAACGCCAACAGCTTCTGCAACGCCTAATGCAATAGCAACATTATCTGGGAAGACGAGATATGGAAACTTTCTTAAATATGATTCTGGAACTTCATCTTTATCTACGACAATTAACTTTGTTTTACGTTTCTTAGCTTCTTTTGCGAAGAATTTCGTATAGTCGTCTTTCATAACAATTAAAGTCCCTTTGTAAGGAATTGTTGCAGTAAACGCTTGAGCAACATCTTGAAGTGTAGGTCCAAGCACGTCCATGTGGTCTTCCATGACATTGACGATAACGCCTATATTGGCTTTAACTAAATCTTTTTGAAAAGTAATTTGATAGTCTGGATTAACTGCCATACATTCATTAACTAAAGAGTCAGCTTTTTGTTTAACAACTTTACGCACAATGTCACGTTGTTCACCAATATTCGCACCTTGTGGTTTTCTAATAACGGGGTATTCCTTGTCAGTAAACCAATACAACATTCGAGCATCTGTGCCTGTGGTTTTACCAATAACATGATAATGGTCTTCTCTTAATACGCTATAAATCATTCTCGTAATCGTTGATTTACCACGAATACCATTTATGTTGATTCTAATTGGAATCTTATTGAGTCGATTAGTATGGCGATTCTTCTCTTTAATACCAAGCCATAAAATCAATGCGATACAAATTATAATGAGAATCACAGTGTAGTACCTCTCTTTAATTGTTTTAATATTAAGTTGTCTAAATACGTATTTCATTGCTATGTATATCAAAAATGTCTTTAAACATTTTCTATAGAAGTGACTAATAAATCCAAACGCTCTTGCTTCATATGAACATAATAAATAAATTATTACTTCTAATAAGGATATGCTATCATGTGCGTATTTAGTCAGTTTTAACATTGTAAATCTAATGTAAAATTATATTAAAAAAGATTAATTTTTTTAGAAATATTCAATATTTTACTTTTACAAATAAAGAATGATTTTAAAAATATTTTTCTAAAATTTAAATTTAGTTCTAGTTATTTGAAAAATCATCAAATATTTACGTCGCATTTACATTAGATTAAAATACTGATGTTAATTTAGAGGTAATTAAAGATACAACTTTAGGAGGATACTGATGGGTAAACCTTTGACTAAACCTGTTAAGATAGCAATTAGCATATATTTAGCAATGGTATTATTAGTTTGTTCAAGCTATTTAGTATTGATTCTTGTGGGTAGCTTACAAGGCAATGATATGAGTAGTTCAGTTTTAGACACAGACCATCAACACATTAATAGTGTTACTAAAGATTCTAACGAAAGCATAAATGATACAAAGTTAAATAAAGCTTCAGCAACAAGTGATGATGTTGCCAAAGAAGAAACCGTTTCAAATACAAATGATACAATTTCAAATACAAATACTGAAAAAGTAGGTGCAAGCTCATCTGATTGATGACACTATGCACCTATTTTATTTTAAATACTTTGCATATTTTATTTGAAATTGCTTAGGAGTGAGTGAATATTTCTGCTTAAAATTTTGTATAAAGTAACTTGTAGTTGAGAATCCACAATCCATTGCCACTTCAGTCACATTTTTATGATGATACATGAGTTGCTTAGCACTCTGCTCTAGTCGATAATTTTGTAAGAAATTGAATGGCGTGTCCCCTGCAAATCGTTTAAACAACTTAATCGTCTCCGCTTCGCTCATATGAACCATATGACTTAACTCACTCAGTTGCACCTTTTTATGATAATGACTTTGTAAGTATTCAATACATTGTTTAACTCTTGGATCAAAGAAATATTGATTGATTTGTTCATATTGATTAAAAATATTTAAAAGATGATTTAGACATTGATAAAATTCGCTAAGAATTTGCAGTTGATAATAATCTCTTTGTGATAAGTAAATATGTCCTACTATCTCAATACGCCGTAACAAACTTACATTTTCTTCATCTTTTGGTATTAATTTAATAAATGGAATGGATTGCGCTTGATCAACAATTCGACTAACATAAGTAAAATTGATATATTCCGTGACATTGGGCAATCCAATGTTCCAGCAATAGAAACGCGCGCCTTCATTCGCGTCACGAATTTCATGTACAACGTTTGAATTAATAAATAATCCCTCCCCTTCATGTATCTCCAATGTATTTTCTGCTAACTTTACCTTAATCACACCGTTTGTGACATACATAAATTGCAAGGCATAATGCCAATGTAAAGGTATATATCCGAGTAATGTCTCACTCAATGATGTATGTAGAATGACATGTGGCCAACGTCGATCAGGATAATTAATCTTTTCTTCTAAGTCTTCATTAATAATAATTTTAGAAACCATATCGCACTACCTCAATATCTTGATACTTTTAATTACTATTTGAGTATTATCAAATTTATATACATTATATTATGAGATTTATAATAAAACAAAATACAGATGGAGGTGCATTCAATGAATCACACACAACACAGATTAAAAGGAGTATTATTTGCAATTATAGGTGCTACTTTATGGGGATTAGGTGGGACTGTTTCCGACTTACTCTTTAATCAACGAGATATTGAAGTGGATTGGTATGTTACTGCTCGCCTACTAATAAGTGGCATCTTCTTGTTGAGTCTGTACAAACTATTACATCCTAAGCAATCTATGTTTATTGTTTTTAAGAAGCCCAAAACAATTGTTAATTTGTTTATATATAGTTTAATCGGGATGCTTTTTGTCCAATACGCTTATATGGCATCCATCGCAACCGGCAATGTCGCAGTAGCTACACTTCTCCAATACATTGCACCAGTCTATATCATTATTTGGTTCGTCATACGTGGTCTTGACGTATTTCGTCCTTTTGATATTTTAGCCATTACAATGACGTTAATTGGGACTTTTCTACTTTTAACAAATGGATCTATCTCTCATTTAGTCGTATCACCTACGAGTTTGTTATGGGGAATTATCTCTGGCTTAGCACTTGCGTTTTACACGATTTATGCCACAGGCTTACTTGAAAAGTTCCCTTCAATTCTAATCGTAGGATGGGCAATGATTATTTCAGGTTGTGCAATGAGTTTCAAACATCCTATATGGGATGTTAGCTTTAGCAACATGAGTGCATCTACAATCATTTATTTAATTTTTGGGATTATCGCTGGGACTGCTTTCGCATTTTATTTATTTATAGATAGTCTTAAATACTTATCACCTAAGGAGACAACGTTATTAGGTACGATTGAACCAGTGATAGCAGTTGTTACAAGTGCATTATGGCTTGGTGTTACTTTCCAATCAGTCCAAGTCATTGGAATCGTATTAATTCTTATTTTAATTTTAATGTTGTCACTTAAGAAACAACCTGAAGAAATGTAATCAATAATGTAGCGCCAAGGAATTGAAAGATGACTAGCCTGAATAGCACAGAATTCTTCGTGAATTCATCGTGTCACTTTAGTAATCATCTCGTCCTCGGCGCTTAATTTTTATAGAATAATTGATTTAAGTTGTGTAAAGAATTTCTGTCTTTCTGGTAATGGGAAGATAGGATAAATGTGGAATAAATTATATCCTGGCATAAAATCATGTTCAATACCTTTATCATTAAGCATTTGGGATAATTTTAAAGCGTCAGGGTATAACGTTTCCTTTGTACCAATAAAAATGGATAATCGACCTAATCCTTCTAAGTCACCGTTAATTGGCGATATTCTATAGTCCTCAATAGGTAATTGGCCAGCCCATAATTTTATAAAGTATTTACTACCTTCTATACCTAACATTGGATCAATGCGTTCATACGTTTTAGCATCTGGATTGCTTAACGTACCATCTAACACTGGAGATAGCATTACAATATGTCCAGGTTGTGGAAGTGTAGTTTCTGCTTTTAAATATTCGGCAAATGACAATGCAATTTGTCCGCCTGCAGAATCTCCCATCACAATAAGCTGTTCACTGCTTTCAACTTTGGCAGCTTGTTTATCATAAATAAGTTTTAATAATTCGAATGTAGTACGATAATCACGATGAGGTACTTTAGGATATATCGGCATAATGACCTTCGCATCAAGTTGTCCTGCGAGTTCATCTATAAAATTAAAATGATTATCTAGTGGATCTTGGAACCATGCACCACCATGAATATATAAAACAACTTTTTGTTGATGGTTACGTTGGTCATTCACAATATATGTGACGCACCCATTCCAACTTTTTGTTCGAACGTCATGTTTAAATTCATAACTAGTGCCACCATATTTTCCAGCTGTAATTTCTTTCGTTTCTTCCAATGCTTTTTTCGCGTCCGCTTCATTTTCAAACGTTTTTTTCATGCCAGACATTCGTATATATTTTTCAGTTATAAAACTTTTGTAACTGCGTTTCTCTTTAACTTTAATAAATGCTAACGTTCCTATTATCGCAGATGTTGCTACGGTTATCATACTTTTTTTCATAGCTTAAACGACCTCCTATACATGTCTATATTATAAACCTTAAACGACAATTCATTTAGTAATTAACACTGTTATCGTTAAACAATATTTTCATTTTAAGGAAAACATGCTATCCTTATATAAATTATCCGAATTTTCAAATTATAAAAGGAGGCAACGATTTATGGCACGTCATAAAATTGTACTTATTGGAAGTGGCTATGTAGGATCTGCGTTTGCACATGCAATCGTAGCTAAAGGTTTAGTGGATGAGATGACAATTATAGATATTGATGAGGATAAGGCTAAAGCAGATGTGTGGGATTTAAATCATGCGACTCCATTTGGCGATAACTTCGTAAATGTGCATGTCGGACAGTATGAAGACTGTAAAGACGCTGATATTATAGTGATTTGTGCAAGTGCTAAACTTGCTAAAGGTGAAACACGTCTTAAGCTACTAGAAGATAATGTAGACATTTTTGTACCAATGATTCAACGTATTGTAGATAGTGGTTTCGATGGCTACTTTGTATTACCTTCCAATCCCGTCGACATTATGAGTTACGTCGTTAAACGAGTGTCGAATTTTCCTAAAAATAAAATCATTGGTTCAGGCACTTCTTTAGATACTGCGCGTTTCCAATTCTTTTTAAGTCGAGAATTCGATGTAGCACCGAATCAAGTCTATGCACCTATTATTGGTGAACATGGTGATTCACAAGTCGCAGTATGGTCACACGCACAAATTGCAGGTGAGCCGGTGTTAGATTTATTACCTTCTAATACGAATATAGAAGCATTTAAGACTTCCATTTCCAACCGTACAACTCAAATTGGTTACGATATTTATGTTCGAAAAGGCACAACCAATTTCGGAATATCACTAAGTCTAGTTAGAATCGTAGAAGCCATCTTATTTAATAAAAATATCATTATGAATGTTTCAAGTTACGTTGGCGGTGAATATGGATTGAGTGATGTATATATCGGTGTACCTACCGTTATTAACGGAAATGGTGCTGACCGAATTATTGAATTAGCTCTCTCAAAAGAAGAATTATCACAGCTACATCATTCTGCTGATATCATCTTAGACTATCAGCGACAAGCCGATGCTATCATTGATCAAATGTGCTGATATTAAAAGTAAGTGCGTAAGGAGCGGGACAGAAATTAATTCGTAACCCCAGCTTGCTTTATTTGTAGAATTTCTTTATGAAATTCTCTTTGCTGGGGCCCCAAACCCCACCTTGCTTTATTTGTAGAATTTCTTTATGAAATTCTCTTTGCTGGGGCCCCGCTCTCACTTTATGTTTCAGAGCAACTATCATACATTAATTTCAACTGATGTTCGAATCGTTGCATATCTATAAATCGAGCTTGGCGATGCATTTCTTTACCATTCATAAAGATTAAATCAACGGGTACAGTAAATATAGATAATTCACCTGCAATGGTTTCGACATCTGATTGATTTATGACGGCGAGTTCTGCATTAGGGTAAGATGCTACAATATCTTCAATTTGTGGTAATACTGCATGGCACACTGAACAATGATCCCGCATTACGTGAACTACTACTAACTGATTATTATTAATAATTTGATGGAAGGCTTCCATATTACTCAAATGCTTTGCCATATCCTCACCTATACTTTCACTTATTTTAATAAGTTTTGAAATACCTCTGGCATCTTAGTTACTCTTTGACGTTCTAAATCTAAGAAACCACCTGTTTGCTGTCCAATACAATGCACTTTATCTCCAGAGGTAATTTCGAATTTAAATACCCATTTCATTCTTCCATCTTTAACAAACCAGCAACGCCCCACAGGTTTATCGTGTATCGTAATTGGAACTTTATACTCTATTTCTGTCTTCATTAATATTGGCGATATATGTTGCTTCATCATTTCTGAAAATGTCATATATTCATTAATAAATATTGTACGTAAATCTTCAAACCAGCGTATATAGACGATATTACTTACAATCCCCATTGCATCGATATCGTAATTGTTAACTTCTATTTCTCTTTCGGCGACTAACAAGCCTTCATGTTCCATAAAATATAATCTCCTTTAAGTCATCATTCAATTATATTCTACGACGTTTACATGCATTTTTCATCTACTTTAACTATACAACATTTAATGAGCGTACTATATACATGTCTATTTTATTATATATTATTTTCATTAAATACATAACCAAATTTACATAGTATAGTGTTTGTGAAAATATTCGCATATTTTATGAGAATAATTCATATGAAAGCTTATGTTTATGAAAAGCCAGGCTTTGCAAAACTGATTGATAAAGAGAAGCTAATCATTACGGAAAGTACAGATGCAATTATTAGAATGGTCAAAACACGATTTGTGGTACTGATCTACATATTATTAAAGTCGATACATCGGAAGTACCATCAAACACAACACTTGGCCATGAAGGTATTGGTTTCGTTGAATCAGTTGGTTAAAGTGTAAACAATTTCAAAGTTGGAGATAAAGTCATTGTTTCTTGTATCTCGTCGTGTGGTAAATGTTACTACTGTAAAAAAGGTATTTATGCACATTGTGAAAAAGATGGCGGTTGGATATTAGGTCACCTCATAGATGGTACACAAGCAGAATATTTTAAAGTACCTTTCGCAGACAACTCTTTATACCATGCACCAGAATCTTTACCAGACGAAGCACTCGTTATGCTCTCTGACATTTTAGCAACGGGTTATGAAATTGGTGTTTTAAAAGGTAAAGTTAAACCAGGTAGTACGGTTGCGATAGTAGGTGCAGGTCCAGTTGGATTAGCTGCATTATCAACAGTACAATTTTATTCATCTTCTAAAATTATTATGCTCGATTTGGATGATAATCGTTTAGCAACTGCCAAGGAATTAGGTGCTACACATACAATTAATTCAACGAATGTTGAAGATGCTGTTGCTCAAGTAAAAACATTGAACCATCGTGGTGCGGACGTAGCCATTGAAGATGTTGGTACTCCACAAACCTTTGATTTATGTCAAAAGTTAATTGGTGTTGACGGACAATCGCTAATTTTGGTGTTCATGGATTACCAGTACAATTTGATATCGATAAATTATGGATTAAGAATATCAATGTGACAACAGGTTTAGTTTCGGCGAATACTACTGAAGAATTGTTGGAAGCTCTCAAATCTAAAATCATTCAACCTGAACAACTCATGACACATTATAGTAAATTAAGTGATATTGAACATGCTTATGATTTATTCAGAAATGCTACAGATCATAAAGCTATCAAATTATTAATTGAGAATGATATAACTGAATAATGTTGTTTATTAAATAAAAAATAAGGGGGACAGCATTCTTTCTGAATTCGTCGCCCCGCCATGGCAAAGAGGATTAGAATTGAAAACCTTGAGACAACACCTTTTCAATTCAGTCATCGACTGCCAACACATAAAACAAGCCTGAGACACATATGATGTCCCAGGCTTGTTTTATTATTTAATTGTCATAATGCGTTTACCAGGATCTACTGAATCAACATCATCGAATGTTAATGTTTTATCACCCTGATTTGTAATAATCACTGGTGTGACAACACTTGGCGCATGTTCTTTTAAGTATGCTAAATTAATTTTCATTAATGGTTGACCTTGTGTGACAGGTTCATTGACATCGACTAAACTTTCGAAGCCTTCACCATTCAATTTCACTGTATCGATACCAATATGAATTAATACTTCAATTCCTGTATCAGATTCTAAACCGATGGCATGTTTCGTTGGGAAAATCGTTTTAACTGTACCATCAAATGGTGCTACAATTTCGCCTTTTTCAGGAACAAACCCAATACCGTCACCCATCATTTTTTCTGAGAATACTTTATCTGGCACTTCAGATAATGGAATAATATGACCCGTACCTGGTGCATAGATATCAGTTTCTTTTACCTCTTCCAACTGTACTGGCTCATCTGATGTATCTTCAGTCACAGTGGTTTCACTAGGTTTTGTGATGTCTCCATTCATAATACGTGCCATATCATGTTTAATTTGATCTGATTTAGGTCCAAAAATCGCTTGCATATTATTTCCTACTTCAAGCACCCCTGAAGCACCAAGCGCTTTTAGTCCTTCAACGTCTACTTTAGATTTATCATTGACTTCAACACGTAAACGCGTAATACAAGCATCTAAATGCTTGATATTTTCTTTACCGCCCATTGCATCTAACACATCAAATGGTAATTTACTTGCAGATGTATTAGCTACAGAGGCTTGTTTATCTTCACGACCTGGCGTTTTGAAGTTGAATTTAACAATTAAGAATCTAAATACTACATAATAAATGACAGCGTAAACTAATCCTACCGGAATCACTAACCACCATGGTGTTTTATTTGGAAGAATACCTAATAAAACAAAATCTATGAATCCTCCAGAGAATGTATATCCAAGATGTAAATTTAGTAGATAAAGCGTTAAAAATGATAATCCATCAAGTACTGCATGAATAAAGAATAATAATGGTGCTACGAATAAGAATGAAAATTCTAATGGTTCAGTAATACCAGTTAAGAATGATGTTAAAGCTGCTGATAACATCAAGCCTCCAACTACCTTTTTATTCTCAGGTTTAGCTGTTTGATAAATTGCTAATGCTGCTGCTGGTAATCCAAACATCATAACAGGAAATTCACCTTGCATGAATTTACCTGAAGTTAAATGAACACCTTCACGTATTTGCTCAATAAAAATACGTTGATCTCCTCGAATAATTTCTCCAGCTGCATTTTTCCAAGAACCAAATTCAAACCAAAATGGCGCATGGAAAATATGATGTAAACCAAATGGAATAAGTAATCGTTTAATAAATCCAAATAAGAATACTGCCAATCCAGTATTAGAATCTAATAAACCTGTACTAAATGCATTTAATCCATTTTGAATGAATGGCCAAATCCAAGCCATTGGGAAAGCTAAAATAAACGATGTCGTTGCCATCATAATCGGCACAAAACGTTTACCCGCAAAGAATCCTAAATACGATGGTAAGGAAATATTATAAAACTTGTTATAACACCAAGCTGCTAGAGCCCCTATAATAATCCCACCAAACACTCCAGTTTGAAGTGTAGGTATGCCTAAAACATTTGCGAATCCTTTAGATGGGTCTTCCAATTGTGCTGGCGTAACATTTAAGAATGCTCCCATTGTTTTATTCATAATAATAAATCCGACAAAAGCTGCAATGGCTGCTACACCATCTCCACCTGCTAGTCCTATTGCTACACCGAGTGCAAAAATGATAGGTAAGTTATCAAAAATAATACCACCAGCACCTGTCATCATGCTAGCAATATTTTGAATTACTCCATTTTTAATAAATGGAAGATATTGCTGTAATGCTTCACCTTGAAAAGCTGTTCCAATTGCTAGTAATAATCCAGCTGCAGGCAAGATTGCCACAGGTAACATTAATGCTTTACCAATTCGTTGCAATTGTCCAAATAGCTTTTTAAACATTTTGATTCAATCCTTTCAATGTATCTTTTTACGCATTAAAAAAGCATGACCAAATAAGCTCATCATTTATGACAAAAATAATGATAGCTTATCTGCTCATGCCTAATCGAATAGTAACACGCAGTTCTTTTTTAACAATTTAATTATACCTATAATATAAAGCGTTTTCAATATTTTTTTGCTAATATCTTACATTTTTTATAATTTAAATATTCGGCTCTAGGTCAAATCGGACTGATGAGTCCAAATATTGAGATTAAGCAACCTTAGGTTGTTTAATCTCTTTTTTTGTTGTTGAGGCAAATAGTCGCGAAGTTATAATAATTCGATTACGCAAATTATCATAATTTCTATAACCAAAAGATAACCTTTTAATGAGTTTGATTTTATTATTAATTCCTTCTAACGGACCGTTGGTCAGGTTAGAATATGTCATAGTATTTTCAATGAAAGCTGCTAATCGTCTTAAAGTTCTAATGACTGGGCGTAATTTAGGACACACATCTGAAAGATGAATAGAAAAGAGTTTATGATTAAATTTCTCTATTTGATTTTCTTTTAATAATCTTCTTAGCTCATGAACGTAGTGATATGTATTAAATAATTCTA